>DDUQ01000081.1:2328-66535 GCA_002344885.1 Comamonadaceae bacterium UBA2334
CAGGACCGCAGTGGCCAGGTCATCAGGCGGTTTGTGGTCCAGATCGACAGCCGCTGGCAGGGCAATGAGGGTGTGCTGGACGAGCGGTTCAAGTATGACGACGGCACCACGCAGCAACGCATCTGGCGCCTGACCAAACACGCGGACGGCCGGTACACAGGCCGGGCTGACGACGTGGTGGGCGAAGCACAGGGCCAGGTAGCGGGCAACACCCTCAACTGGGCCTACACCATGCAACTGCCCGTGGACGGCAAGGTGTACGAGGTGCAGTTTGACGACTGGATGTACCTGATCGACGAGCGCGTGATGCTCAACCGGGCGGTCATGAGCAAATTCGGCATCCGCCTGGGCGAGGTCACGTTGAGTTTCACCAAGCCATGAACACAGTTCGCCAGCGAATCGCCGCGTCGTCACCGTTTTTGACACCAAGGGGCACAGCATGTCACTCAATCCGAAGTTGACAGACTGGCGCGGGCGGCGCGTCTGGGTGGTGGGGGCTTCCAGCGGCATTGGCCGGGCGGCGGCATCGGCGCTGCATGCCCGTGGCGCGACAGTCTGGGTGTCGGCGCGCAATGCTGCTGCGCTGCAGGCCTTCACGGTCGAGCACCCGGGCAGTCAGGCGGTTGCTCTGGATGTCACCGATGCACAGTCGGTTGCCGACGCGGCGGCGCAGGTGTCGCAAGGCGGTGCGTTCGACCTGGTGTGCGTGTGCGCGGGCCACTACAAAGCCATGCGCGCCGACGCGTTGGATTTGAACGAGGTGCTGCGGCACCAGGCGGTCAATGTGGGGGGCACCTGGCATGTGCTGGCGGCGGTGCTGCCGGGCATGCTCACGAAAGGGGCGGGCCACATCAGCCTGGTGGGCAGCGTGGCTGGGTTCAGAGGCTTGCCCAAGAGCCTGGCCTACGGACCAACCAAGGCAGCCCTGCTACACCTGGGAGAGGTGCTGTTCCTGGACGTGCGGCCACGCGGCATTGGCGTGAGCGTCGTCACCCCCGGATTTGTGGAGACACCGCTGACGGCACAGAACGACTTTGCCATGCCCTCGCTCCTCACGCCCCAACAGGCCGCTGATGCCATGCTGAAAGGCTGGGCAGCGGGCGATTTCCTGATTGACTTTCCCAAGCGTTTCACCCGCCTGTTCCAATTCCTGCGGCTGTTGCCCTATGGTCTGTACTTTCCGATCATCAGGCGTCAGACAGGGGCCTGATCATGCAGCGCTGCAGGCTACCAGGGTATCGGTTGGCCCGCATGGTCGATGAACTGTGCCCGCCCATTGGGTGCCAGCGTCCCCAGTGCGGCCAACATGCCCCGCACGGCGACATCGGGCGGCGTGGCGGCGTCGCCAACAAACGGTTGGCTCAACCGGGAGCGCACCGTGCCGGGCTGCAGCGCAGCCACCACCAGGTCGGGCCGCTGCCGGGCCAGTTCGATGGCGGCCGTTTGCAAACCCTGGTTCAGGGCGGCCTTGGCCATGCGGTAGCTGTACCAGCCGCCTTTCCGGTTGTCTGCGATGCTGCCCACACGTGCGGACAGCTTGGCCCACACCACCCGCTCGCCTTTGGCCAGCAACGGGCTGAGGTGCCGCAACAGCAGCAAGGGCCCGATGGCATTCACCTGAAAACTGGCTGCCATGGCGGCTGTGTCGAGGTCGGCCAACCGCTTTTCAGGGCCGCGCTGATCCAGCGTGAGCGCGCCGGTGGCGTCGATGACGAGGTGAAACGGCCCCGTCAGGGCATCGGCCAAGGCGACCAGGCTGGACTCGTCCCGCAGGTCCCATGTGGGCAGCGCGGGTGTGCTGGGCTCGGTGCCGTCCGCACCGGCCCGGCTCGCGCGCACCAGCCGCGCGCAGTGGGGATCGTGCGCCAATGCCTCGCAAAACGCCTGGCCGATGGCACCCGTCGCCCCGATGACCAGCGCGTGATACCCGCTTCTGAGGCGAGGGGGCGGTGCGGTCGTGATGTCGGGTCGGTCCATGCCGATCATCATGCCGCTGACCCGATTGTCCGGTGCCATACGGCGAGCAAAGGCCCCAGGTCTTGCGTGTTTATCCCCAGCGCGAGGGGCCCGAATGGCCCCCTTTTTCGGTCCCGTCTAGCTCAGCCTTCCCGTCACAGCTATGCTCATTGAAGGAGATCACACTATGAACATCAGTTTCTCTTCTTTTTTGCCTCGTCGTGCCCTGATGGCCGGAGCCGCCCTGGTGGCTGCTCTGGGCACGGCCCAGGCACAGACATCGCCGGGCTTGCCTTTGTGGGAGCTGGGGGTGCTGGGGCTCGGCGTGTCGCAGCAGGCATACCCGGGGTCTGACCAGCGCATCAACCGGGGGTTGGCGCTGCCCTATCTGGTGTACCGGGGTGACGTGTTGCGGGCCGATCGCGAAACCGTCGGCCTGCGAGCCATCAAAACGCCCACGTTTGAGCTTGATGTCGGGTTGGCGGGCTCTTTCGGCTCCAACAGTGACCGCATCAAGGCCCGACAGGGCATGCGGGACCTGGGCACCCTGGTCGAGGTGGGGCCGCGGTTGAAATGGAAGCTGGGCAGCGCGGCAGGTGGCAATTGGCAGGCCAAATTCCCGCTGCGCGCTGTGTTTGACCTGAGTGACAGCTTTGCCCACCGGGGACTGTCGTTCGCGCCCGAACTGGTGTACGAGCGGCGCTCGCAGGGTGGATGGCGCTACAACGTCAGCGTGGGGGCGATCGTGGGCGACAGCAAGCTGGCCAACACGTTCTATGGCGTGTCAGGGACGGAGGCCACGCTGCTGCGCCCCGCGTACACGGCACAAAGCGGGCTGGTGGGCTGGCGGCTGGGCACCTCGGTGTCGCGCAACCTCACGCCTGACTGGGTCGTGTTCGGCTTTGCACGGATCGACAGTGTGTCCGGTGCGGCCAACCGGAACAGTCCGCTCATCCGTCAGACCACAGGCACCACCTTCGGTCTGGGCCTGTCCTACACCTGGATGCGCTCCACGGAGCGTGTGTCTGACTGAACCCGCTGCCGCCCGTTGCACCGCATACGCGTCTCGTTGACCGGCGCTGCGTGGTGACGGTGGCGTCGGCACCCTTGTTTTTTCACCTGCCATGGACTCATTGACCCAACTTGCGCTGGGAGCCAGCATCGGCGTGGCCGTGATGGGGCGCCGGACGGCCGTGTGGAAGGCGGCCCTGTGGGGCGGGGTGGCGGGTACCCTGCCCGACCTGGATGTGCTGGTTGACCATGGCGATGCCGTGCTCAACATGGTCTTGCACCGGGCGGAAAGCCACGCGTTGCTCTACCTGGCGGTGCTGTCGGCACCGCTGGCCTGGGGTGTGGCCCGGTTGCATGTGGAGGCGGACCTGTTCCGCCGCTGGTGGCTGGCCTTGGCATTGGCGCTGCTCACCCACCCCTTGCTGGACGGCTTGACCATCTACGGTACCCAACTGTTTCTGCCTTTCACGAACGAAGCATTCGGCGTGGGCAGCGTGTTCATCATCGATCCGGCATACACGCTGCCTCTGCTGGTGGGGCTGGCGTGTGCACTGTCACGTCCGGCCTGGGGGTTGCGGGTGAACGGAGGCGCCCTGGTGCTCAGCACCGCCTACCTGGCCTGGAGTGTGCTTGCCCAGGCATGGGTGGGCGTACATGCGCAGCGTTCGCTGCAGGTGGCGGGGCTGCCAGGGACGCAGGTGCTGGTCACGCCAGCGCCCTTCAGCACATTGCTGTGGCGCGTGGTGGCCATGGACGGGCCCCGCTACCACGAGGGCTTCTATGCTTTGGCGGACGGGGGGCGACCCATCCGTTTCAAGGCGTTTGACAGCGGTGCAGCCCTGGCCGCCCGGCATGCTGACCACCCGCAGGTGCAGCGGATCGCACGCTTCAGCGATGGCTTCTATCGCTTGCGGGAGCAAGACGGGACGCTGTGGTTGACCGACCTGCGCATGGGCCAGGAGCCGGGTTACGTGTTTCATTTCGACATCGGTCCGCCGCTGTCAGCCGAGCGGACGGATCCACCCCCCGCTGTCCAGCACAGCCTGCGGGCTGATGTGCGAGCGGGCCTGACGTGGCTGTGGGCGCGGATGTGGGGTGCCGACGTGGAACCGCCTGGGCGGTAACGGCTGGTGGCTCAACCCGTTCGTTTCAGGGGTTGGAGCAGCGGTCTCAGGCCGTTGTGGTCAATGGTCTGCATCAGCGCCAGCAGCCGACCCAGTTCGCCTTTGGGAAAGCCCTCGCGGGCAAACCAGTTCAGGTAGTTGCCCGGCAGGTCTGCCAGCATCCGCCCCGCATACTTGCCGTAGGGCATGGGGGTGTGCACCAGCTTCAGCAGCAGGTCGGGGTCAAAACCTTCGGGCCGCATGCGCTCCATCAATCGAGTTTGCGCGGAATGGCCTTGGCCCCGTAGGCGCAATAACCTGCACGCGGGCTTTTTTGTTGCGGGTGCAACCGGCAGGTGTCCGGTCGCAGCTCGTACACCGTGCACAGGCGGGTCTTGGCATCCAGGTAGGTGCAGTCGCCGTCAGCCCGGCGCATGAGCGTGAACACTTCGGCTTTGGTGTTGAAGCGTTCGACGATGCGTGCTTTCTGAAGCCGCTTGGCAATGCGGGCCGGGTCTTCGTTGTCAGCTTCAAACGCATCGACCAGTCCCAGCCGCACCAGATCGCGCACGCGCACCTCCAGCGGCATGGTGCAGCAATTGGCCTGGCAGCTGTTGCACAGGCCGGGGCGGTAGCGTGTCCAGGTTTCGGACCGGTCAACGTCAACGGTTTGGATGGGTGATCGCATGTGGGTAGTGTGCAACCAAATGCCTTGGCCGTGGAATCTGCAAACGTTCAGTTTTTTCCGAATATTTGTTAGCGTAAACCACGCTTTTTAGGTTTGATTAAATCCTTTAACCTGCACCTCCCTGTAAACAGTCCCAAGGAGACTTCCATGAAAACTTTTTCGATGATGGCAGCCGTGCTGACCCTGGGCCTGGCCCTGATCAGCGCTGATGCCGAAGCAGCCAAACGCCTCGGCGGTGGCAAATCGGTCGGTACGCAACGTCAGGCGCAGGTAGACAAGTCGCCCAACGCCACACCGGCCCAAACCCCTGGTACCCCTGCGGGCGCTGCTGCTCCCGCACAGTCCGCGGCCGCTGCGGCACCTGCTGCTGCCGCCGCTGCTGCCAAGCCTAAGAGCTCCTGGATGGGCCCGCTGGCCGGCATCGCCGCTGGCCTGGGACTGGCCGCGCTGGCGTCTCACTTCGGTTTTGGTGAAGAACTGGCCACCATGCTCATGATCGGCCTGGCCGTCATGCTGGTGTTGGGCATCATTGGCTTCGTGATGCGCAAGCGCGCCATGGCCGCACAGGGCGGTGCCGCCCGTGCAGGCGGCATGGAATACGCCGCTGCGGGTGCCAACCCAACCGCACAACCCACACGTGGCTACGACGTGAGCATGCCGGCCGGTGGTTCGGGCTCGACGGGTGGTTCGATGATCGGAGCCAACCTGAATTCGCCCACCAACCACATTCCTGCCGACTTCGACACGGCCACCTTCGAGCGCCAGGCCAAGGTGCAGTTCATCCGCCTGCAGGCATCGAACGATGCGAAGAACCTGGACGACATCCGCGACTTCACCACGCCCGAGATGTTTGCCGAGTTGAAGATGGACATCCTTGACCGCGGTCAAACCACCTCGAAAACCGAGGTGCTGACCCTCGATGCCACGGTCATTGACGTGGCCGAGGAAGGTGACAACCATGTGGTGACGGTGCGCTTCAACGGCACCGTCCGTGACGTGGCCGACCCTGCGCCCGAAGCCTTTGACGAACTGTGGCACCTAGTCAAGCCCCGCCAGGGTAATGGGGGTTGGGTGCTGGCAGGCATCCAGCAGGTCTAAGCGCTTTGCTTGTGTCGGGCAGGCTTTGTGGCCTGCCTTTCTGACCCGGCCAGCTGTTGCAGCTGTGCCGGGTTTTTTTGTCACTTCCGCTGCCAGTTCGCCATGCGTTGGGCCCATTGGGCGAGTGGATGGTGGTCTTCGGCCTGGGCTGCCTGCGTGGTGGCCTCAACCAGTTGCGCGAGCAGGGCCGCGTGCCGTGGGTCCTCCAGCGGCGGAAAAACAGGGGCCACGCGCACAAAAAAGTCTCCCCTCGGTCCATCCAGGGTGGTTGGAAAGCCTTTGCCGGCCAGCCGGTAGACCAGCGCGTCGCGTGTCAGGCGCATGTGTTGCAGCCCGTCTGGCGTGGGCACGTCTGTCCAGCTGCCCGCCATCCAGGCATAGCCGTTGACCGGCATCTCGCAGCGCAGCACACCGTTGTCATCCAAGGTGAACAGGGGGTGTGGATCAATGGCCACATGCAGCTCCAGGTCCACGTCCACATCGCTGTGGCGGGCGGGCGGGGCGCTCAGCACCTGGCCGACGCGCGTGCCCGCAGGGATGCGCACCTTGCGCCGGTAGGCAATGGTTTGTGTACCGGTGGCGTCGCACACATCGCACGGCGCGCGCTGGCGACCATCGCCGCCGCAGTCGGGGCAGGCCTCTTCGGTCCAGGCCCAACCAAAGAGCGTGGCTTTGCGGATGGCACCTTTGCCTTTGCAGGTAGGGCAGGCATGGGCCAGCACGCGCAGGCCTGTGCCGGCGCACGTGTCGCAGGTCTGGCTGTGCTGCCCACGCACCGTGCGTGTGCAGCCCAGGCAGGCCTCTTCCAGCGTCAGGCGGACCTTGCGTAACACCGTGGCCCGGTGCGGCGTGCCGTGGGTGGCGTCGGCAGCCCCGTGGTCGTTGGGGGGCTCGGTGCTGGCGTGGGAGTTGGCGGTGTGGGTGTCGGCCTCACCACCGGTGCTGCTTTCATCCAGCTTGCCCTCGCGCACCAGGCGGATGTGCTGGTAGGCGGTGTTGATGGCCTGCATGCGCTGTACCGCGTCGGTTGCCGGATTGCGGTCGGGGTGCCACATGGCCACCAGCTTGCGCCAGCTGGCCTTCAGCTCGGCGTCGCTGGCGGAGCTGCTTAGTCCCAGCGTGCGGTAGGCGTCGTCGGTTTCCATGGTGTGGTTGGTGCGGGTCAGGTCAAAGCGCGCGTGCCCGCGCGGGCCGCAGCCCCGCGTGCTGCGGCTGTTCGATGGCCGTGCGCACCTTTGCCAGCATGCGCTCTTTCTCGGCACCCAGTGTGCCTTTCAGCACCAGCCAGTTGGAGGCATGGTCGCTGCGGAACACCGTGCGCGTCAGCTCGGTGGCTTGCAAAAACTGCGCCATCTCGGCAAACAGGTCCGGCAGGTCTGGTGTCTCCCATTCCGGGTAGTCAGCCCTGAAGCGTTGTTCACCTTGCTGGAAGCTCACCACCAGCGTGGCCAGAAACTCCGGTTGCGTCGCGTTGACCAGCCGTGCCGAGTTCAGGGCGTGCTGTTGCGAGTACACCTTGCCGCCCAGACCGTTGAGCAGCATCACCGAGCGGGTGATGCCTGCCTCGCCCAGCTTCATCAGCGCCTCGGCCGTGGAGGCGTGCGTTTCGCCTTTGTGCACTTTCTGCAGCACCACGTCGTCGCCCGATTCGGCGCCTACATAGGCCAGCGACAGGCCAGCCTCGCGCAGTTCGGTCAGTTCGGCGACCGATTTGTTGCGCACGTTGCGTGGCAGGCAGTAACTCGACACGCGCCGAACGCGCGGTAAATGCCTGCGAACAGCCTGCAAAATGGTGAGCAAGCGGCGCGTGGACAGCGCCATGGCATCCCCGTCTCCCAGAAACACGCGTGCCACCTGTGCGCCGAACAGCTGCCCGCTGGATTCGATGGCGTGCAGGGTTTCGTCTTCGTCACGCACAGCAAATTTCTTTTGTGGTGCGGTGTACATCTCGCAATAGGTACACCGGTTCCACGAGCAGCCGTTGGTCACGGGCACGATCAGCGACTGCGCTTCACTTGGCGGGCGAAACACAGGTTCGATGTAGCGGATGGGGAAAACAGTGTTCACAGCACAAAGATGGACGAAAAGCGGTATTGTCCCCGTTTGTCCACACTTGGCACCCGCATGACACCGCAAGCCCTCAACCCTGCCACATCGGCACCCGCTCCCGTTCCATTGCACATTGACTTCGTATCAGACGTGGCGTGCCCCTGGTGCGCCGTGGGCCTGTGGGCGCTGGAGCGCGCCGTGGGGCAATTGCAGGGTGAGGTGACGGTCAGCATCCATCCCCAGCCGTTCGAGCTGAACCCGAACATGGGTGCAGAAGGCGAAGACATCACCGAGCACCTGCGCCGCAAATACGGCAGCACACCCGCGCAGCAGGCGCAGATCCGCGAAACCATCCGCCAGCGCGGGGCGCAGGAGGGGTTTGTGTTCAAGGTCGAGGGGCGTGGGCGCATCTGGAACACGTTCGATGCGCATCGCCTGCTGCACTGGGCGGCGGTGGAAGGGGCGCCCGGCGACGCGTTGGCGCTGAAGAAAGCGTTGCTCACGTCTTACCAGGGGCGTGCCGAGAACCCGTCAGACCCGGCCGTGTTGCTGGCGGTCGTGAAGGGTTTGTCTGCACCCGCTCTCACGGTCGAGCGCGCCAGCGACGTGCTGGCCTCGGGTGAGTTCACGGAGGCTGTGCGCCAGCAGCAGGCACATGTCCAGTCACTGGGCATCCGGTCCGTGCCGGCGGTCATTGTCAACCACCGTCATTTGATTTCAGGGGGGCAACCTGCCGACGTGTTTGTGCAGGCTTTGCGGCAGATCGCTGCGGAAGTGCGTCAGGCTCCCGGCGCGCCAGCGGCTGAGGCGAATTGACTGCGCAGCCTGAAGGGGCAACGCATCTGGCGCATCATCCAGCCCATGAAAGCCCGAGCCTTTTTCCCATGGCTGGTACCGATGCTGCTGCTGGCCACCGCCCACACCACCGCCCATGGTGCCAACCTCTGCGCCGGGCTGGCAAGTTACGAGGTCAGGCCGCTGATTGGTGGCAGCCCCATGAACCTTTGCACGCTGCCCGCCAAGGCGCTGCTGGTGGTCAACACCGCGAGCGAATGCGGGTTCACGTCGCAGTATGGAGGGCTTGAAAAACTGCACCAACGCTTCAGGAACCGGGGTTTGCAGGTGGTGGCCATTCCGGCCAACGACTTTGGCGGACAGGAACCGCGCAAGAACGCCGACATTGGCGCGTTCTGCCAGATCAACTACGGTGTGACCTTTCCTGTCGCTGAAAAGCTGACGGTACCCATCGGGTCAGACCCGCTGTTTGCCCGACTGATCGCCGCCAGCAACGAGGCTCCTGGCTGGAATTTCCACAAGTACCTGGTGACGCCTGATGGCAAGGTGACCAGTTTTCCGTCCAGGCTCGATCCGCTCAGCCCCCGTTTTGTGCATGCGGTGGAACAGGTGCTGATGGGAATGAAGTAGAGCGCACAGCCCATAACCCACATGGCCCACAGGCACTGTCTCCATTTGGGAGCGGTGGAGCCGCTTCGTAGAATCTGACCATCGTTTCACGGATGAGTGGAGAGCAGCATGAGCCAGGACAAATCAGCAGAAGTCACCCGCAAACTCAAGCGTGTGGCGGAAGAGCAGTTCTTGCGCATCATGGAAGAGGCGGACCGCGTTGACCCTGACCGCTCGCAAAGCACCACCACTGCCTATCGGCGCATGGCCTTGAGTGCGGCGCTGGATGCTGCCATATCAGCCCTCAAGCCGATTCAGTCGGACGACCGCCCCCCAGCCATTACCCGCGACAAGGCACCAACGTCGTACCGGCTGATGAAAAAAACGACGGGTGAGCTGGTGTTGCAAGGTTGCTTTTTCTGGCACGAAGAAGGCACGGAACGGGCTGGGTTCGAGTGGCGCGACCTCAAAACGGAAGTCGAAAAAGCGGATCCGAACCTGCAGTTTTTCGGTCGTGACAATCCGGCCTGATTGATCCCAGAAGCGGCTACACAGCGATGGTCAGTTGATCGGGTTCCCAGCCCAGCAAAGGTCGAAGGATTCTGGCGATAACGAAATACACGCAGGTCTTTCATCGGTCTGTCTTGGGCCATTACATCGCAACGGCCTTGACATGGGCCACCTGATGAATCGTGGTATCAAGCGCATTCAGGCAAAAAAAGCATTCGTTCGCATTTTCTCCACCGCCTCAACCCGTGAATCCAATGCATAGAGAGGTTGACTGAATCTCAGGTCGCGGCCACGCGGATGTGGCTGTCCATTGACCTTGTAACTGGCTTGTATCGACACGCAGCGACGGCAGGGTCGACAACCTGAAACCCCGTATGCGCTTGAATACCAGGGTGAATTCCGGCGCCAAACGCTACAGCTGTTTGCCCGGTGTTGGCATCAGGCTCCTGTGTTTAATAAAAGATAGCGGTAAATCAAATGCTGATAAGCGTCAAGTGGCAAAAAAGATCAGTTTTTTACCAGATCTCGTCTCACCACCTCGACCACGCACCCTGAATGCAGGTGGTGATTGGCTGGGATGTCGCGGACCAACGAATCGGTTGTGCGCAAATCCGGGTGAGCGCCAGCCAATCGCCAGGTTCCATCAGGCAGTTGCTCGCGCCTCCAGCCAAACCCAGAGGCCAGGCAGTGGGCGGTTCGAGGGATGGATTCCATATACGTCCGGAACGGCAAGTCATGCGACGGTTGGCGACCCGGTGATGGCACCACCCATGCAACGGACGGCATTTGTGGTGTGAGCCCTCCTGTTGCTAGCGCCGACGACTGATCAGCTTGATCCGGCACGGTTGGCCGCTCGGTGCTTATGGTTGTCTCTGGTCGTGTAGCCTGGTTCATCGCAACTGAATTCGGCGATTGAGGCGTTGTGGCCAAACCGGGAGACACTGACGGACTTCCCGTCGTCACTGGCTGGGTGGGCTGGGTCACTGCTCCCGGAATGGGTGGATGAACCTGAGTGACCACAACAGGCGGTTGCGGTGGATTCACGGAGGTTACGTGCACCGGCGGCTTTGCCACCACCTGAATGGGTGTTTGAAGCAACGGATTGGTAGTTAGAACTGGCCGCTGTGGATTGGGCGTCGCCACCGGCTGAGCTTGTGGCTGTGTTGGCAGCGGAGGTTGCAAGAGAGGCACCGCGACTTGAACAGGCCTTTGTGGCTGAGGTGTCACTACAGGCTGTGGTGCCTGCTGCGTTGGAAGAGGCGGTTGCAGAAGTGGTACTGCAACTTGCACGGGTTGCTGAGCCTGAGGCGTGGCCACAGGTTGAGGTGCCTGCTGCGTGGGCAGCGGTGGTTGCAGCAGCGGCGTGGCGACTTGCACTGGCCTTTGCGGCTGAGGTGTCGCTACAGGCTGAGGTGGCTGCTGTGTGGGCAGCGACGGCGTCATCAGTGGCGCTGCAACTTGTACGTGCTGCTGAGGTTGAGGAGTCGCCACTGGTTGTGCCTGTGGATTGGGTGGCAGAGGTGGCGTCAGCAGTGGTGTGGCTACTTGCACAGGTTTTTGCGGCTGAGGTGTCGCCACCGGTTGAGCTTGAGGCTGTGTTGGCAAAGGCGGCTGCAACAGCGGCGAAGCGACTTGAGTGGGCTGCTGAGTCTGCGGAGTGGCAACCGGTTGTGGTGCCTGCTGCGTTGGCAGTGGTGGTTGCAGCATTGGCGGAGCCACTTGCGTAGGTCTTTGCGGCTGCGGAGTAGCAACCGGCTGTGGTGCCTGTGGAGTCGGCAATGGTGGTTGCAGCAGCGGCGTGGCGGCCTGAACTGGCCTTTGCGGCTGAGGTGTCGCTACAGGCTGAGGTGCCTGCTGCGCTGGAAGAGGCGGTTGCAGAAGCGGTACTGCAACTTGGACGGGTAGCTGAGCCTGAGGCGTGGCCACAGGTTGAGGTGGCTGCTGCGTGGGCAGCGACGGCGTCATCAGTGGCGCTGCAACTTGTACGTGCTGCTGAGGTTGAGGAGTCGCCACCGGTTGAGCTTGTGACTGTGTTGGCAGTGGGGGTTGCAAGAGAGGCGCCGCGACTTGAACAGGTCTTTGTGGCTGAGGTGTCACTACAGGCTGTGGTGCCTGCTGCGTTGGAAGAGGCGGTTGCAGAAGTGGTACTGCAACTTGCACGGGTTGCTGAGCCTGAGGCGTGGCCACAGGTTGAGGTGCCTGCTGCGTGGGCAGCGGTGGTTGCAGCAGCGGCGTGGCGACTTGCGCTGGCCTTTCCGGCTGCGGAGTGGCAACCGGTTGAGCTTGTGGCTGGGGTGGCATAGGCGGCTGCAACAGTGGCGTAGCTACTTGAACAGGCCTTTGTGGCTGAGGTTTCGCCACTGGTTGTGCCTGTGGATTGGGTGGCAGAGGTGGCGTCAGCAGTGGTGTGGCAACTTGGATAGGTTGCTGAGCCTGAGGCGTGGCCACAGCTTGAGGTGGCTGCTGCGTGGGCAGCGGAGGTTGCAAGAGAGGCGTCGCGACTTGAACAGGTCTTTGCGGCTGAGGTGTCGCTACAGGCTGAGGTGGCTGCTGCGTAGGTAGCGGTGGCTGCAGCAGTGGAGTGGCGACCTGCACTGGCTGCTGAGGTTGGGGCGTGGCGACAGGTTGAGGTGGCTGCTGCGTGGGCAGCGGCGGCGTCATCAGTGGCGCTGCAACTTGTACGGGCTGCTGAGGTTGAGGAGTCGCCACCGGTTGCGCTTGAGGTTGTATTGGCAGTGGAGGTTGCAGCATTGGCGTAGCGACTTGCACTGGCTGCTGAGGTTGGGGCGTCGCGACAGGTTGAGGTGGTTGCTGTGTTGGAGGAAGCGGTTGCAGAAGTGGCGTGGCGACTTGAACAGGTCTTTGCTGCTGAGGTGTCGCCACAGGCTGAGGTGCCTGCTGCGTTGGCAGAGGTGGCGTCAGCAGTGGTGTGGCAACTTGCACAGGTCTCTGAGGTTGGGGTGTGGCCACAGGCTGAGGTGCCTGTTGCGTTGGAAGAGGCGGTTGCAGAAGTGGCACTGCAACTTGCACTGGTTGCTGAGGCTGCGGCGTCGCCACCGGCTGAGTTTGTGGCTGTGTTGGCAGTGGGGGTTGCAAGAGAGGCGCCGCGACTTGAACCGGTCTTTGTGGCTGAGGTGTCGCCACTGGTTGTGCCTGTGGATTGGGTGGCAGAGGTGGCGTCAGCAGTGGTGTGGCAACTTGGATAGGTTGCTGAGCCTGAGGCGTGGCCACAGCTTGAGGTGGCTGCTGTGTGGGAAGGGCGGGTGCCAATACAGGGACTTGCCCGGTGACGGGATTCGCGATAGGGCGGGGCCGTGAAAGCGTGGTAACGGGGGTGACCTGTATCACTGCGCCAGGTTTTTGGGTGACCACCGTGATCGCCGGAGGACGGGCCACCGTGCTCGGCCCTTGAGCCGGTGGCTGGGTCACCGATGTCACTTGCAGGGTTGATGTGGCCGGAGTTTGGTGCGCGGTGGGCCCCATGGGGGTTTGCTTGTCCACCGTTGTTCCAGCCGGCAAAGTGGGCACCACCACAATGGCTGGCGAGGTGGCGGTCACTGAGCTGGGACCCTGGTTGGGAGGTTGGGCCACCACCGTGGGTTGCAAAACGATTGATGGTGCCTGGGTTTGCGCAGACGGCTTGATGGGGTTTTGCTTGTCTACTGTCGTACCACCCGGCAACGTGGGTACCACCATTGATATTGGCGATGCATCAGTGGCCTGAGGGTCGATGACGACGGCTCCATCCAAAGTGGGCGCTGTGATCGTTTGTGGGGTGGGGGTTTGGGTAGTCGTACCTGTTGTTCCCCCAGGGCGTTGCGTAACTTGAGGTGGCTGACTGTTGGTATGTTGGTTGTGGTTCGACCCACCTCCTCCGGCGCATCCGTTGTTTTTGTGCGGGTTGCCCACGCCGATGCACCACCCCAGGTGTCCACCGGCGGCCAATGCCGGTGCCGACCCCATAGATGCCATCGACACAACCAATGCCAGCGCGTTCAAGTGTTTTGAGTGGGTCATAGCATCACCATTGGGTTCCGACGGTCATGAAAAATGCGGCTTTGCCTTTGCGCGACAGCGGGCCATCGCGCAGGGGCACAGCCACCCAGGTTTCGGCAGACAACCCGCCCGAGCTGACCCCACGAAACCCCAGGCCGACCGAGGCCAACGTCCACCCCCTGGCCTGTTGCCCGCCAAACGCCACCGAATTGACTCGGCCTGCCGACACAAAGCCAAAGGGCACTACGGGGGTCATGCCCTGGCTGATGGAACCACGGTGCACCAGCTCGTATGTGGCACCCAGCCCGCGGTCACCCGCCACTTCGGCAGGGGCATATCCGCGCAGGTAAGGATAGTGGCCCAAGACAGTTTTTTCCACGGCGGGCAGTGCATGGGGGCTCCATTGCAGCGCCCCCTCGAAGCGGTATGTCAACGCGGTGTCGCCCAACGTCCAGGGGCCGCTGAGCCCGTAGCCAGCCCGCACATGCGCAAACTGGCGTTCACCGTCGGCGGGCGCACCAGCCCTGGTGGCCGGGCGCTGGCCGACGCTCAACACCACCGATGTTTGCCGCAAACGGCTCTCCTCATTGGCGTGTGCGTCTACCCAGTAAGCGCGAACGGCTGTGGCCTTGCTTTCAGGGGATTGCCCCGCCCAGCGCTGGGTGGCGTCGGCATGCTCCAGCGCCGCAATCAGGTGTGTGTGGCCATGGAGATCACGCGCGAGGGGATGACCCCAGGCCAGAGACAGGTTCAGGCCTCGCAGGTCTGACCGCGCAGGGATGTTTGTGAGGTCGCGCACCGAACGGCCATTGCCCGCAATGGCTTCCAAATAGTTACCGCCGACACCGACCGGCGCTCGGTAGGCAATGTTGCCAAACGCTGAATTGCCGCGTGAGGGTTCGTGCGTGAGCACGCCCACCAGCCGCAACATGTCGCCGGGTTGCACCAGTCCATGGCGCTGGTCTTGCACGATCAGTCGCTTGGCATGTCCGGGCTTCAGAGGCACGACATCAAAACCGAGCCATCCCTGGCGAGGGGTGCGGGTGATGGTGACTTGCAAGGTGTGGCCGTCCCCTTGGGCAGACGGCACCAGGCGACTGGTCATGCTGACCTCGGGCATGTCGTCCACCAAGGCCAGCGCACGCTCCAGGTCTGCTTGTTGGAGGGGCTTGTGTTGGGTGAGCGGTTGCAGCCGGGTCAGTACAGCCTTGGTCAGTTGGTCATGGGGTTCAGACACCTCCACTGCATCCACATGCCCTTCTGTCACCCGCCAGCGCACCGTGCCCGTGGCGGTGTCGGCCTCTGCACTCACTTCGGCCAATGGGTAGCCGTCTTCGCGGTACATCAGGGCCATGGCATCTGCAGTGGCCTTCAGTGTGGGCACAGTGCCAGCTGATGCCGCATGCGCCCAGGCAAAGGTCAGCAACTGGGTGGGGTCGTATGCGGTAATGCCCAGCACCTCAAAGCGCTGGGGTGTGAAAGCCACATCGGCCAGGCGCTGGCCATTGGCGGTTACTACCGTCTGAGCCAGCGCAGCAAAAGGCATTGCACCGAGCCAGCACAGGGTTAATGCCCCGGCCAAACGCTTTGCGTTGTTGAATTTGGTCATCCCTGTTCCTCCTGATCGATAGCATCCGCTGCAAGCGCCACCCATTGTGACCGCTCAACGGTTATCTTGAAATGTTGCAGTTGGGATTCTGCTGCAATCATTCACCTGAGCATTGCCAAACACTCGTCCGCGCTGATGGGCACCAGGTACTTTCGGAAACGGGCAGAGTCCTGGTAGGCACCGTCCCCCAGGTACACCGTGTTTGTCAGGCCGAGGCGCGCCATGTCGGCCAGGGAAAAGCCCCAGCCAATCTGCCCGGCGTAGCCTGGCCGCTTTTCCAGCACGTCACCGACCGCACACACGGCAAAGGCATCGTTGAGGCCCAGTTTGGCGTAGAAGTCCGCTTCATCCTGGAGCGTGACTTTGGTTGTCTCGGCAAAATCTCGAAAGAAGGCGGCTCGTTGTTCGGGCGTTGCGTCCTTGGGGACATATTGACCCAACAAGGCTTCCAAGCTGACGCCCTGTCGCGCGGCCAGCAGTTGGAACTGGCGCTCGTTGCCATGCCAGCCAACGAAGGCATCGGTGCGGATGACCCGGGCCCGCCCGGCGGGGAAGATGTAGTCAGCGCAGGAAGAGAAGCAGATGACATCGACCTCAACCACCAAGCCCATGTCCCTGACCCAGCGGCCGACGTGGCGACCCGCCACCGTATCGCCACCCCCAGAGCTGATGACCAGACGGGTGACCTGGCCTCGCCGGATGCCTGCTACGGCGGCCTCGAAGGACTGGGTGCTGGCCTCCGAGAAGTTGCCGGTGTAGTACACCGTGTCACCCTGGACGCGCACTTGCGCGGGTTCGGCTCTGGCGCGCTCGATGTCTGGCGGATGTTTATCTGCGATGGCGGCCGGGCTCGCGATGCCTGCTGCGACCATGGTGCACAACATGAGCGCCTTTCGGGCGCACTTGTTGATCCCGTGGATCAGTCGCCCCATCACCAGATCACCACACGGTCTTTGGGTTCACGCCACATCGCATCACCCGGGCGGATGCCAAATGCCCGGTGGAAGGCATCCAGGTGCAGCAAAGGCGCAATGGCACGCACCGATGCAATGGCATGCACGTCGACCGATACCAGATACCGCAGCCGCTCCGAGCGCCCCTTGTAGGCCCACATCTGCGTCCAGGCCACGAAGCAGCGCTGGTCGGCGGTCAGCCCATCGACATCCGGCATCGGGTTCTTCGCCAGGTAGCGCGTCAAAGCGGCATGGGCGAGCGTGATACCCCCCAGGTCAGCGGTGTTCTCCGTCACGGTCAAGGCACCGTTGTGCATCAGGCCCGGCAGGATTTCGTATTGGCTGTACTGCCTGATCAGCACGTCGGTGCGCCGCTTGAACTCGGCGTTCGCCTGTGGTGTCCACCAGTCTCGCAGGTTGCCTTGCGGGTCGTACTGACGGCCCAGGCTGTCGAAGCCATGGGTGATCTCGTGGCCGATCACAGCGCCGATGGCGCAGTAGTTGGCCGCAGGATCGGCCCCGGGTTTGTAGAACGGCGGTTGCAGGATGGCCGCTGTGATGTCGATGGTGTTGGTGGTGAAGTTGTAGGCCGAATTCACCGCAATCGGCGTGGTTTTGGTCGCCACGGCAAAACGGTTGCTGAGCACAGGCTTGTCGACCTGTGACATGTCGCGCTGAAACGCGAAACGGCTGGCGCGCTGCACGTTGCCGAAATGGTCGTCCGGGCGAATGTCGAGGGTGCTGAAATCGACCCACCCGGTGGGATAGCCCACCTGGATGTCGATCTTGCGCAGCTTCTCCAGTGCGGCCTTTCGGGTCGCCTCGTCGAGCCAGGTGTTGTTGCTCAGGCGGCTGGCAAACTCGTCTTTGATGTGCCCGACCATGGCAGTGATGTCGCGCCGGGTGGAATCGGGAAAGTAGGTCTGCACATACAACTGCGACAGCGGGTGGTAAAGCTGTGCCCCAATTTGCTGGGTGACGACGCGCTCCTGCGCAGGCGGGGTCTTCAGGCCACGGCGCTCCACCGTGAAAGCCTCTTCTTGCGTGCTGTACGGGTACCCCAACTCCGAGGCTCGGCTGGCCAGCAAGAACCAGCGCAGCAGCAGCTTCACCTCATCGGCCGAGCGTTCGGTCAGCATTTTTTGCAGCGCCTTCATGGCGTTGACGTCCACCACCTGAATACGCCTTGGCGCGGGGACACCCAGCTCGGCCAGGAAAACACGCAGGTCAAGCGCGGGCACCAGCGCCTGCGCCTGATCCAGCGTCATGATGTTGTAGATGTTGGCCGGATCGCGCTGCTGCAGCGGCGTCATCATTGCGCCCGCCGCTTGCGCTTCCATGGTCAGGATCTGTGCTGCCTGGGTCTTGGCGTCATCGATTGGCACGCCCATGCCGTGCAGCATGGCCACGATGTACAGGCTGTAGAGGTGGCGCAGTTTCTGGTGTTCGGGCCTGGTGTATTCGTCCTGCTCCAGCAGTTGCGCACCGGGGCCCAGCACCATCACGCCGGTGCCGCTGTCTTTGGCATCGGGCATGGCACCCACCATGACCAACGGCGAGCCACCCACGGCATCGTGCAGCCGGGCGGCAAGGCGGCCAAAGTCGGCCGGTGTGCCGCCCGCTGAGGCGATGCGCTGCAGATCAGCCTCCAGCGGCTTGAGGCCCACGGCTTGGCGGCGTTTGTTGTCCATCGCCGCCTTGTAGTAATCCCCCACCAGTTGAGCCGCAGAGCCCTTGGGGGCACCTGCTGAGGCGGCAGCCTCTTTGATCAACAGGGACAGGAGCTGTTTGTCGAGGTTGCGCCCCAGCAGTGTGAAGCCGCCAACGTCCGCATCGCTGGGGCCGATGTCGGTTTTCTTGAGCCAATTGCCGGCGGCGTAGCGGTAGAAGTCCTGTCGCGGATCAACCGAGCGATCCATGTTCTGGGGCGAGTAGCCCAATGCTGGCACGTCGGCGACGTAGTTGCCTGCCTGTGCCTGCGGGACAGACAGCAGAATGAGTGAACACACAAGCGCGGAAATTTTCACGGGGTTTTCTCCTGATGATTACTTGCCGGATGGTTGCCACTCGTAGATGCCACCGTCTGCCATCAGTGACATGTAGAGCTTGCCGTCCTTGATCAGATACGAGCGAACGAAAGGCAGGTCGCGCAGCACTTTCTGGTCGTGCGAGCCGGGCGGGCACAACTTTTTGGTCGTCGCCAACGGGCCGAAGTCGAGCGACCCCGATGCGGGGTCAGTCGATGAGGTCGCTTTCCAGAAGGCATTGCCGCGGTTGCAATCGATGCGCAGGTTGGCGCGTCCGTCAGCCGAAAAGCTGACCGTGAAGGCTTCTGGCTTGGCGATGCGGGTGGTGCGCTGTGCGTCGTCCATCGACTGGATGGCGACGAGCTCCCACGAACTGCCCATCAAGGCTGCGGGTTTGTCGGTGTGTTGCTGGCGACAACGCATCTCTGGTGCGCCATAGCCCCAGACCACCGACGCCTCCCCCTGATGTTCCCACAACGATTCGTTGCGCCCCTGGTAGCGCGTGCCACTGGCAGCAGGTTGCTGGAACATCAATGACACGCTGTCGCCACGCTCGGCGATGAGGCTGGGCGGATCGGTCTGGAAAAAATGTGCAATGACCTCGTTGCGCGGGTTGCCATCGCACACAAACGTCGCGCTGGCGCTCACCGGGATGAGCCGGTAACGCGCCTGCAGCTCGGCAATGCGCAACCGGTATGCGTCCGCAACGCACTGCCGCTGGTCGTCGGCTTTCCAGCAGTCGTTGCGGCCCTTCACCCAACCGCGCTGCTCGGCCTGCAGCGTGGGTGGCCGTTCGTTGGCGGCCTTGCGCCGGGCTGCGGCATAAACGACAGACAGCGTACGGTCCAGCGCACCCAGTTCGCTGTCGGCGCAAACCAGGCGTTCGATGTCGCCGCTGGCTTTCCGGCAGTCAAACGTGGGAGTTTGCGCGACGGCGAGTTCGGCCATTGACAACCCCAGCAGCCCCATGAAGGCGACTGTCATTAGCGAGAAGCGATCGGTTTTCATTCCGTGGCACCTATGCAGGTTGGTGGGCGACGATCGGTCCGCTGGTTCTGCCTTCAGACCGCCACCAGACCGCCGCTGCGTCAGCGGGGCCCTCTGCCACCAGTGCTCCAGAAAGCAGCCCGCTCATCCAGCCAGCCTTCTTCCCGCTGCAACGACAGCCAGGTGTTGAGCAGGTTGAGGAAATCGGCATCGCCTTTGCGAATGGCCATCGCTGCCTGGGTGGAAGCCAGGGGCTGGCTCAAAGGCAGGCGCAACTGTCCCTGGCCGAGCTCCAGCACCAAACCAGGCGCAATGGTGGGCAGCAGGGTGGCGTGGGCCAGCCCTTTTTGCACGGCCTCCAGTGGGTTGGGGATGTCGGTCACGATCTGTGCCTTGGGGAATTGGCGCTTGGCCAATTGGGCCTGCACCGTGCCAGCATCCACCGCAATGCGCACATCGGGGCGGTTGAAATCTGCCGCGCGGCTCCACTGCGCCGTCATTTTCTGGTTGGACACCAGATGGATGCCCTCCAAAGCCGTCGGCTGGGTGAAGTTCACCACCAGCGCACGAGGCATGGTCACCCACAGACCGGCCGCAATCACGTCGAAATGCCGCCCGATCAGGTCAGGCACCACATTGGGCCAGGAGGTGGGCACGAATTGCACGTCCACCCCCAGGTCGTTGGCCAGGCGGCGGGCCAGGTCGATGCTGTAGCCGGACAGTTCGCCCTTGTCGTCCACCATCACCATGGGCTGAACAGGCACCACGCCCACTTTCAGCACGCCGCGCTGGCGGATGGTGGCCAGCGTGTCTTCTGCTGCAGCTCGGTATACCGGTGGCAAGTCCATGGCCGCTTGCCGCGCAGGTGCGGCCCCTTCGGGATTCACAAAACCGCTGGCCCGCCCGCCCGCGGTTTGTGCGTGGGCCAAGCCTGCACAGGCAAGCGCCAGCACCGCAGCGCTCACACCGCGCCGCCAGGTCATACTTGTTCGAAGGTTTGTAAACATGTTCATGGTCTCGCTCCCTTGGGTTCAGTAGCCGCCAGCCACGCGCTGGAACAGCACGCGGTGGTTGGCATCGCGTTCGTCCACCGC
The DNA here is from genome assembly GCA_002344885.1 of Comamonadaceae bacterium UBA2334. GTDB lineage: Bacteria > Pseudomonadota > Gammaproteobacteria > Burkholderiales > Burkholderiaceae_C > UBA2334. The sequence goes on from DDUQ01000081.1 coordinate 22,814, forward strand.
CAGAAAACCGTTGCCGCTGCGCTCGATGCGGAACACATGACGGCCCGCCTCCAGCCGGTTGTCTCGAACGCTGCCGGTGAACGGGTTGTTGCCCGCCTGCCCACTGACGTTGCCACCGGGCATGATGTTGATCTGGACGTTCGTGCGCTCGGTTTCGTCATAGCCCGTGTAATTGCCCACGGCCCATGCAGCCACCTCCTGTTGAGACTGCTGGTTTTTGTTGTTGGCCAATGCAGCGATGAGGGCAATGCCTGCAATGGCCGCTACCGCAGCCCCGGCCTTGTTGCTGCCGTGCCGGTCGCCCACACGAAATTCAGCAGAACAGCCCCGGTCCACCCAGATGCCATGGCGGTCGTAGCCCCAGGAGCGGTGTTCCCGGCATTCGAACAGCGACAGCTTTCTGTCTAGCTCCACCCGGTTGTCGGTGTCCACCGGGCAGTAGCGGTATTTCAAGCCGTAGCTTTCGCAACGAACGATCCGCTCGGCATGCGCCGCCAGTGGCGCGCCGAACATGGCCACCATCAGCGCAGTGCCAATGACTTTGTGTGGTTTGAGTTGCATCATCCAAGACCTCCTGTTGAATGGCATCCAGCATGCCATGGTTGGCAGTGCCACATGTCTGCTACCTGAAAACATCACCACCCGCTCAGCCCTTGATGGCGAACGCTGCACCAACCAGGCCCGCGCCAAACAGCAACCAGTCGTTGATGATGTGCGACCCGGTGGAAACCCAGATGTTTTTGGTCATGATCCACGGCAGCGTGAGCATGAGCCGTGCCGAGCCGATGACCACAATACATTGAACCCAATTCCAGTTGTACGTGGGCAGGTGAAGCATGCCGAAAATGACGGCGGTGAGCAGCCAGGCTACCACGATCGCGCCTTTGCGCCCCATGCCCACGCTGTGGGTCAACCAGGTCAGTACCGCCAGAAACGGCAGCAAGGTGATGACCTCTTCACCAAACAGCTGCGGAATGGTTTTGGCCAAAGCAACGACGCGCCCAGCCGTGTCCGCTGCGTTGAGCTGTGCCGCAAAGCTGTTGGGCGTGACCTCGGTCAGCGCGTGAACGATGGCACCAATGCCCATGCTGACGACTATGTTCAGCAACGCAAAGCCGAACATCAACCTCACTTCCCGAAAACCCACCTTGCCAAAAATGGCCGACCAATGGCTCTTTGCCACATAGGCCAACGCAAGCAGCGGGATGGCTGGCATCAGCAACGCCGGAATGAAGGCACCGAACGCACCGCCCGGCCAGTGAATGGGCAACAACAGCATCGAGAAACCCACCACCACCATGGCCATGACAAACAGCCACTGCCGACTGGACATGACCACGGGTGCCCCGTTGTAGAACGGGAAATCGGTGCCCGGGTCTTCCAGCCGGTTGAAGCGTGAGTGAGCCATATTCATGATAGCAATAAAGTCAATGATGTAAAGCGTTAAAAGCTTTTTTCATTGATAAAATCACATCAATAGCCAGATGCGGCACCCTGAATCACAGGCGTGACTTTCACAGGCAGCCACTTACCGGGGTCATAGGGCATCTGGACGCTGTACTGCTTGCCAGCGTATTCGTAGGTCACGTTGTGCCCGACTGTGCGGGTTTCGTACCCGGTTTGGGTGGTGCAGCGCTGCACGGTTTGGGTGTTTGGTGAGCCAGGCCCTTCAATCTGGTTGCCCAGCATCGCACCCCCAATGATGCCGATGGCGGTGGCAGCCGCCCGCCCACTGCCGTGCCCGATCTGGTTGCCTATGGCGCCACCGGCCACGCCCCCCATGACGGCACCCGCACCTGACGTCTGACTTTGGGTGGTGATGACCTCATTCGTGCACACCTGGCGCGGCACGGCCACTTGCTGCAAAACGGCGACGCTGCTGATGACACGTGCCATCTCACCCTCTTGGGCGGCGCTCTGAGCCCATGTCGCACCGGTCGCAACCAGTAAAGCGATGACCGCTGAGACGTGGGCTGACCTGTAGCGTGCCAGATGTGGGATACGAACATCTGTCATGTGACCACCCCTTCACGCCGACACTCGCAGCTCTGTGCTTTCGCACAGTTGAAGATGGGGCCAGCGGCTGCAGGAGCTGAAATCGCAATGCCAGCCATTCCCGCACCTTTCAACGCGCATATTCACAACGCTTGCGCTGACCTTCTGCCGGGTCGCCAAACTCGGCTGGGGTACACGCCACGCTGCCTGTAACCTGCAGGTAGTTGTACCGACCGTCTATGCCAAACCGAACACGCGTGGGGTAGGGCACCACGCAGCGGGCTTTTTCTGCGGCACAGAATGTCCAGTCCCTGCCTGCTCCGTTGGCGCGGTTGCTTCCCCAGCCGCCGCCAGATTGCCAGCCACCACCCTGATGTCCGTAAGCATTGGTGCTGAATTCGCAACGTTTACGGTTGCCGTAGTTGGGGTCACCGAACTCCTCCACGGTGCAAGCCACCTCGCCTTGCACCCGGTTTTTGTAGGCGTAACGGCCGTCAGAGCCAAACCGCACGGTGGCACCGCGTGGGACGCGGCAATAGCCTTTTTCTTCGGCACACACTTGCCAGTCGCCTCGATCGGTTGACACAGATGGCCGGTTGTAACCGCCGCCCCAATTGCTGCGCTCATGCGTTTCGCAGGTTTTCTTCACGCCAGGATTCGGATCGCCGAAGACCCTTGTGCTGCATTCGGTGCCGCCCGAAATCGTCCTCACGGCGTAGCGGCCGTTGGCACCAAACCGTACTTCGCGTGTGCCCCGAAACTCGCAGTAACTTTTTTCTCTGGCACAGAAATTCCATCCGGGTTCGTTGTGCGCATTGCCGCCCGACCAGCCACCACCATTCCACTCGCCGGGGTGCCGGTCATCAGGGCTCTGGTTGTGGCCGAACCGGTAGGCACACTGCTTGCGCTCCCCGTACGCCGGATCACCGAAGACCGAGTCGTGGCAGTAGATGGGGCCATCGACATTGCGATACGTATACCGACCGTCCGCACCAAACCGCACAGTGGAAGGGCTGCTGACGATACAAGTCTGGCCCTCATTGCCACAAGGCAACCAACCGCCTTCTGCTTGGGCAGTTGTTGCTATCAACATTGAAGACGCCAGGGCGGCGAGGTGAACAAACCACTGGCGTGGTGCAGAGAATGTTTCCATGTTCGGCATGTGATGTTGAAGGACAGGGAATTGCGATGCTTGGGGTTTGACGACCGCACTGGTGAGCGAGCGCGCATTGGGGTCACCAAAATTTCTATCCATGTGGCCCTGGCCGCTCCCAAACCAGTGGTTTGTGCACAGATTGACCGCGCTCTTATTCATCATCTTAAATCTGGCGTACTCCAGATGAATGAGGTTGAAATTGAAGCGAGCTTCAAAAAATTTTTGATAATTAAGCGATTTTTTTCGATGCCACCCCTGATACCCATGAAAGCCTTTCAATCGCTTCATTTGCTGGTTCATGCCGTTGACAGCGGCAGCCTGTCCGCTGCCGCCCGGGCGCTGGACATGACCCCCGCCACAGCCAGCGCGGCGCTCAAACGGCTGGAGGAAGAACTGGGTGCTCAGTTGTTGGTGCGCTCCACGCGCAACCTCAGGCTGACCCCGCAAGGCGAATCGTTCCTGGCACGCGTGCGACCTGCGCTGGACGAGTTGCGGCATGCCAAAGCCCAACTTTGCAGCGGAGAAGATGTCTGGCAAGGCGTGCTGCGCCTGGCTGCGCCATCTGACTTCGGACGCAACGTGTTGATACCTTGGCTGGCGGTGTTTCAGACTGAACACCCCGGTGTCGGATTGCGCCTCCACCTGTCGGACCGCATGGCCAATGTGTACACAGACCCCGTGGATGCCGCCGTGCGCTACGGTACACCTTCGGATTCCAGCCTGATCGCCCTGCCCCTGGTGCCCGACAACCGCCGGGTGCTGTGCGCTGCACCGACGTACATCGCACAACACGGCGAGCCTCAATCACCCCAAGAGCTGGCAGACCGCGATTGTCTGTGCTTCATGCTGGGAGAAGACGTGCACGACCGCTGGCGCTTCACGCCTGCAACAGGTGAATCCGTCACGGTTCGGGTCAAGGCCACGAACGTGTCCAACGATGGCGATGCCGTGCGCCGCTGGGCTGTCCAAGGCAAGGGCATCGCCTACAAATCGCGCCTGGATGTGGCAAACGATCTGATTGCCGGGCGGCTGGTACCGCTTTGTACCCAATGGACGATGGAGCCCACGCCCTTGTACCTGGCGGTGCCCGACCGACGGCACATCACACCCAGAATGCATTTGCTGCGGGATTTTCTGGCAGCCCAAGCTCTGGCACTGGTGCAGGCCAGTTTCCAGCCTTCGCCGGCCGCTGTGGTGTGACGCGGCAACGGCATCTTGCTGCGTGTGGCTTTAGCATGCAGGGCCCAGCTTCATCACGGATGCACCATGCGCCTGCCCACCTTTGCCCTGTTGCTCGCTTTGCTGGCCGGTTGTGCCACGCTGGTGTCCGATGTGCTCGACGCCCGTTACGGCCCTGCCGAGCCCACCCGCTTTGACCGGCCGCGCAGCGCGCAGGCAGACGTGCCGAGCTACAGCCAACACATCAAACCTATTTTTGACAACCGCTGCGTTGTTTGCCACGGTTGCTACGATGCGCCTTGTCAGCTCAAACTGGGCAGCTGGGATGGCATCGCGCGTGGGCTGACCCAAGCCAATGTGTATGGTGAGCTGCGCCTGCACGCCGCACCGCTGACCCGGCTGGGCGTGGACGCACAGCAAGCGTCGCAATGGCGTGGCTTGGGCTTTGAGCCGGTGCTCAACGAGCGCAGCACAGCGCCTGGCAACGACCTGGCCGCCAGCGTGTTGTGGCGCAGTCTGGCGTTGAAGACGGCCAACCCACTGCCCGACGCACCTCTGCTGCCCACCCCCACGTTCGACTTTTCGCTCGACCGCGCCAACAGCTGCCCCAGCCTGGCCCAGTACGACGCCTTTGCAACCCGGCATCCCCAGGCAGGCATGCCCTACGGATTACCGGGGCTCTCAGACCGGGAGCTGAGCTTGATCAGCCGCTGGCTGCAAGCCGGGGCACCGGACGATGTGATGCCAGCCCTGCCCGCAGCGTTGACCCGCCAGGTGGCAGAGTGGGAGCAGATGCTGAATGGCCATTCGCCCAAAGCGAAGCTGGTGTCCCGCTACCTCTATGAGCATTTGTACCTGGGTAGCCTGATGTTCGAGGGCGATGCACAGCGTCACATCTTCAAACTGGTGCGCAGCGCCACACCGCCCGGCCAACCGGTAGAAACCATTGCAACCCGTCGCCCGTTCGACGACCCCGGTATTCCCCAGCCCTTTTATCGCCTGGTGCGAGACCGGGAAACGGTGCTGGCCAAAACCCATATGCCGTATGTGCTGAGTTCTGCCCGCATGGAGCGGTGGCGTCAGTGGTTCTTCCGCGCGCCATTCCGGGTGGACCGATTGCCTGGTTACGACGCCGCCACGGCTTCCAATCCGTTCAGAACTTTTGCCGATCTGCCGCTGGACAGCCGCTACCGCTTTTTGCTGGATGACGCAGGCTATTTCGTGGGCAACTTCATCAAAGGCCCGGTGTGCAGGGGGCAAACGGCGCTGAATGTGATCAATGACCGCTTCTGGGTGTTTTTTGTGGACCCCGATGTGGGAGCCAATGATCACGCCGCCCAATTGGTTGCCAGAGAGGCGGATTTGTTACACATGCCTGCCGCCGAAGGCAGTGATGCGAGCCTGTTGGGCTGGCGCGCCATGGCTGCGGCAGAAGACAGGTTGCTGGCGGCCAAGTCCCGTCACATGACCAAGACGTTTGGCGACAGTGGTGTCCCCATCAACCTCGACTTTGTGTGGGATGGCGACCGCCACAATCCGAACGCAGCCCTGACGATCTTCCGGCACTTTGACAGCGCCACAGTTGAGCAGGGGCTCGTGGGTGACCCGCCCAAAACGGCTTGGGTCATTGGCTATCCTTTGCTGGAGCGCATCTATTACCTGCTGGTGGCCGGTTTCGACGTGTATGGCAACACCGCACACCAGTTGTACACGCGGCTGGCGATGGATTTTCTGCGCATGGAAGGTGAGGCCAACTTTCTCATGCTGTTGCCTCAGGCCGCGCGTCTGCCGCTGCGGGATGCCTGGTATCGGGGCAGCAGTGACGAGGTGAAGGGGCGCGTACTGGGTTGGCAGTACCGGTTCAATGCGGAAACCGGCATTGCGTATCCGCCAGGTGCAGTACCGCAACAGCATCTGTACGGGCTTTTGCGTCAGCAACTGGGGCCCGTGTTGAACCACAGGCACGACATCAACGCGCGTACCGAGCCAGATGCCAGCGTGCGTCAGTCTTTGTTGCAGTTGTCCCGCTTGAAAGGTGCTGCCTTGCAATGGTTGCCGGAGGCAACCCTTTTGCGCATCGATGCGCAAGCGCAGCCTGATGGCGGTGCGGGTGCCCGATATGTGAGCCTGTTGCGCAACACTGGTCACCTGAATGTCAGCACTTTGTTCAGGGAAAGCGCCATGCTGGCGCCGGACGAACACACTCTTACCGTCGCCCCCGGCTTTGTGGGAGCCTACCCCAATGCGCTCTTGCATGCCACGCCGACGACGTTGCCCGCGCTGGTGCAAGCCATTGCGAACCTGAAGTCAGAAGCCGACTACCGCACGCTGGCTGACCGGTTTGCCATTCGCCGGACAAGTCCGCATTTTTGGGCTGCCAGCGATGCACTCATGTTGGCTTATCAACGATGGGCTCCTGCCGAGGCCGGTTTGCTGGATTGGAACCGGCTGGAAAACCGTTGAACCGTATAGCCAACCGGATTCAATTTGACGGTTGGACTTCTTTAAAAGTGACGTCCAGTTCAGTGATGTCAATGCGCACCAGAATTGGAAATGGCAGCACCGTCTGCCATGGCCCCATGCGCGGCGTCACCCGGCGGCGGGTGTAAAACCGAAAACCACTTGTTTCGGAGCAGGCCAACACTCGGTTGGCAGCTGTGGCCCAACTACCGATCACATCTGCTGTGTAGTCGTGCTGTATGAGGTGGTGCGCATCGTCCAAATGGAATGCCTGCCGGGCCGAGTGGGTGGGCACACTGCCATCGAACTCCGCTACCAGCCCCAACCCCGCACAGCGGTCGGCCGTTGTAGGAAGGGACACGCGAACGCCCGGTTCAGCCAGTAGAAACGGAAACGACAGGTAGTTCCATAGCGCATAGCCACCGAAGTACAACATGTCCAACTTGTCCCAAAGCAGACGTTTGCTCAGGCGTTTGAACTGGTTTCGCGGGTGCGCCCGTTCGGCCAGCAGCTTCCCATCCGCTTCTTGGAGGGCGATGTGGTCGGGTGTCCACACGCCCAGTTTGCCTTGCCCACCGTAATGGTGTAGCTCCACTCGACGCTGGTGTGGCCAAAGCCGCACCTTCACACCGACCAGGGCCGAACCCTGTCCGTGGCTGCTGAATGCCAGGCCTGATGATGTCAGTGCGAAGTCAATCGAATCCACCGATTGCCAGCGTGTCAGACCGCCGTGAGCTTCGCACAAATCAATCAGAAGGGATTCAGCGTTCATGTCGCAGTTGCCTTTCGTGTCTGTGACAGGGTCGCCAGCAGCTTTCTGCCCCGTGCGCGCACAGCGGGTGAGCCTTTGTCCATCATCGCTGCGATGTGCAAACGCGCTCGAGTTTCCAGATGAGGGTGGGCAGCGGCGAGATCAGCCAGCGCCTGCATGGCTGTGGTTTGCACGATGCGGCTGGCGTCCCGAGTGAATTCAAGCAAGATGCCCAAGACCTGCTCCACCTCGTTAGCCGACAGCATCAGACGGGTTAGCATGGGCGCTACGTGCCAGCGCACCTCTGGTTGTGTCTTGGTGGCCAACGGGCCCAGTAGCAACGCCTTGTGTGCATTCAACAAGCTGGGCTGAACAGCGGAGGCCTTCTCGGCTGCATCGGCGCATCGCATGCTGATCACGGGATCATCGCCAGCCATACCTTGCATCAGCACTGCCATGGCACCTGGCTGCTCGAGTGCGATGGTAGCAACGCGGTTGGCCTGCCCGATGGATCGTCGGTCACCACCCGCCAACAGTGGCAGCAGATCAGTCAGTGGAATGGGGTTGTCTGCGGTGGCATTCATGATTGGGGCGGAGTGACGCCATTTTCTGCCATGAATGCTGCCAGTGCCTTTTCCGAGGGTGGTGTCATCGCTGAGTGCAACGCTTGGCGCAAGTCGACTCGCGAATCACACACTCTTGTCATTGCTTTCTGGCGGCTCGGGCTTTGACCGCCAGCCCGGAAAGGGTTAGGGGCTCACTTCGATCATCACTTCATTTCGGCGCAGCATGGGCAAGCTCCATGGCGGGTTGTAGCGCGCCAACTGTGGGCCGCCAATGGTCCTGATGTTGCGCTCGGCCAGCCACGCCAGCAACTCGTCGGTGCGCTGCTGTGTGCCGGCCTCTGTGTTGAAGCCCGCGTACCGTAACACCGCCCACGTTTTGGCGGGCACTTCACGCAACTGCACCGCCGGGTTGTTGGGCTTGGGCAGGGTGGCAAGGGTGTAGCCGCTGGGCATCACAAAGTGCACCCGCCAGCGGTTGGCCCCTTGCATGGCAGGGGGTGGTTCGTCGGCAGACGGGGCCGTGGGCAGGGGCTCCAGCGCCACCGGCGCAGTCATGGCAATCTTCTGGGACGTGGCTTTGCCGGTTGACTGAACAGGTTCCAGCGTGACAGGCACCGTCATCGCAATTTTTTCAGCTCCCTGGTTGGGGGCCTGGCCGGCGGCCACGTTGTTGCCGAAGATGTAGTCGGCAATCGCGCGAAACCCTTTGTTGGATGCCGCGTCCATGTCGCCTTCCACAAACGTCTCGGCCACGATGAAGGGCGCATAGCGCCGCAGCTCAATGTTGCCGTGCTGTGACACGGTTTCAAACTTGGGCTCTTCAGTGGCCATGGCAGCACCTCCGAGCAAGACGAGGGCCGCAGCGACGAACATGGGAAGGGCGTGTTTCACAAAGGGGTTCATCATGTGCGTGCTCAGGCTGGCTGAATGAGGGCAAGGGGTTTGTCATGGGGTCGCGGGAGGCAAATGCCCGGTTTTGACCAGAATCAGGCACCCCTCCCGGCTGAAGGGCTGATGCTGGCTGAGGTGGGGGCTGCGCAGCCAGTGCCCTGCCGGGTAATCGCCGTGCTCGTCTGAAAAAACGCCTTCCACCACAAAAATTTCTTCCCCGCCAAAGTGGCGGTGCGGGTTGAAAAACGTGCCCGGTGCCCACCGCACCAGGGCCGTGTGCTGGGTTTCGAACGACGACAGCGGCAACACTGTCAGGCCCGGCACCATGCCCTGGTACCACGTGGCAGCCCTGGTGTCGATCACGCAGCGTTCGGTGTCGGCCGGGTCCAGATGCCGCAGCTTCACGAACAGCAGGCAGCCGTCGGCCGAGTACGGTGCGTGGGCTGAGCCCGGCGGGTTCTTCAGGTAGGTGCCCGGCCCGTAGTGGCCCGCTTCGTCGCTCAGCGTGCCGTCGAGCACCAGAATTTCTTCGCCCAGTTCGTGTGTGTGCGCGTCAAACCGGGCGCCGGGTGCATACCTCACGACGGAGGTGGCCCGCGCCACCTCGTCGCCGTCGCGCTCCAGCATCCTGCGCTCAACCCGCGCGCAGGGTGAGGCGTGCCACGGCAGGGCTGCGCTGTTCACCACGGCACGCTGTGTGAGGTCGGCGTGCAGGCGAGTGTGAGCGGGCGTCACGCTGCCGCCTTGTGGTCGTCAGTCATCCGGTCGTGGCCTGTCTCGGGCAGGGTCGGTGGGTGTGGGGGGCGGCACATTTTCTCGCCGTCCCACTGTTGTCCGCACCAGCAACGGCCCTCGGCATCAATGATGCAGGTGCCTGTGCCGCAGCAGCGTTCATCGTCTTGCATGGTGGTTCTGCCTGGCTTGCAAGCCGTGTCAGGCCGGGTGACCGGTGTGTGGGGCTTTATCGGCATGGATCACTTGGCCCATCGGGCGGTTGGCCTTTTGTGCCAGCAACCAGAATGTGCCCACCAGCATGCCGGCTGCCAGTGTGACCGAGCCCAGCGCCGCCAGGCCGTACTTGGAGGCAAACAACAAAGCAAAAACTTCCATGATGTTCTCCTGAATAGCAAACAAATGTTTTTTGGCAAGGGGTAGAGGGCTTCAACACTGTTGACTCACGTCACCCCGAGGAGCCCTTGCAGCTGCGGCGGTTGCCGCAGCTTCGGGCGACGGCCAGTGGCTCAGTTGGGGAGGATGACGGTGTCGATCACGTGGATCACGCCGTTGTCGGCCACGATGTCGGTCTTGGTGACGTTGGCGTTGTCCACCTTCACGCCGCCCTGTGTGGTCACGGTGACGGTGGTGCCCTGCACGGTCTTGACTTCACCCGCCTTCACATCGGCCGCCATCACTTTGCCGGGCACGACGTGGTAGGTCAGCACGGCGGACAGCTTGGCTTTGTCTTTCAGCAGCGCATCCAACTGGTCCTTGGGAATTTTGGCAAACGCTTCGTCGGTGGGGGCAAACACTGTGAACGGCCCTTTACCTTTGAGGGTGTCAACCAGACCTGCTGCCTGCAGCGCGGTGGCAAGGGTCTTGAACGAACCCGCTGCGACGGCGGTATCCACGATGTCTTTGGCTTGCACGGCAGTGGCGGCAAACGCAGTCAAGGCGATGGCAATGAGTGACTTTTTCATGGGGAAACTCCTGATGGGTTGAAGACACAGACACATTCCAAGCGAAATGTGAGCGCATTATTGAACCCATAGGTTTCCATATGAACCGTACGGTCTATAAACATTATGCTTTGTATGGATTTGTACTTGATGATGTCGGTTGTGCTCAAAATCCCGCGTCAGAAACAGGTCATGCGGCTTTGGTAACGTTGTTCCAGGGGCCGCGCTGGTCCATACTGTCAATGGCCGGGGCGCTTGCCATTGCCACTGCCAACGCTAGCAGCCACATCAACCGGGGGTTCACACAGCATGCTCATCCGCGTCATTTACCTCAGCAAAGCGGTGGTGCCTCAAACTGCCGAGACCGCTCAGGCCCTGCTGCGCAAGGCGCAGGCCAACAACCAGGCCAACGGCATCACCGGTGTGCTGTGCCAGGGGCAGGGCGTCTACCTGCAGGCGCTCGAAGGCGAGCGAAAGGCCGTGACCGACCTGTACGCCCGCATCTACGCCGACCCCCGCCACACCAATGTGGAAATGCTGCATTGCGAGAGCATTGCCCAGCGCCGCTACGAAAACTGGTCCATGGCACACGTCAGCCTGTCCGACCTCGACCCTGAAACCAAAATAGACTGGCCCGAGTTCGACCCCTACTCCGTGACCGGCCTGTTGGTCATGGCCCGCATCGATGACCTGCTGGCCTCGGGCACGGCCATCGAGGGATCGGCCTGACGAGTTAGATTCCATAACGTCGATCGCACGTGTTTCAGCCGGGTGGATGGCGTGTGTCACACGGATGAGGCCAGCTTGCCTCACTCGGGTGGCATGGGCTGCGTGCGCAGCCTGGGCGTCCGCCCAGGGTTTGCCTGCGTTGTGGCGGTAGCATTTCGACACCGATCGCTTCGGTGATTCAGAAATCCAAGGAATAGTCAGTGTTTCGTTCTTTTTTCCTCAACAAGCGATGGGCCCTGTGGGCCTGGCCCGGTGTGGTGCTCATCCTGGCTGCTGTCTGGTATCAGGTGCAGGTTTCCGTCCAGATCAACGATTGGTACGGCGGGTTTTATGACTACCTGCAGAAAATCCTGTCCCAACCCGGCTCGACCAGTTTGTCCGAGTTCTACGGCTTCCTCTGGTCCTTCGGCAAGATTGCCGTGGTGGCTGTTGTGGTGGCGGTGTTTGTCGGCTTCTTCACCAAGCACTGGATTTTTCGCTGGCGCACCGCCATGACCGAGTTTTACGAAAGCCAGTGGCACAAGGTGCGCCACATCGAAGGGGCGTCTCAGCGCGTGCAGGAGGACACCGCCATGTTCTCCCGCATCATGCAGGGGCTGGGTGTGAGCTTCATGCGCTCGGTCATGACGCTGGTCGCGTTCTTGCCCATTCTGTGGGGCCTGTCGGCCAAAGTGACCGAGCTGCCGCTGGTGGGCCAGGTTGACCAGGGGCTGGTGTACGTGGCGTTGCTGTCCGCCATCGGGGGTACCACACTGCTGATGCTGGCGGGTATTCGCCTGCCGGGTCTGGAGTTCAACAACCAGCTCACCGAGGCAGCCTACCGCAAGGAACTGGTGCTGGGTGAGGACGACACCAGCCGCGCCCACCCGCCCAAGCTGCGCGAGCTGTGGGGTGCGTTGCGCACCAATCACTTCCGCTTGTACTTCAACTACCTGTACTTTGACGTGGCCAAGTGGTCGTATCTGCAGTTCAGTGTGTTGATCCCGCTCATCGCGTTGGGGCCCACGCTGGTGGCGGGCGTCATCACGCTGGGTGTTTTCCAGCAAATCTCCAACGCTTTCGACAAGGTTGAAAACTCGTTTCAGTACCTGGTCAACAGTTGGGAAACCATTGTGGAGCTGATCTCGGTCTTCAAGCGCCTGTGGGCGTTTGAACGGGCCATTGCCGACGCGCCAGACGGCCCGCCGGTCCCGGATGCCGGCTGAACCTTCAACCGGCTCGACCGTTCATCAGCGCGGGTAGATGCGCGAGGCCAGCGGCTTGTTCACATAGCCAGGCAGAAAGCGGCAGTCTTTGGCCGCAGCGCCGGGCTGCTGCAGGCAACTGGCAGCAATGCCTGCCGGTGTGGGCTTCTGGCCTTTTTCCACCCAGGCCAGCAGCGCGTTGAACAGCGGCGGGTAGTACGCGTCGCCCCAGTAGCTGTGCTCGGCTGAATCGACAAAGTTCTGCACCAACCGCTCGCCATTGCCTGCGGCTACCATGCGCTGTCGCAGGGTGTCGCTGCCTTCCACAAACACCGTGGCGTCGTTGATGCCGTGGGCGCTGATGACCGGCACCGCAAAGCGCCCGGCGTGGTCCACATCGGCGGCAAAACGGGCCACTGCGGCAGGGTCTGCCTTGAAGCGCGGCACGGCGGCGTTCAGCGCCGCATCGTCAGCCGAGCCCACGTAGCGCACGCCTGCGTTGCCAAATGGGCTGACGCCGCCGTTCTTGGCCACCACATCGCGCAGCGTGAAGGTGCCCCAGTTCAGGTGGCCCACCACCGAACTTTCAGGGATTTTCAGCACATCCACAATGGTTTTGAGCTTGCGCGCCTGCTCTGGCGTGCGCTGGGCGGCGGGCTTTCGCACGCCCAGGCATTCGTCGGCCCGGGCGGTCAGGTCGGCGTTGGTCAGCTTGCTGTCGGCTGGCAGGCCAATGGCCAGTGAGTAGGCGGGCTCGTCTGGCCGGGGCAGGTTGTTGCACAGGTGCTGGTAAATGGCACGCAAGTCCAGCCGGAAGTCGTACGTGGCGGGGCCAGCCACCACGCCGCTGGTCAGCAGCACGCCGGCCCATGACTTGGGGTACATCTCGGCCGCGCGGCTGGCCACCATGCCGCCCCATGACTGCCCGTGCAGCAGCGTGACGCGCGGCTTGGCCACATGGTCCACAAAAATGCGGCGCACACGCTCGGTGTCTTCGGCGGCGGTGGTCACGGCAAACCCGCCCTGGCGGAACACCGAGCCGGCCCAGGCGTGCCCTTCTTTGACGGTGATGGCCCAGCGCTTGATGTCTTCATCGGCCCGCGTGGTTTTGGGTTCGCCCAGCGACGGCCCGCCGTGCGCGTGCACCACCAGCACACCGCTCCACTTGGCGGGCATGACGATCAGGTAATGCGACTTGGCCGAGTCCTGCCCACGCAGGCAGCGGGCACCCTCAGGCACGCCCGCCGGGCAGGCCTGCGCCGTGGGGGCCTGCTCCACCGAGGTTTGCGGCGGGGCGGCGTGTTGAGGGGTGGTTGGCCCGGTGGCGCAGCCTGCCAGCAGCAACAGGGAGGAGCCCAACAGGACCAATGCTGTGCGGGGGTGGTGTGTCATGTGTGGTGGTGCCGGGTAGTGGTGAATCTGGTTTGGCCAAGATGGCACAAACATGGTCACACGACGTGCCGATGCGCGCCATGGGGCAAACGCCACCTCACGTCACGCACATGACGCGCGCCCCAGTCAGCAGGGCCATGGCAGGCCAGCCGCCGGACACACACTTTGATGCAAGCGGGCTTGAATTGTGTGGCATCACAGTAAAACATGTTTTAATTTGAAATATTGCTATTAAAGCTCGTTTGCATTCATACCATGGCTTCGCGCAATACCGGTTCCTACATCACATCCACCACCGCGGGTGAAGCCGTGCACGCCTTTGTGCCCGCACCCTTGCCGCCCGCTGCGCCTCCATTGAACCCCGCCGATTTCGCCCAGGCCAATCACGCTGCCGAAATGGCCCTGGCACGCTTGGCCGGGGTGGCGGGGCTGGTGCCGTCGGTGGACTGGTTGCTGTACAGCGCCATCCGCAAAGAAGCGTTGCTAACCTCGCAAATTGAAGGCACCCAGGCCACGCTGGTTGACCTGTTCAACGACGAAGCCGGCCAAACCCTGGCCAACCCCGACGATGTGGAAGAAGTTACCAACTACCTGCGCGCCTTCCACCATGTGCAAAGCCAACTCCGCCGCCCCGACGGCCTGCCACTGAGCGTGCGGCTGCTGTGCCAGGCCCACCGCCTGTTGATGGACGGCGTGCGCGGTGCCGGGCGGCAACCCGGCGAACTGCGCCAATCGCAAAACTGGATTGGCGGCACCCGGCCCGGCAACGCCGTTTTTGTGCCGCCCCCACCCCAGCACGTGCCCGCTTTGCTGGCCGATCTGGAGCGCTTCATCCACCTTCCCCCGGCAACGTCTGGTCAGCCACAACTGGCGCTGCCCCCGCTGGTACGCATTGCGCTGGTGCATGTGCAGTTCGAAACCATCCACCCCTTTCTCGATGGCAACGGCCGCATGGGCCGGTTGCTGATTGCGGCACTCATCGAGCAATGGGGCCTGCTGCCCCAGCCCCTGATGTACGTCAGTGGTTTTCTCAAACAACACCAGGCCGAGTACTACCGCCGCCTGGGTGCCGTGCGCACCGATGGCGACTGGGAGGGCTGGGTGGCCTTTTTTCTGGAGGGCGTGGCCGTGGCCGCCGAGCAGGCCGAGCGCAGCATCGTCGCGCTGGCCAGCCTCATCAACGCAGACCGCCGCCGCCTGTTGCAAACCCCCAGGGCCACCACCGCCAGTCTGCGCCTGTTCGAGTTGCTGCCCGCCATGCCACGCTTCTCCATCGAACAGGTGCGCCAGCGGCTGGACACCACCTTCCCCACCGCCAATGCCGCCGTCAAGTTGCTTCAAGACCTGGGGCTGGTCACTGAGCAGACGGGCCAGAAAAAACACCGCCTGTTCAGCTACGAAGCGTATGTGGCTTTGCTGAGTGATTGAACAAGCCCGAAACTCCAACGTCTGATGTTTGATTTCGTTGGCGATACTGCGCGACCTTTGGCCAGGCGTGCCACGAACCGGGCGTGCAAAGTCGCGGAGTGGTGTACCCGGGCACCGAGCGGTTCCCGTTGCGCCACAGGCCCCATGCCATTGGTCAGCAAGCCAGAAGCGCCTGAGTCCTGCAATGGGTTCGAGCAGCGCGAAACGGTTTGAACCTCAACGAAGTGGCGCAATTTTTCTAATCGCGCCACATAATATGGCGCGATACTGCCTGATTGCGCCACAAAAGCCGCCTCCATGCCCAAAATCCTTCCTGCCGACACATTTGATTCGTTGGTTGCCTTGATTGCGTCTCACCCGGACGGGCTGGGGATAGATGCGATAGCTCGGCTGAACGGTGACATCATGTCGCGGCGCTCACTTCAGCGCAGGTTGGCGCTGCTGGTCAGCCAAGGCCGCATACAAGCAACGGGCGGTGCGCGCTCCGTGCGTTACCTGCGTCAGCCCAATTCTGCACAGACCAGCAGGGCTGTCCATTTCAATGCAGACGGCGCACCCGCCTTGACGTCAGCGGTTGACGAGACTACCCTGCCCTTGTCGCCGGAGGGCGTTGAAGTCAAAGCCTTGGTGCGCCGACCCCGCGCACAACGCAAGCCCGTGGGCTACCAGGTGGCGTTTTTGCAGCAATACCAGCCCAACCACACGGCATATCTGCCACCGGCTTTGCGCGAGCAACTGCACGCCATGGGTCGGTCCCCGGCTGAGCAGACACCCGCTGGGACCTTTGCCCGAGACATTCTCAATCGCTTGCTGATTGACTTGTCGTGGGCATCGTCGCAATTGGAAGGCAACACCTACAGCCGCTTGGACACCGAGCGCCTGATCGAGTTGGGGCAGGCAGCGCCAGGCAAAGGCGCGCTGGAGACCCAGATGATTCTGAACCACAAACAGGCCATTGAATACCTGGTGCTGGATCCGGCAAATGCCAAGCTGTCGCCCGGCACCCTCATCGCCCTGCACGCCTTTCTGGCCGACGGCCTGATGGCCGACCCGTCAGCGGTGGGCCGCCTTCGCCGCCGTGCAGTGGAAATAGGCGGCAGTGTGTACCTGCCGGTGGCGCTGCCGCAGCGGCTGGAAGAACTGTTTGGCATCGTCGTCCAGATGGCTGCGGACATTCAAGACCCCTTCGAGCAGGCATTTTTTCTGATGGTGCACCTGCCGTATTTGCAACCGTTTGAAGACGTGAACAAGCGGGTGTCCCGCCTGGCAGCCAACATTCCTTTTATTCGCCAAAACCTGTGCCCGCTGTCGTTCATTGATGTACCTCAGCAGGCCTATGTCGACGCCATGATGGGTGTGTACGAACTCAACCGAACTGAACTGTTGCGCGATGTTTTTGTGTGGGCATACGAGCGCTCATGCCAGCAATATGTGGCCGTGCAGCAGAACCTGGTGCTGCCCGACCTGTTCCGGCTGCGCTACCGCCAGGCCTTGAGCCAAGTGGTTGCCACCCTTGTGAAGGCCAATCTGGCCGCCTCGGCAGTCAATGTGGAAAACGCACTGCCACCTGGCGTGGCAGATGCCGACAAGCACCATTTCATTCAACTGGTGCTGCAAGAATTTGCTGCCTTGCACCCCGGCAACGCCGTGCGCTTTGGCATCAGGCCTTTGGAGCTGGCTGCATGGAAGGCCAATCACTGCGTTGACGCCAAAGACTGAGGCCGTCTGAGCGGCCGGGACAGTTTGGCTACGATTCCATTTCAACACAGGGAGGATCAAACATGGCCAACAACCATCACCATGAAGTCGAGTCACGAGTAGCCGTATTGGTTGACTGCGACAACACCAGTCCGGAGATCCTTGAATACGCCCTGCGCATCGTCGCCCAGTTTGGCCGTGTGGTGCTCAGACGAGGTTACGGCAACCACAGCACGCTAGCCAACAAATGGCAAGAAGCGTTGGTCAGGCTGGCTTTTACGCCATGCTTGCAATATCAATATGCGGCCGGCAAGAACACGTCGGACATTGCCCTGGCACTTGACGCCATCGAAGCCCTGTTTGACCAGCGAGCAGATACCTTTTGCCTGGTGACTAGCGATTCGGACTTTGCCTATCTGTGTCGCAAGTTGCGAGAGCGAGGGGCCACCGTGCATATAGTGGGCGAAGCAAAAAGCCCTGATGCACTTCGCAATGCCAGCGACCAGTTCTTTGAGTGGGTGAAGCCCGAGGTGCAGCCTACAGAATCTCCGGGCTCTCATGTGCCGCCGTCAAAAGAGCCAGATGGCAAGGGAGATTCCAGCAAGGCTGTTGTAGCAAAAATAGACGCTAGCAAGCCACAGCCCAAGCTGCGCCCAAAATTTGTGGTTGAAGCGGTCACTCTTCTCGCTGCAGACACTCCCGAGGGCAAGGTCAGTGTGGGTGGGCTGGGGTCGTACCTGAAGCGGGCCGACCCATCGTTTTCACCCAAAAACTACGGTCACTCGGGCTTGCTTGACATGCTCAAAACCTACGATCTTGTGAAAGTGCAACAAGAGCCGGGTGGTCATTGGACCGTGCAGTTGGCTGCCAAGCCCGTTCCTGGGCCTTGACTTCGACTGATTGACGAACTTGATCGCAGATCGTGACATCACAGAGGCGAGATTCACGTTTTATGTGTGAAGCAGACGCAAGACAGATGATCGTCACTGGTACAGATTGCAAGCGAGCTAACCCAGCGCATTGCGCCTCAGTGCGCCCCTCCGCACAGCTGCCATATTCACCTCGCTATCCAACTGGGCCTAGCTTTGTTCGGCCCGTGGCCACAAAGCGGGGAAGTAAATGCGAAGTGTGGTGCGTTTTGCGACATGAACTGCAGGTGAGTCAATCACTGCCGACCACGCCTTCAAGACTCGTTTGCAGGGGTGGAAGCCTTACCGCCGAAATGGCGGTCTGACACAAACAGCAATGGTCAAAAGCCTGGCAGCGCATGACAATGCCGGTCTGCCCACCCCGGCACAACAGGAGAGCGTGCATGCCACCGTTCATCAGCAACCCGCCCGCCACCGTCTGGAAAGACAAGCGCTGGCACTGGCTGTGGAGCCCCGCCCCGCCAGTGGTGTTCGGCGCATCGCTGCTGGCATTTGCGGTCAGTGGCCAGTGGATGTGGCTGCTGTATGCGCCTGTGTTCATCCACCTGGTGATGCCTCTGCTGGACACCCTGTTTGGTGAGGACTTCAGCAACCCACCCGAATCTGCCGTGGCGCAGTTGGAGCAAGACAATTTCTACCGTGTGCTGGTGTGGGCCTATGTGCCGTTCCAGCTGGCGGGCACCGTGCTGGGCGCGTGGCTGGCCGCTACCCACGACCTGCCCTGGTACGCCTATGCGGCGCTGGTGCTGTCGGTGGGCTCGTTCAACGGCATCGGCATTGGCACGGCCCACGAACTGGGCCACAAAAAAGAGGCCGCCGACCGCTGGCTGGCCAAAGTGGCGCTGGCCCCCAGCCTGTACGGGCATTTTTACGTCGAGCACAACCGTGGCCACCACCGCTGGGTGGCCACCCCGCAGGACCCCGCCAGCTCGCGCATGGGCGAAAGCTTCTGGGCATTCCTGCCTCGTACCGTGCTGGGCAGCCTGCAGTCAGCCTGGCGCATCGAGCGCGAGCGCCTGGCCAGACAGGGCAAAAGCGTCTGGCATGTCAGCAACGACAACCTGCAGGCCTGGGCGTTGACGGTGCTGCTGTTTGGCTCACTGGCCGCCTGGCTGGGCTGGCCGGTGCTGGTGTTTCTGGTGCTGCAAGGCCTATATGCCGCCTCTATGCTGGAAGTGGTGAACTATGTGGAGCACTATGGCCTGCTGCGCCCGCAAGACGAAACGGGCCGCCCGGTGCGCTGCGAGCCCGAGCACTCGTGGAACAGCAACCACATCGTCGGCAACATCTTGCTGTACCACCTGCAGCGCCATTCAGACCACCATGCCCACCCCGCCCGCCGCTACCAGGCGTTGCGGCATTTTCCGCAGGCCCCCCAGTTGCCCAGTGGCTACGCCGGCATGGTGACGGCTGCCTACTTCCCACCCCTGTGGTTCGCGCTGATGGACCACCGGGTAGTGGCCCACTACGGCGGTGACCTGAGCAAAATCAACATCCACCCCCCGGCCCGCGAGCGGATTGAACGGCGGTGGCGGGGTTGACCTCAGCGGCCTCGATCTGGTGCTGCGAGACGCAACGCGAGATGGCCTGCGAGTTGAATTGCGAGATCTCAGTCACAACTCTGGCCGATGACTGTGCATTGAAAAAAGACTTGATGTGCGAGATTGAAAACTGGCTATCTGATTGCTCTGTGCCCGCTTGGCTGAGGCCGATTGCAGAAAGTAATTTTTGTAGCGAACAATGACGTCAATCAAGCGTCAGAGGCAATTTTTGATCACCATTCATGTGTCAAGTCCGCGCCGGAGTCTTGAACACGTTGTGCTGGTTCCACGCAATGAACTCAGGCCCCGGCAGCAGGTCGGCTGACTGCGGGCGCAGCAGCGGTTGGCCGTCAATAATCTGGTGGTTTTTAGTGAGCAAGGGCGGCATGACAAAAACCATCGACTACTACAACCAAAACGCTGAGGCGTTTTTCGGTGCCACGGCCAATGTGAACATGGAGCCGCTGTACCAACGATTCCTGACGTTGCTGCCCGCTTCAGGCCGGGTACTTGACGCAGGTTGTGGATCAGGCCGTGATGCCAAGGCGTTTGCTGACAAAGGTTTCATCGTCGATGCCTTCGACGCCTCGCCTGAACTGGCCAAATTGGCCTCAGAGTTCACGGGCAAGTCAGTTGAAGTCATGTCGTTTCTAGACTTTGACAGCCACCACCTTTATGACGGCATTTGGGCCTGCGCCAGTCTGCTTCATGTGGCAGAGGCCGACGTGGTGCAGGCCATGCAGCGCCTGTGGCGAGGCCTCAGACCGGGCGGGGTGTTTTACGTCAGTTTCAAACATGGAACGGGCGAGCGTGAGCATGGGGGCCGCGTGTTCACAGATGCCACAGAGGGCAAACTGAAGGAATGGGTGCAAGCGCTGAGTGGCGTTTCGTCCACCTACATGTGGTTCACAGCCGATCAGCGGCCCGACCGGCAGGAAGAGTGGTTGAACGGATTGATTCGCAAGGCACCGGCACACATGCAGCCGCCCACGGCCTCGGGCAAGCTGACCACCGGCGGCGCAGATGCCTTTTTGCCCAAGCTGGTGCATGAAATTGCGCAAGCCACGCACATCGACATCAGTGTGTCTTTCATCATGACTTCGGGCCTGACATTGCTCATGCCCGACTTGCAGGCCGCATTGCGACCTGAACTGGAAAGCGCGCGGCAGCCCGCCAAAGTTCGGGTGTTGACAGGCGACTATTTGGACGTGACCGACGTTCAAGCCTGTCGCTTGCTGATGCTGCTGAAAGACCACGGCGCTGAGGTGCGGGTGTTTGAGGCCAAGGCCCACAGTTTTCACATGAAGGCCTACATCTTCGCCGCCGAGCATCCAGAGCGTGGCTTATGCGGCCGGGCGTTCATTGGGTCAAGCAACATCAGCAAGCAAGCCCTGCGCACGGGTTTGGAGTGGAACTACAAGGTCGAATATCCCGGTGACCCAGGATTTTTGGAAGCCCGCCAGCGGTTTGAAGAACTGTTTGTTCACCCCCACACGGTGGAGCTGACGCACGAATGGATCGATGCCTATGACCAGCGGCGGCTGGCCATGCGTCGCCCTGTTGCACCTGGTTCGTTTGAGGTGGTGGAGCCGCCCACACCCACAGCCGTTCAAAAAGCGGCGTTAGCTGCGTTGGTCGAGACGCGCATGGACAACTTTCAACGCGGGCTGGTGGTGCTGGCCACCGGCTTGGGCAAGACATGGTTGGCCGCATTCGATGCCCATCACCTCGGTGCGAAAAAGGTCTTGTTTGTTGCGCACCGCGAGGAAATTCTCGGCCAGGCCGCCGCCACGTTCTTGCGCATCAGACCCAACGCCCGTGTGGGCAATTACGCGGGTCAGCAGCGTGACGTAGAGGCGGACGTGTTGTGTGCGTCTGTCCAAACTTTGGGCAAAGAGGCGCACCTTGAACGCTTTACCCCCACGCACTTCGATTACATCGTGGTGGATGAATTCCATCACGCAGCGGCTCCCAGTTATCGCCGCCTATTGTCGTACTTCAATCCCCGCTTTCTGCTGGGATTGACTGCCACACCCGATCGCACAGATCAGTCAGACATTTTGAGCTTGTGTGACGACAACCTCGTCTACACCTGCGATTTGTTTCAAGGCATCAATGCCCATTTGCTGGCCCCGTTTCACTACCACGGCATCTTTGACGAGGAAGTGAACTACAAGGAAATCCCGTGGCGCAATGGCCGGTTTGACCCGGATGCCCTGTCCAACAAACTGGCCACGCTGGGGCGTGCCAAACACGCGCTGCGGGAATGGATGCGATTGAAGCAACGCCGCACGCTGGCGTTCTGTGTGTCTATCCGGCATGCCGAATTCATGGCGGAGCAGTTTCGGAAGGCGGGCATTGCCGCGCAGGCGGTCTACGGCGGGTCGGAGTTGGGCCGGGTAGAAGCGCTGGAGCAGCTCAGTAGCGGCGCATTGGCAGTGCTGTTCTCGGTGGACTTGTTCAGCGAGGGCATGGATTTGCCGTTGATTGACACGGTGATGATGCTGCGCCCCACCGAGTCCAAAGTGCTCTTTCTTCAGCAGTTGGGGCGTGGCTTGCGCAAGGCGGATGCGGATGGCAAAACCCATTTGGTGGTGCTGGACTTCATTGGCAACCACCAGAGCTTTTTGCACAAGCCACAGGCTTTGTTTGGTGTGGGCAGCAGCTTCAAGCAACTGGGCCAGTTCGCACGCGATGCGGAACAGCAGCGCCTGACCCTGCCAGAGGGGTGCTTCGCCAACTTCGATTTGCGGCTGATCGACTTCCTCAAGTCATTGGAGCGCCCTGGCATTCAGGCTGAGTACGAAGTCTTGCGCGATTCGCTGGGACGGCGACCCACGCCCACTGAGGCGTATCGGGCAGGCATGTCCATGGTTCAGATGCGTCGCCAGTACGGGAGTTGGTTCGAAATGCTGTCGGCTTTGAACGAACTGACGGCGGACGAAGTGGCCGTTGTGCAGGCCAACAGCGCTTTGCTGCGGGAAGTCGAAACTGCCCACATGACCCGCAGTTTCAAGATGGTGCTGCTGGAGGCGTTTCAGGAGTTGAACGGTTGGCGCAATGGACCGGCGTTGCCTGTGTTGGCGGCACGCTCTTGGCAGGTGTTGTCTCGGCGCAGGCAGCTCTTGGGTGATTTACCCGAAGCTTTTCAAAGACCCAACGCGGCGCAAAGCGAAGATTGGGTTCGCTATTGGCGAAAGAACCCCGTGGACGCATGGATCGGCAACAACCGTGGCGGTGACGCGGCGGCATTCTTTGCGTTGAATGAAGGGCGCTTTGTTTCCAAGACGACCGTGGCTCCCGACGACATTGATACGTTGCAGGCACTGGTGCAGCAACTCATCGACTTCCGGTTTGCCACCTACGAACACCGCCAAGCCGCTGCACCCGCCACCAACGTCATCCCCTTCGTTCGCCCAGCGCGAAAAGGTATCGAGCTGCCTTTCTTCCCAAACATCCGCATCGCCTGCGGTCATTTCAAAACTGGAACCGCTGATGCAGAGGAGTTTCGTTCGCTGGGTGACGGCCACGGCAAGCTCGACCCTCAGCGCCACTTCATCGCACGCGCTTCGGGCCGCTCCATGGACGGTGGCAAGAACCCGATTCGTGATGGCGACTACTTGCTGCTGGAGCGCCTGACGCCCGGTAGCGCTGGCTCCATCACAGGCACGATCATGGCGATTGAGCGGCAGGACGACTCGGGCGACAACCAATACCTGCTGCGTGTGGTGCTCAAGGCACCGGGCGGTGGCTACATGCTGCGTGCCAACAACCCTGACTACGCCGACATGGAGGCCACAGACGACATGCGCACTTTGGCCAAGCTGAAAGAGGTGCTGGATCCGTTTGAACTTGCCGTTGGCCGGGAATTCATGCGAGAGGAGATTCCAGCGCTGTTTGGTTTGACGTTCAATCAAGGCTTGTGGAATGTGGGCCACGTTGTTCTGCATGACCAAAAGGCGCATGTGCTGCTCATCACCTTGAACAAGCAAGGCAAGTCAAAGGATCACAAATACCTCGATCACTGGATTGATGACCACTCCTTTCATTGGCAGAGCCAAAACGCCACGACGCCCGATTCCGGCAAGGGCAGAAGCGTCATCGACCACCAGAAGAATGGCTGGCACATTCACCTGTTTGTGCGCGACACCAAGTTGAGCCAAGGCACCGCTGCGCCTTTCGTGTACCACGGGCCAGTCAACTATGTGCGTCACGAGGGCAGCGCACCCATGAGTGTGACGCTGGCTTTGCCGGGTTAAATCAGGATATGTGCGCTTTGAAAAAAGTAGTGATTTAGCCTGCTTTTAGCATGAAAAAGCAGAGCGATAAATGATGCCAATAAAGCGTTAGGCTGAATTTTCACTATAAAGATTGGGGTGACGGGGCTTGAAAGCTTTCCCGCCACTCAGTCGGCGCTCTCCAGCATCCTCACTCAATCACTCGTCTCAATCTCGGCCGCCTCATGCCCCGCCTCGGCCAGTGCCGCCGCGATGTCGCCGGGGTCAATCATGCGGGTGTGTTCCGCCCAGGCGCGGTGGTGGGCCAGGTCTACCCCGGCGTTGCTGATGCAGGGCAGGTCTTGCAACTCGAACATCACCGCATCGGCATCGGCCTGGGTCGTCATGGTGGGCAGGGTGAACGTGGTGGTGGGCATGGGGTGCGGGTGGCTGGGGCAGGTCAGGCAGTACCGTCACCGGACCCGATGTGAATGTGGTGGCTGTGCCAGCGGTCACCCAGGGTGTTGACCAGCGCGGCTTCGCCGTCGGCCAAGTGTCCGTCGGCCACCACCAGTTCGTGCGCCATGGCCTGCAAGTCCATTTGCAGATAAGGGTCGGTGATGCCGTTCAGCAGTGCGTCGCGGGTGGGCGGTGCCAGGCGGTCAAAGGTGGGCATGTCGCCAGGGGTGTCTGTCTGCATGTCTTGCGCCAGGCCGTTGATGATGTGGTGCAGCGCAGCAGGGCTCAGGCCCACACGCTCGGCAGCTTTCATGTGCCTGAGCGTTTCAAGCTCAACAGCCGAGCAGTGGCCGTCAGACAAAACCGCCATGGCCAGCACGCGTCCAGCGGCTTCGGGGCTGTTGGTGGGGTAGGTGCGCATCATGATGTGTCTCCTGGGGTGGGGGGTTGAACAAGCGAGGCGAAGCCGCAGGGTAGACCCCAAAACGAATCTGAAAAATCAGAGGTTTTGGGAAACATGTTCCGATTAAATCTGGCGCCTGCGTCGCTGGCTGGACGAAAACGAGTTGCAAGCGTAGGATTTAATCCTACTCACCACGGAGCCTGACATGCGAACCACCCAACAAATGAGCATCACCCTGCCAAACGACATGGCTGATGTGGTGAAAACCAAAGTGCGATCGGGCGAGTACGCCAGTGAAAGTGAGGTCATCCGCGATGGACTGCGGGTGCTGCTGGCGCGAGACCGGGCGGTGGAGCGTTGGTTGCAAAACCAGGTTGGGCCTGCTTTTGACGCATTGAAGGCGGATCCCGATCGGGCAGTCACGCCAGAACAGGTTCGCGCACGCCTTGCCGCAGAGCGTGCCAAGTCGTGATGAGATATCGCGTCGTTTTCAGCCCTGAGGCGCAGGAGCAGCTTGTCGAGTTGTATCGCTATATCGCTGAGGCTGCGTCGCCAGCGGTTGCGGCACGGTACACCGATGCCATCGTGAGCTACTGCGAGAGCTTGTGCATGTTTCCCTTGCGCGGAACCAAGCGCGACGACGTGCGCCCCGGCTTGCGCATCACCCACTACAGAAAGCGGACCGTGATTGCCTTTGACGTCGACACCGAACGTGTTGCCATCATCGGCTTGTTCTATGGCGGCCAAGACTACGAATCGATCCTGCAAGAAGCGTTCGATGACGACATGGAGCGATAAGCCTGCCCCCACACTTCACAGGCTTACCCCCGGCCCGCTACCCTGACAGCCAGTTTCAGCCCCTGAGTGGAAGGCACACCATGGCGTCACCGCTTGCAAACCCCCAAACTGGTTCAACGTCGTTCACCCGCCGCCGCCGCCTGCTGCAGGTCGGTGCGCTGGGCGCACTGGCGGGCGCATCGGGCAGCCCCCTGCTGGGAAGCGCCCAGGCAGCCACAGACGATGTCGCCGCGCTGCTGCGCCGGGGCGGCGCGGTGGTGGCGTTTCGGCACGCGTTGGCCCCAGGCACGTTCGACCCGCCCAACTTCAAATTGGGCGACTGCAGCACCCAGCGCAATCTCAGCGCCGAGGGGCGCGAACAGGCGTGGCGCATCGGTGCGTGGTTTGCGGCGCAGGGGCTGCGGCCCGACAGTGTGCGCAGCAGCCCCTGGTGCCGCTGCATGGACACGGCCACGCTGGCGTTTGGTGCAGCGCAGGCCTGGCCCGCATTGGCTTCGCCCGTGGGCAGCCCCGAGACCACCACTGCCGACAGGCTGGCGCAGTTGCGCGCTGCACTGGTGCAGGCCTGGCAGCAGCCCGGCCGTTTTGCGGTGTGGGTGACGCACATGTTTGTGCTGGCCGACCTGGTGGGGGTGAACACCGCGTCGGGCGAGGGGCTGGTGCTGCAGGCCGACGCCGCGGACAAGCCGGTGGTGCTGGGGCGGCTGGTAGTGGGGTAGCGGTTGGGGGCGTCAGACCCATTTCGCCTGCAAATCCGCTTCTCCGGTGCTGTCAGGCTGCCTTGGTCCATCCAGGGTGCATGTCTGCCGAGGGCAGCGTAGCGGAGAAGGCCTTGGCCAGAAAATCCACAAATGACCGAACGCGAGCCGCTGTCTGGTGGCGTTGGGGATAAACGGCATGGATGTCGGCTGGTGGGGTGATGTGGTCGTCCAGTACTGTGACGAGGCGTCCACTGCGTAGGTAACGTGTAATGTCCCACTCTGCGCGCATCACGATGCCATGGCCATCCAGGGCCCAGTTCACGGCAATTTCCCCATCGTTGGTACTGAGATTCCCACGCACCTTGACGGCCTCGAAGGGTTTGTTCGTGCCGGGACTGAGGCGCCAAACTCCATATGCCTCGTCGCCTTGGCGAATGCCCAGGCAGTTGTGCAGCGTCAAGTCTGAGGGGGTGCGCGGTGTACCGTGCCGGGCCAGATAGCCGGGTGCGGCACACAGCAGGCGGCGGTTGGGTGCCAGGCGCGTAGCAAGCACCCGCGCATCTGGCGGTTCGCCGAAGCGAATGCACACGTCAAACGCATCTTCTGTCAGTGGTGGCGGATTGACGGTGAGTTGCAGTTCGACTTGTACCTGCGGGTGTAGGGCAGAGAACCGGGAAATCAATGGCGCAATGTGGCTGCGCCCGAAGCCCAGCGTGGCGTTCACGCGCAACAGGCCCTTGGGAGCAGAGGTGGCACCTGACAGCAGCTTTTCCAGGTCGTCGATGTCGGCCAGGATGCGCCGCGCATGCCCCAGGTACAGCTCCCCCTCCGGTGTCAGATTGAAGCGCCGGGTGCTCCGGTGAAGCAATTGGACTCCGAGTCTGCTCTCGATCTGTGCCAGCCGTTTGCTCACGGCGGCGGTACTCAGGCCCAGTTCGCGGGCTGTGGCTGAAAAGCCCCCCATTCGCACCAGCAGGCTGAAGAAATGCATTTCAGAGGGTGCGGTGGCAGGCGTGCTCATTGTTTACTCAAAGTAAAAAATGAGCTCACTTTAACGACCTTGCTAGTCGCGATCAAGGTCTACATTCGACGTCCGTTGTCATCTGTTAGCCAGAAAGTTGCTTCCCATGAAAACTTACAAAATTGCATGCATTCCCGGAGACGGCATTGGCAAAGAAGTGGTGCCCGCCGGGCAAACCGTGCTGGCAGCACTGGCAGCCGCAGGTCATGCGTTTGCCTTTGACTTTGAAAGCTTTAGCTGGGGCGGCGACTACTACCGCCAGCACAGCGTGATGATGCCGGCCGACGGCCTGGACGCGCTGCGTGGCAAAGACGCCATTCTGTTTGGTTCGGCCGGTGACCCTCACATTCCCGACCACATCACCCTGTGGGGCCTGCGCCTGAAAATCTGCCAGGGCTTTGACCAATACGCCAATGTGCGGCCTACCCGCATACTGCCCGGCATTGACGCGCCTCTGAAGCGCTGCAAGCCTGAAGACCTGAACTGGGTGATCGTGCGCGAAAACTCCGAGGGCGAGTACTCGGGCGTGGGTGGCCGTGTGCACCAGGGCCACCCGATCGAGGCCGCTACCGACGTGACCATGATGACCCGCGCCGGGGTGGAGCGCGTCATGCGCTTTGCTTTCAAGCTGGCGCAAAGCCGCCCCCGCAAGCTGCTGACCGTGGTCACCAAAAGCAACGCCCAACGCCACGCCATGGTGATGTGGGACGAAATTGCCGCCCAGATTGCCCAGGAGTTTCCTGATGTGCGCTGGGACAAGGAAATTGTGGACGCCTGCACCGCCCGCATGGTGAATCGCCCGGCCAGCCTGGACACCATTGTGGCCACCAACCTGCATGCCGACATCCTGAGCGACCTGGCCGCCGCGCTGGCAGGCAGCCTGGGCATTGCGCCCACCGGCAACATTGACCCCGAGCGCCGCTACCCCAGCATGTTCGAGCCCATCCACGGTTCGGCATTCGACATCATGGGAAAAGGTCTGGCCAACCCTGTGGGCACGTTTTGGAGCTGCGTGATGCTGTTGGAGCACCTGGGCGAGGCCGCAGCCGCCAAACAGCTGATGGCGGCCATTGAGCATGTCACCGCCAATCCTGCGCTGCACACCGGCGACCTGGGTGGCCAGGCCACCACCGCCCAGGTGACCGCGGCCGTGTGCGCACGCCTGCAGCCAGCCGCCTGATTTCCCCCGCCTTTCACAACAACCCCTGGAGACAAGCCCATGAACCGTTCGAAATCCCCTCCCCGCCGTATTGCAATGGTTCGCACGCTGGTCGTCGCGTCGCTGCTGACGGGTGGCGGTGCCTGCTGGGCGCAGGCATGGCCGTCCAAGTCCATCAGCCTCATTGTTCCGTTCCCTGCCGGTGGCACCACCGATGTGCTGGCCCGCGCCGTGGGGGTGGAGTTGGCCAAAAGCCTGGGGCAGCCTGTGGTGGTTGAAAGCAAACCCGGGGCCGGTGCCACGCTGGGTGCCGACTTTGTGAGCAAAGCCAAGCCAGACGGTTACACCCTGCTCATGGGCGCGGTGCACCACACCATTGCAACCAGCGTGTACAAGAAGCTGGGGTACGACTTTCAAACCAGCTTTGCCCCCGTGAGCACGGTGGCCCTGGTGCCCAACGTGCTGGTGGTCAACCCTGGCGTGCCCGCCAACAGCGTGAAAGAACTGCTGGCGCTGGCCAAGGCGCAACCTGGCAAGCTCACCTACGGCTCCAACGGCAACGGCACGGGCCAACACCTCATTGGCGCCCAGTTCGAGGGCATGGGTGGCGTGCAAATGCTGCACGTGCCCTACAAGGGCAGCGGCCCCCTGACCACCGATTTGCTGGGCGGGCAAATCAACATGTCGTTTGACACCGTCACGCCGGTGCTGGCCCACATCAAGGCGGGCAAACTGCGTGCACTGGCTGTGACCACGGCCAAACGCTCTGCCGCGCTGCCTGATGTGCCCACGCTGGACGAAGCCGGGCTGAAAGGCTTCAACATGGGCACCTGGTTCGGGGTGCTGGCCCCAGCGGCTACGCCTGCCGACGTGGTGACCCGCTTGAACACGGAGATCGTGAAGATCATCAACAACCCCGAGTTCCGCAAAAAAATGGACGACATCGGTGCAGTGCCGGTGGGCGACACACCTGCCCAGATGGCCGCGCAAATCAAGGACGACACCGAGCGCTTTGCCAAGCTGGTGAAGGATGCCAAGGTCAGCATCGAGTAAACACACAAGGAAGCCCCAACCATGAAACAGCTCACACGGGCCATTGTGGCCACCCTGTCGCTGCCGTTGATCGCTTGCGGCGGAGGAGAAACCTTGCCACAGCTGACCGCCGCAAAACCTGAGGCCCTGAAGGTGTGCGAGTCTCTGCTGAGCACATTTGCCTACAGCAACACAGCAGTTACCGCTGCCACCGCGATCGAGTCAGGCAAGCTCTCGGTAGCAGCCAATTTCAAGCCCATTGGCGAACATTGTCTGGTCACCGGAAGAATGCATTCCCGGGTCAGTCCGGTGGACGGTCAACCGTACGCCATAGGTTTCGAGATGCGATTGCCAAAAAACTGGAATGGCCGATTCCTGTACCAGGGCAACGGCGGCACAGACGGTGTTGTGGCGGTCGCGAACGGATTGCCGCACGGGCCGGGTCAACTCACCAATGCCCTGTATGAGGGTTTTGCCGTCATCAGCTCCGATGCCGGTCACAGCCAGAGTCAGGTGAAATTCGGGCTCGACCCGCAGGCGCGGCTGGATTACGGTTACCAGGCTGTGGCCAAACTGACACCCATGGCCAAAGCGATGATCAGGGCGGCATATGGCAAAGAACCAGACCGTTCGTACATAGTGGGTACGTCCAATGGTGGGCGGCATGTCATGGTGTCGGCTGCACGCACACCCGACCAGTACGACGGCTACCTGGCATCAGCCCCTGGTTTCAACCTGCCCAAGGCGGCGGTGGCACAACTCTGGGGAGCCCAGCAGTGGGCGCCGCTGGCGACCCAGCCTGTGACACCGACCAATCTGGGGACTGCGCTCACTGCGGCGGAACGTACTCTGGTGGCCTCGTCCATTCTGGGCAAATGCGACACCCTGGATGGGCTGGCCGACGGGATGATCCAGGATGTGGACGCGTGCCAAGGTGCATTCAATCCGGATCGCGATGTGCCTACTTGCGTGTCTGCACGGGATGGCACCTGCCTGACACCCGCGCAGAAAACAGCACTTGCCAAGGTCTATGCCGGTGCCCGCAACAGTAAAGGCGAAGCGTTGTATGCCAGGTTTCCGTTTGACACCGGTATTGCCTCTTCCGACTGGGCTGCCTGGAAGTTTGTGAATTCGGTGGGTGCCACGCGAGACCCGATTGCGGTGGGGTACATCTTCAGTTCGCCTCCCCAGACAAATATTCCAGACACACTGGCGTATGCCCTGAACTTCAACGTGGACACGGATGCCTTGCTGATCTTTGCCACATCTGGGGTTTACGCTGAAAGCGCGATGTCATTCATGTCACCGCCTGCACCCACAGGGTTGGATAGCTTGCGAAACCGTGGTGCCAAGATGATGGTTTTGCATGGCGTGTCCGACCCGGTTTTTTCTGCGGAAGACACCCGCCGCTGGTATGACGATGTTCAGAGCAGATACGGTGGCCGAGCACAGGAATTTGTCAGGTTCTTTAGGGTGCCCGGCATGACCCATTCCCGCAACGGCCCTTCGGCAGATCAATACGACACGCTGGCGGCACTCGTTCAATGGGTTGAACAGGGCACTCCCCCGGATCGTGTGGTTGCTTCCGTCAGGGGTGCCGACAACGTGGCCCCCAATACTGAACTGAAAACAGCGGCCCTTCCTTGGACGCAGGCTTGGTCAGGCACCCGCACACGGCCCCTTTGCCCCTACCCGGCTGTGGCCCGCTATATCGGGACAGGTGACACGGAGCGGGCAGAGAGTTTTGTCTGCCGCAATTGAGTGACGGATGGCTGTGCCAGCGGTCACTCCGTGTGTTGACCAACTCGGCCTCGCCGTCGGTCGAGCGCACGTCTGCCCCCACCAGTTTGCATGAATTGGCCCGTGTTCCGTCTGAAGGCAAGTAGGATCGGTGGTACCGTCAGCAACCACCACAGGCCCATCACTGGCTGATTTCCCGCAGTTTCTCCATCACATCGGGCGCGTCCCACACCGCGCCGGTGTTGATGCTGTAGCGCACGCGGCCCGTTCGGTCGATCAGGAAGCTGCTGGGGAAGGCATACACCTTCCAGGCTTTGGACACCTGGCCGTCGCGGTCCATCAGCACGGGGAAATCCATGGGCACCTTCTTGCGAAAGGCGTTCATGATGGCGTCGGTGTCTTTGTAAGACACAGAAACCATAGCAAACCTGTCTTTATCCAATTGCGCCAGGGCCCTGTTCATGCTGGGAATTTCCTCCACACAGTGCGGGCACCACGTGGCCCAGAAGGTGACCAGCAGGGCTTTGCCTGCGTAGTCGCGCTTCAGGTCCACTGCCTGGCCGCCAATGTCGGTCAGGCGAATGTCTTGCAGGCTCACGCCGCTGACCGGCACCAGCCCTGAGGTGAGGGTGCTGGCGGGTTCGGTGCTGGTGTCGTAGGGCGGCAGTGCAGCCAGCCTGAAGCCGCTGGTCTGGCGGGCTTCGCGCATCTTCTTGTCGGCATCTGCCAGCAACTGCGCCGTTTGTGCGGCCATGGCGCCGATGTTCTGGTACTTGTACAGGCCGTCGGTCGTGGCGGCCACGCGTTCCAGCCGCACCAGGCTGCCGCCTTCGCGCAGGGCAGTCAGGGTGTCGTCGATGGTGGCGGCCTGGGCACCCAGCTCGGGTTGCATCACGGTGATGGGCAAGGCCGTGTGCCGTGCAATGGGGAACAGTTCGCGCGGCTGTCCGGCCACGGGCGTGTTGATGTACAGGCTGGGGTACAGCAGCACCACGTGGGCCAGTCTGGCGCGCTCGGCATCGCTGGCCTGGGTTTGCCATTGGCGCAGGCCGCGCAGCAGGGGCACGGCGGTCACGTCCAGGGTCAGCAAGGTGTAGCTGGCAAAGCGCTGGTCCAGCTCGCGCAGCAGGGGTGGCACAAAGCTGCCGTGGTGGTTGCGCATGGCGATGCGGTCGCGCTCCAGAAACAGGTCGTCCGGCGTGTCGATGTACCAGACGGCGCTGTCCGGGTGGGCGGTTGCCAGATGCTGCATCACCAGTGCGTCGCCGTTGTTGGGGGCAGAGGGTTCCCCCAGGAACACGAAGGCGTGTTTGCCTTGTGCAGGTGCCTGCGTGGTGGTGCGCACGTTCAGCACCTCGTTCCCCGCGTTCACCTGCAGCGTGGGCAGGGCTTTCCACAGGTCGCGGTCGTCATAGCGGTAGGCGGGGTGCTGGGGCTCGCGCTGGCAGGCCGCCAGCAGCAGGGCTGTAGCCATAAAGACCAGCCAGCGAGACAGGGTGTGTGGGGCGAACAACAGTGGCATGGGCGGGCGGCAACGGGTTGACATCGAAATGGGCTCGGTGGCTCATTTTGCGGGGGTGTGAACCGATAATTGTCGTCATGTCGCTCGCACCCCAGCAAGCCCCTTCATCGTCACCCGATGCGCCTGCCCCGCAGCAGGCGGGCGTGCCTGCAGACAAGCCTTTCAACCCTGACGAGACCATGCACTTCCAGTCGCGCATGCCCAAGGCGCCTGAGTGGTTCTGCTCGTTTCTGGCCAGCAACAAGCGCGAAACGCGCCGTTTCCGCGACGAACTGGCACACATCAAGGGTGCCTGGCCACTGCTGATGAAAGAGCGGCAGGGCGGCAAATGGACCGAAGAAGACAAGGTGCGCCTGCAAGGCATGTTGCGTTCGGCCTCTGCTGTCAGCCCATACTTGGCCATCTGGGCACTGCCGGGTTCGATGGCACTGGTGCCGTTTCTGGCCTGGTACCTGGACCGCAGGCGCCGCCAGCGTGGCGAGGCGCCTGGCATTGGCCCCGGCTGACGCGCCCGCCCTTGCGGGGCCTCACAGTTCGA
Source organism: Comamonadaceae bacterium UBA2334 (assembly GCA_002344885.1). Classification (GTDB taxonomy): domain Bacteria; phylum Pseudomonadota; class Gammaproteobacteria; order Burkholderiales; family Burkholderiaceae_C; genus UBA2334. Next base: position 55,979 of record DDUQ01000081.1, read on the forward strand.
TGATCGGGGTTTGCTGATGCAAAATGGGTTTGCAGACGATTTTGTAGCCATCTGCATCGAAACCGGCGGCTACCGCGTCCAATTGCCTGGCTTGTGCCAGGTTGGGTGCGCTGCCCAGGTAGCACCAGTTGCGCACCACGTGGTACTGCACAAACTGAGGGTCCAGCGGGCAGACTTCCAGCAAGGCCACTGCGCCGGCAAATGGCCAGCACACCAGTTGCATGTCAGTCAGGGCGGCCAGCGTCCGGGCATCGTGCGCGGCCCGCGACGTTTGCCCGCAACATGCACCCGCGCAGCGCTTCACCATGTGCCGAAAGCAGGCTTTGCCCGGCACGCCCTTCTCCAGCCCGAGAACACTCAGACACAGGCCGTGTCGGTCGGCCAGGGCCTGCAGGGCTTCAGTGGCGGCATGGCGGCTGGCAAACAGGCCGTACAGCTGTGGTGTGGTGGCAAAGTTGACGGTCTGGGCGGCAGCCAGTTGCAGGCGCAGGGGGCTGCCCGGCACAACCTGCCACGCGCAAAGCTGCCGGTTGCGGCGCAGTTTGCGGTTGTACAGCGGCTGTTGCTGTTTGATGAGGGCTGATTCCAGCAGCAAGGCACCCAATTCGCCTGCGGTGCGGATGTGCTCGATGCGACGGGTCTGTTGCAGCATGCGGGCCTCGTCGGGCGCACGCAGGTGCGCCAGCACACGCGAGCGCAGGTGAATGCTCTTGCCAATGTAAAGCGGCAAATCTCCCGGCTGCCCATGAAACAGGTACACGCCGGGCGCATCGGGCAGGTCTGCAACCGCTTGGCGGAGGTGTGGATACCCGTCGGTTTGCCCTGTTGTGCCAGCATCGGAGCCCGCTTGGCGGCGTGTGTGTGCCCGGTGGGGCGCACACCGAGAGCTTCGTTGCGAGGTTGCAAGCGGCAGGTTGCCCGTGGTATTTGCGTCTGTTGCCATCACAGCGTGCGTTGTGTCCGTTACCATGATTGCAGCACACAGCCCGCCAACCTGCCATGAACCAGCCGCAATTGCCCGAAGTCGACCCCAGCGAACTCCGCGTGGGCCACTATGTGGTGCTGAATCTGGGGTGGATGGCGCACCCGTTTCCTCGCAGCAGTTTTCTGGTGACGACCGAGCGCGAGCTTGACACCCTGCGGTCACTGAAGCTCAAGAAAGTCAGCATCGATCCACAACGGTGCGAGTTTCCGGAGGCAGTTGCGCCCGCGGCTCCCCAGGGATCGGCTGCCGACGCTGCACAGGCTTCTGAACCCGCCGCAGGAGGTGCCCGCCAGGCAAGGCCCGCAGCGTCAATTGCTACTCAGCCGTCTGCGCCCTCGCCGGTCGAGGCGCACCGAGCTGCCCAGGAGCGTGCAGAAAAGCGCTTTCAGGAAGGGTCGCGCTGCTTCAAAGCAGTGACCACGCTGGTTGAAACTCAGCCCGAGGCCGCTGCGGCGCAGACCCAGGTGTTGGTCGGCGGTTTGCTGGCCGAGCTGGGCAGCCAGGGCGAGTCGTCCATCCGCCTGCTCGACCAGGTGATGGGCGACCGCCATGCGCAGCATGCCGTCAACGTCATGGTGCTGTCGTTGTTGCTGGGCAAAGCCGTGGGCTTGGCTGCGGCTGACATGGAGGCCCTGGGACAGGCTGCGTTTTTGCACGATGTCGGCAAATCGCGGCTGCCGACACAGGTGCGCAACCTGGACGACAGCCTGACCCCTGCCCAGCGCAAAGCCTACGAGAGCCACGTGGCCCTCGGTGTGGACATGGGGCGCAGCATGAAACTGCCTGTCGCCGTGTTGCAGGCCATGGCCCAGCACCATGAAGCCGTGGACGGCAGCGGGTTTCCCACTGGGTGCAAGGGCGACCGGCTGTCACGGGCTGCGCAGGTGCTGGCGCTCATCAACCGGTACGACGGCTTGTGCAACCCCTGGAACCCTGCACGCGCCCTCACACCGCATGAGGCCGTGTCGCGCCTGTTTGCGTCGCACCGTTCGCGTTTCGATGCCCACGTGCTGCAAGCCTTTATCCGCATGATGGGGGTGTATCCGCCGGGTTCGATCGTGCAGCTCAGCGACGGGCGGTATGCGCAGGTGCATGTGGTCAATGCCACGCAACCGCTCAAGCCCACCTTGCTGGTGCACGATCCCCGGCAACGGCCACAGCCCTTCGTCATCGTAGACCTGGCGCGCTTGCCCGACGTGTCGGTCCAGCGCAGCTTGCGGGCCGACCAGTTGCCCAGGGCGGTGCTGGATGATCTGGCGCCCCAGGCGCGGTATTGCTATTTCTTTGAACGCGCCGCTCAGAGCGCAGGGGACGGGGGAGGAACCGGATGACACACATCACATGGGAGGCCGTGGTTGACAACCTGCTCGATGCCGTGCTGGTTGTGCAGCCGGACACCAGGGCCGTCACGTTTGCCAACCGCTCCGCCCTGCGATTGCTGCAGGCAGATACGAGCGCCCTGGTGGGCTCGCAGGTGCTGGACTGGATGGACGACCTGCAGGACCACGTCTACTGGAACAACTGGCATGTTGACGCGGTGCAAACGCTTGAGTCGCAAACGCTGGTCAAGCGGGCGGACGGGCTGCTGGTGCCGGTCATCAGGCGCATCTCGCCGCTGAACTTGCCCGATGGCGATGTCATCGTCACGGTGTCGCTGCGGGACATTGCCGAGTCTGAAACCAGCCGCTTGCGCCTGGAAGAGTTGCTGGCCGAGTTGCGCTCTGCACTCGACTCGTCATCCGACGGCATCCTGATCACCGACCTGGCAGGCCGCATCCGCGCGTTCAACCACAGCTTTGCGCGGCATTGGGACTTGCCGCAGACCCTGCTGACCGCGCCGGATGAAATGCAGGTCTGGCAGCACCTGATGGACAGGATGTGCGATGCGTCAGGCTTTGCCACCACCCGGCAGGAACTGGACCGCCACCCGCTGATGGAGCTGGACGACCTGTTGGTGCTCAAGGACGGCCGCATGCTGGAGCGCCACACCTGCCCGCAACTGGCGCGTGGACGTCCGATCGGACGGCTGTATGCGTTTCGCGATGTCACGGCCCGCGTGGCCGCCGACACCAAGTTGAGGCTGGCGGCCAAGGTTTTCGAGTCCAGCCCCGATGCCATCGTGGTCACCGATGCCGAGCGTTGCGTGGTGGCCTGCAACCCGGCGGCCACCCGGCTGGTCAACCAGCCCCTGCACATGCTGGAGGGCGGCTTGCTGGACAGCTGGTTTGCCCAGAGCACGGCCATGGGGGGCCTGTCGGCGGTGCATGAGGCGTTGCACAAGCACGGCGCCTGGGAAGGTGAGCTCCATTTGCGCAGCGGCTCGGGCAACGGACTGGTGCTGCTGGTGTCCTGGGTGGTGTTGCACGACGAAGCCGGGCGCATGCAGCACACCGTGTTGTTTGCCAAAGACCTGTCCGAGCGGATCGAGGCCCAGAAACGCATCGAGCAACTGGCCTACACCGACCCGCTGACCGGCCTGGCCAACCGGCTGATGCTGGGCGAGCGGGTGGGGCATGCCATCGGCCATGCCCAGCGCACGGGCAACGGCTTTGCCGTCATGTTCCTGGATCTGGACCGCTTCAAGAGCATCAACGATTCATTGGGCCACCTGTTCGGCGACCAGGTGCTGCAAGAGGTGGCCGCACGCCTGGGCCGTTGCCTGCGCCAGTCGGACACGCTGTGCCGCATGGGCGGCGACGAGTTCGTCATCCACCTGCACGACGCCACCCATGCTGCCGCCGATGCCACTGCCCGGCGCATCATCCAGTCCATCAACCAGCCGGTGCAGGTGGGTGAATTGCAGTTTTCCATGGGGTGCAGCATCGGCATTGCGCTGTACCCGCAGGACGGCCAGAACCTGGACGAACTGGTGCGCAGCGCCGACACGGCGATGTACCAGGTGAAAGAGCGGGGCAAGGGGCATCACCGCTTCTACCAGTCCGACATGAACGCCGACTTGCTGGAGCGTGTGCAGCTGGACCATGCCATCCGACAGGGGCTGGAGCGGCAGGAGTTTGTGCTGCACTACCAGCCGCGTGTGGACCTGGCAACCGGTCACATCGTGGGTTGCGAGGCGCTCATGCGCTGGCAACGTCCGGGCCAGGGGCTGGTGCCGCCCGGCGCTTTCATCGGTGTGGCAGAAGAGACCGGCTGCATCGTGCAGATGGGGCGTTGGCTGGCGGACACGGCCGCCACGCAGGCCGTGCGGTGGCAGCAGGCTGGCAGGCCCTGCCAGGTGGCCATCAATGTGTCGGCGCTGGAGTTCTCGCAACCTGACTTTGTGCAGCAGGTCGCCAATGTGCTGGCACGCACCGGGCTTTCGCCGCATCTGCTGGAGCTGGAACTGACCGAGTCCATCCTGATCCGCGATGTGAACGAGGCGCAGGCCAAACTGCATGCGCTGCATGCATTGGGCGTGCACCTGGCGCTGGACGACTTCGGCACGGGTTACTCCAGCCTGACCTACCTGAAGCGCTTTGTGGTGCACCGCATCAAGATCGACCAGAGCTTTGTCCGCTCGCTACCCGACAACGCGACCGACCAGGCCATCGTGGAAGCCATCGTGCGCATGGGACATGCGCTCAACATGCGGGTGGTGGCCGAAGGCGTGGAGCACGCGCCACAGCGCGACTGGTTGCAGTCCATCGGCTGTGATGAGTTCCAGGGTTTTCTGTATTCGCCGGCAGTCGAGGCTGACGACATGGGGCGTTTGCTGGGTCTGGCTGATGCAGCGGGTGAGCCCGCATGAGCCTCTTGCCCGGTCCCCGCATCTACCTGGCCGGCCCGACCGTGTTTTTCCGCGATGCGCAAGCCGTGTTTGCACGCCTGGCCGCGCTGTGTCGGGCGCGGGGCCTGGAGCCTGTCAGGCCTGCCGAGCCGGTGGACCCGGATGGCCGGGTGTTGGCGGGTGCCCAGGCAGCCAGACACCTGTACGAGCAAAACACCCGGCGCATTCGGCAGGCATCGGGCGTGCTGGCCGATTTGCGGCCGTTCCGTGGTGAGCTGGAGCCCGACAGCGGCACCGTGTTCGAAGTGGGGTTTGCCTGTGCCCTGGGCAAGCCCGTGGCCGCTGTGGTGCCTGCGCCGCGCGACTGGGGGGCACGCATCCGCGCGGCCTGTGGTCAGGGGGTGCGACCCGGTCCGGATGGCCTGCCCATGGACGCACGCTATGACATGCTGATCGAAGACTTTGGGGGTGCCCTGAACCTGATGCTGTCCGAGTCCTGCCAGGTATTTGCCACCGAAGAGCTGGCGCTGGATTGGCTGGCGAGCGTTGCCAGCACCAATTGCTGACGTGAAAACCATGACCACAGCGCCCCCAGCCCCACCCACGGCAGCCCAATTGATGTCGGGCGATGCCTACCGCGAATCGCTGCGCAGCTACAAGCCTAAAGTGTTTGTGGACGGGCGCGAGGTGGCCAGCGTGGCCGACGAGCCCGCGCTGCGCCCCGGCGTGAACGCGCTGGCCTTTACCTACGACTTCGCGCTGGATTCGAAGTACGCCCCCATTGCGCTGGCCACGCAGGCCAGCCGCAACCAGGTGGTGCCCCGCATGCTGCACGTGAACGAGTCGGCAGGTGACCTGTTGAACAAGCTGGAGGCCGTGCGTGTGTTGTGCCAGGAAACCGGCTGCGCGCAGCGCTACCTGGCCCACGATGCCCTGAACGGCCTGGCGCAGGTGACGGCGCACATTGACGACGCCACCGGCAGCACCGAGCACCGCGCCCGTTTTGCGGCCTACCTGGCCCACGTGCAAGACAACGACCTGTCGCTGGGCATTGCCATGACCGATGCCAAGGGCGACCGCAGCAAAAAGCCCCACCAGCAGGCCAACCCCGATACCTATGTGCACATCGTGGCGCGCACGGCAAAGGGCATCGTCATCAGCGGCACCAAGGCCATCGTGACGGGTGCGCCCTACATGCACGAATTGCTGGTCATGCCCAGCCGCCACATGGGGCCAGACGATGCGGACTTTGCCGTGTGTTGCGCGGTGCGGGTGGATGCGCCGGGCATCACCATCGTGTCCCGGCCTGCCGGACGGCCCGGCGAGAAGCTGGAGCATGGAGATGCGCTGTTTTCGCGCAAATATGGCCAGGCCACGGCGGTGGTGCTGTTTGACCAGGTGTTTGTGCCGTGGGCGCGCGTGTTCTATGCGGGCGACTGGGCACACAGCCATGTGTTGACCTACAGCTACGCCACCCACCACCGTCACAGCTGTATCGGCGCGCGCGCTGGGTTTGGCGACTTGCTGATCGGGGCGGGTGCCCTGATGTGCGAGGCCAACGGGCTGGATCCTTCTGAAAAAAGCAACCTGCGCGAACCCATGGTGGAACTCATCACCATCACCGAAGGCTTCTTTGCCTGTGGGGTGGCCGCCAGCGTGTATGCAACGCCCGACCCGCACAGCGGCACCTTCATGCCCGACCCTGTGTTCAGCAACATTGGCAAATTGCTGCTGGCCACCAAAATTTACGACATGCACCGCCTGGCGCACGAGGTGTCGGGTGGGCTCATCGTGGCCCTGCCCGGCCCGGACGAAGACCACAACCCCGCCACCGCAGCCAAGCTGTCAGAGGTGTTGCAGGCCTCGCCCGACATCCCGTACGACAAGCGCATCCAGACGGCGCGCTTCATCGAGGATCTGACCGCGTCTTACCAGGGCGGCTGGTACTCCACCATCAGCCTGCACGGTGGCGGCTCGCCTGCGGCCATGAAGCAGGAAATCTGGCGCAACTACCCTGTGGGTTCCAAGGTGGAGTTGGTGGAACGCCTGCTGGAGCGCGGCGTGTTGCACGACGAGAACCGTGCCATCACACAAAACAGGCAGCCTGGCCGCTGCTGCGACACCGGCTGCACCACACCGGGCCAGCCGGTGATGGTGCCTTTGCCGGACCTGCCCTCAAATAATCAAGTCAAATAGGCTTCCGGCGCTTATTTTAAAGGCACTAGATGCTATGTTTTTTGTGGTTTACCAGCGGTTGCAGGGGCCACCGATCAGGGTTTGCGGTCCTTCATCAGGTCCCGCAGCCGTTTGGGCGCGGGCACCAGTGGCGTGCGGCTGCGCGTCCACGCACCCTGCTCGGACGGTGACAGCGCACGGCCCCGGCTCATGAACCACGAGGCCAGCTTGTACAGCCCCGACTTGCTGTACACCTGCGACCACATGCCCCACACCGTGGCCACGGCAGCCGAGCGCGCCGCGCCGCTGCCACGCAGCGTGGCCGCTTCGGTGTCGGGCTTGGCCTGTGCTTCGCTGCGCAGGCGCACCAGAATGTCGGTGATGGGGATTTTGACCGGGCACACCTCGTTGCACGCGCCGCACAGCGTGGAGGCAAACGCCAGCGGGTAGGTGGCCTCCAGCCCCAGCATGTGGGGCGACACGATGGCCCCAATGGGCCCAGGGTAGGTGGTGCCATAGGCATGGCCGCCAATGCGGGCGTACACCGGGCAATGGTTCATGCACGCGCCGCAGCGTATGCATTGCAGCGTGGGGCGCAGCTGGTCGTCGGCATAGGCCTGGGTACGGCCGTTGTCCAGCAGAATCAAATGCACCTCTTGCGGGCCGTCTTTCTCGCCGGGCTTGCGTGGCCCGCTGATCATGTTGACGTAAGTGGTCACCGGCTGGCCGGTGGCCGAGCGGGTCAGCAGGCTCAGCAGCGGGGGCACGTGCTCCAGCTTTTCCACCACTTTTTCAATGCCGGTGATGGCAATGTGCACCTTGGGCACGGTGGTGGACATGCGGCCATTGCCTTCGTTTTCCACCAGGCACAGCGTGCCGGTCTCGGCCACGGCAAAGTTGACGCCAGACAGGCCGATGTCGGCCTCGGCAAACTTGCGACGCATCACGCGCCGGCCAATCTGGATGAGCGCGTCCACGTCTTCGGTGTAGGCAACGCCGGGCACTTCGTCGGCAAACAGTTGAGCAATTTCCTGCTTGGTTTTGTGGATGGCCGGCATGATGATGTGCGACGGCCCTTCGCCTGCCAACTGCACGATGTACTCACCCATGTCGGATTCCAGCGCCTCGATGCCAGCCGCCTCCATCGCGTGGTTGAAGCCAATTTCCTCGCTCACCATCGACTTGCCTTTGATGATGTGTTTGGCATTCACCCGTTGGGCAATTTGCAAGGCAATGGCGTTGGCATCATCGGCGTTTTCTGCCCAGTGCACCTGCACGCCATTGGCCGTCAGGTTGGCTTCCAGCTGGGTCAGCAGCCGAGGCAGGTTGGCCAGGCTGTACTGGCGGATGGCCTGGCCCAGGTTGCGCAGGCCTTGCAGCTCGTCGTCGTCGCTGAACTGCGAGCGGCGCTTGGCCTGCAAGAAGTCCATCGCACCACGGAAGTTTTTGCGCTGCCCCTCGTTGTCCAGCACCGCCTTGCTGCGTGCCTTGAAGTCTTTGGCCGGGTGAATGGAAATGACTTTGTTCATGACGGGCTCCCGACAGGTTGACGCAACAACACCACCAGCTCGCGTGGGCCGTGGGCACCGTAGGCCAGCGTTTGCTGGATGTCTGCGGTTTTGGACGGGCCGCACACCAGCACCACGTTGGTGGGCATGCTGGTGTGCCAGCCTTCAGCGGTCATGACCGAATGGATGTCGGCATGGATGGTGTCAGCATCAAGCAGCACAAAGTGCACCGACGGCACCAGCGACATCAGGCGTGGCTCGCTCGGGCTGGGCCACAGCACCAGGCTGCCGGGCTCGGCCACCGCGCCACGCGCCAGTGTCAATGAAGCGTCGATGCCGTCAAACAGCAGGTCGCGCCAGGTGTCGATGGGCTGGGTGTAGGCCAACACGGCAATGTTGTCGGCCTGGCAGGCTTGCAGCTCGGCACCGTGGGGGGTGTCGGTGCCCACCAGCACCTGCCGCAGGCCTTTGGCCGTGGCCAGGTTCAGCAGCACATCGGCCCAGTTGGCGTGGGTCACGTCGTGCACCTCGGCCCGCATGGCGAGCAGGGCTGCACTCAGGCGGGCGGTGCGCTGGGGCAGGTCTTCGCCACGCTGGCGTGTGCCGTACCAGCCGGCCACATCGGGCAGCGTGGTGCGGGGTGTGACGCTGGCGTGGTTCAGCCGGGCCAGAATGTTGTCGCGGGCGCTCATGTGGTGCTCCCGTTGGTTGTGGTGCTGGCCGTGCCGTTGGCTGGTTGGGTGCGGTTCCATAAAAAGCTGGCCAGGTGTTCGCCGGGCAGGCTGGGTGTGTTGCAACCAGTCAGTTCGTCCTGCTTGGCGGCACGGCCGGTGATGTTGAGCAAACAGCCGCAATCGGCGCTCACCACACAACCGGCTCCCGTGGCTTTGATGGCCGCCACCTTGTCGGTCACGATGGCCTCTGAAATGTCGGCATGCAGCAGGGCAAATGTGCCGCCAAAGCCGCAGCATTCTTCAATGCGCGCCTGCGTCACCACGTTCACGTGGGCCAGGCTGTCGAGCAAGGCGGAGCTGGTGTCGTGCACGCCCATCTGGCGGCGTGCGTGGCACGAGGTGTGCAGCGCCACGGTGCAGGGCGCGCCCTGGTCCGGGTGGCTGAAATTGACCACGTGCACCAGAAATTCGCTCAGTTCGTAGATGCGCTCAGACAGCGCCACCGCCCGGGCGTGCAGCTCGGGGTCGTCGGCAAACAGGTGTGGGTAGTGGTGGCGCATCATGCCGCCGCACGAGCCCGACGGCACCACCACCGGCCACGGCTGGTCAAACAGGTTCAGCTGCGCCAGCGCCACTGCGCGGGCTTCGTCGGGGTAGCCGCTGCTGTAGGCCGGCTGGCCACAGCAGGTTTGCCCCTGCGGAAAATGCACCCGAATGCCCTCGCGCTCCAGCAGGTTCACGGTGTCCAGTCCGGCCTGCGGGCTGAACTGGTCCACCAGACAGGTGGCAAACAGGTACACATCGGTCGGTTTGGGTGGGTAGCTGCGCGCGGGCAAGCCAGTGGGGTTCATCGTCTGTCTCCGGTGGGGTAGGGCAACGGTGTGGATTCTGGGCATGTGCCGGTGGTGCGTGTTGTGAAATTTGCTTTTCTGCGCTGACAATGATTTCAAGCGCAGCGTTGGCAGCTGGTTGGGCTTGGTCGCGGCTGGTTAAGGCTGGTTAAGGCGGGTGGATGGTGTACGTGGTGCCAGTGCGGTGCCAGTGTGGTGTGCCAGCCAGGTGCAGGGGCGCACCGGGTCGCCCGCCACATGCACGCGCCAGGCCGGGTAGAGTGACGACGCACAGGCGCACCGGACTGTGGGCCAAACGGTGGCGGTTTGGTTGATAATAAAATTTGCCTCCAGCGCTTTCTATTATTGATGACATTGCTATTTTTTTATTTATGCTGACCAACCATTTCCTGTCTGCCGACGAGCAGGCTGACCTGACCCAGTTCACCGACGCGCTCAACCGCTTCTGCGACCTTGAAATCGAGCCCCACTACCGCCAGTGGGAGCAGGCCGGGCGGGTGCCGCGCGAGGTGTTTGCGCGCATGGGCGAACAGGGCTTCCTGTGTGCCGATGTGCCCGAGGCCTATGGCGGCACCGGTGCCAGCGCGCTGTTTTCGTTTACGGTGGCGGCGGTGCTGACCCGCCGGGGCTACTCGGG
>DDUQ01000081.1:66868-98615 GCA_002344885.1 Comamonadaceae bacterium UBA2334
CAGCACTGGCTGCCCCGCATGGTCAGCGGGCAGGCCATTGCCGCCATCGGCATGACCGAGCCCGGCGCGGGCAGCGACCTGAAGGCCCTGCGCACCACCGCCCGGCGTGTGCACGACGAGGCGGGGGAGGGGTACGTCATCAACGGCTCCAAAATTTTCATTTCCAACGGCCAGAACGCCGACCTGCTGGTGCTGGCCGCCAAAACCGATTCGGCGGCGGGTGCCAAAGGCGTCAGCCTGTTCCTGGTGGACACCACCACACCCGGTTTTTCGCGCGGGGCCAACCTGGAGAAGGTGGGGCAACACGCCGGTGACACGTCGGAACTGTTCTTCAACGACATGCGCGTGCCCGCCGATGCGCTGCTGGGCGGCGTGGAAGGCCAGGGCTTTGTGCAGATGATGCGCGAGCTGCCGCGCGAGCGCCTCATCATCGGCGTGCAGGGCGTCAACGGCGCCAAGGGCGCGCTGGACGTGACGTTGCAATATGTGCAGGAACGCCAGGCCTTCGGCCAGCCCATTGCCCAGTTCCAGAACACCCGTTTCACGCTGGCGCAGGTGGCCACCGACATCGCGGCGGCCGAGGCGTTTCTGAACGCCTGTGTGCAGGCCTATTTGCGGGGCGAGCTGTCGCCCGAAGCGGCCTCGGCCCTGAAGTTGCATGCCAGCGAACTGTTCAGCCGCGTGGCCGACGAGTGTTTGCAACTGTTCGGCGGCTATGGCTACATGACCGAGTACCCCATTTCCCGCTTCTGGACCGACGCGCGCGTGCTGCGCATCTACGGCGGCACATCCGAAATCATGAAAGAACTGGTGGCCCGCTCGTTGTTGGGCCGCTGAACCGGACCACCCCACCATGAACCCTGCTGACCGCTCTCCCACCCTTGCACCCTGTGCGGTGCTGTTTGTGTGCATGGGCAACATCTGCCGCAGCCCGACGGCGCACGGTGTGTTCCGGCACAAGGTGAATGCGTTGGGGCTGGCGGACCACATCACGGTGGACTCGGCCGGCACACACAACTACCACCCCGGCAGCCCGCCCGACAACCGCTCGCAGGCCCATGCGTCCCTGCGGGGCTACGACTTGTCAGACCTGCGGGCGCGGCAGGTGGTGCCTGAAGACTTTGACCGTTACGACCTGATCCTGGTCATGGACCACGACAACCAGCGCAACGTGCTGGGTGTCTGCCCGCCTGCCCATCACAGCAAGGTGCAGCGCCTCACCACCTATTGTGTCCGCTACAACAGCCCGGTGGTGCCTGACCCGTATTACGGTGGTGGACAGGGTTTCGAGCATGTGCTGGACCTGATCGAAGACGCGTGCGACGGCCTGATCAGGCACCTTGTGGAACGGCAGCGGGGCTGATGACCGCCGCCGCGCAACAACCGCAGGTTCACACGCTGAAGTCAGCCGCCATGTCGGCATCGGTGTGCGCCACCACGCGCCCGCTGTGGCAGGCTTCGCGGAACACGGCGTAGTCCTGTTCCACCTGATTGGCGTATGCGTGGGCGTAGCGCACCAGTGCGTCGGCAAACGCCTCCCCTTTGCCCAGGTAGGCGCTGACCACCGCCGCGCTGCCACCCGCCTTGGCGTGCACCCGTGCCAGCACGCGGCCACACAGGGCACCGTAACGGCTGAGCAGGGCGGCATCGAAAGTTTCCACCTCGGCCGACAGCTTCATGTCCCGCAGTTGGCGCACGTAGAAATGCCGCCCCGCTGGTCCGGTGGTGGCCCCCAGAAAACGGTCGCTGCTGGCCTGCAGCAGCCGCTGTCCGGTCACCACCCGTTCACCCTGGTGTTGGGTAGCGACGGGCGGGCCGGGCACGTAAGCCGCCAGCACCGATGGGTTGGCCTGCTTGATTTGCAGCATCAGAGGTGCGCCTGTGCCATCGGTCAGCAACAGCACCAGGCAGCGGGTGCCCACGCTGCCCACCCCCACCACCTTGAACGCCAGGTCCTGCATCTCGAACCGGGCCAGCAGCGCCTGGGTGTCGGGTTGCAGTTGTGCCAGATAGCCGTGGTACAGGTGGTCGGTCAGCTCCGTCCAATGGCCCAGCCGCATCCAATCGTCGGCACTGGAAAAGAGTGATTGTTCGCTGTGGATGTGGAACAGGGCCGGTGGCTCGTCGCGCAGCGTCCAGCGGCCATCTGACTGGTTGCCGAGCTTGGGCAGCAGTTCTTCGTGGGAGCGCCGTTGTGCCTTCTGAATGGCTTTTTGCAGGCGTGCGCGCGCAGCGGTGTCGCGGGTGGCTTCGTACATTGCATCCAATGTGACCATTTCCCGCCATTGGGTCAGTGCATCGGTTTGGGCCAGTCGGCGCGTGTGGTACACGTAGGCCAGTGCTGCTGCCGAGACTGCGTCGTCACCCTCGGCAGCAGACAACCCCAGATGGCGTGCGGCCAGGTTCAGGCTGGCCACCAGGCGCTTCAGGTCCCATTCCCATGGACCGGGGTGTGTCTCGTCAAAGTCGTTCAGGTCAAACGCCAGCTGCCGCTCGGGCGTGCCAAACGCACCAAAGTTCATCAGGTGCGCATCGCCGCAGATGGTGTGCTGCACACCCGTGTGCGGTGTGGTGGCCAGGTCATGTGCCTGCAGCACGGCACTTCCCCGGAAAAACGCAAACGGCGAGGCCAGCATGCGCCCGTATTTCAGCGGCACCAGCCGTTCCACCCGGCCGGCATCCGTGCCCGCCAGCAGCGCGACAGGGTCGCGGTCCACCCGGCCAATGTGCCGGTGTTCACTGCGCTTCACAACACGCTTCAGCGCTTTACCATGTTCAGTTTGTTGCTCTGTCGTTTGATGTGGTTGTGGTGACATGGCGGATGGGGCTGAACAGGGAAATGGCTGCCAAGCATTGAGCGGCCATCATCGTTCCATGCCCGCCGGCCTGTCAACACGCGCCGCAGTTCTGGACAGGCAATTGGCGGGCCAGCCAGCCCGGACCGGCGGCGCTGCCCGCCATGCCTTCCGGGATGTGCACCGCGTTGTTGAACCCGCGCGAACGCAGGTAACGCAGCACCTGGCCGGTGCGGTTGCCGGTGCGGCAAATGAGCGCAATGGGGGCGTTACGGTCACCCTTCACCTGGCGCAGCACTTCGTTCTCAAACCCCGCAGGACCTTGCGGGTGCAGCATGTCGATCAGCAGGGCGCCTTGGGCCACCCGCGTCTGCTTCCACTCGGGCGGGGTGCGGATGTCGATGATGGTCAGCTTGCCCGCCTGTGCCGCCGCCCATGCCTCCGGGGCAGCGAGGGTTTGCCCGAACACCGGCAGGCACAACAGGGCGGAGAGCAGCAGGACGAGGTGTGACAGCATGGCGTTGACAGGGTGGTTTGGATACACATGGGGGTAACGGGGAGTGTATCGCGCTCAGTGGCGAGTGCCAGTTTGGGCTTCTGCTCTGCAGGTGTGCAGAGGAACGCCATAACAAGCTTGATCATGACGCCCGAGGCCCGCGCCGGCAGCATCTTCGCGTTCTTCCGGACCGATCTGCCGCTGCAGGACGACACTTTCAGTGTCGCCAGCACGGCTGCATCCGTACCTTTTGGGCGAACCGCAAACGGTTGGGTGGAGTGGAAGGCAGCGGACAGCTTTGCGCTGAAGGAGATTCAACAGGCAGAGGAGGAGCTGGAACCTTGTAGCTGTTTGGATCGTTGCTTGTGCAATACACACTTGGCCAATGGTTCACTTGTCCCAAGGATTGACCAGCTGAACCCCGGTGTTCACAAAGTCTTGTGTGTTGCGCGTGGCCACCGTAAAGCCATGTTCCAGCGCGGTGGCGGCAATCATCGCATCGCGCTCTGAGCGGGGGTCGGGCACGTGCAGGGCAGCGCACAGGCTGGCTGCTTGTTCGGTAAACGGCAGGATGCGTCCGGCAAAGGCTTTGCGCACGCCGGTCAGCCAGCCCCGAAGCGCCGCACCTTGTGGTGGCGTGCGCCGCTCCAGCAGCAAGATGCCTTTATCCAACTCCAGGATGGTGATGGCGCTCAGGTACAACGTGCTGGCGCGGTGTTCCGCGGCCCAATTGCGCACCTCGGCAGACTGGTTGGGCTTGCCCTGGCGCAGTTCAGAGATGACGTTGGTGTCCAGAAGGTACATGCCGTCCGCCTATTCCAGCTCGGCAGCGCGGGTGGTGATGTTCAGGCGCTGCGCTTCAAACTCGATACCGTCACCGCCAGCAATGCCGTCCATCACCGCCAGTAGCGAAGGCTCACCCTGTCCGGTCAGGCGGTAGTAGTCGGCGATGGTGAGCAGTGCGTACGCGGGTCGACCCCGGTCAGTAATGAACACGGGACCGTAATCAGCGGCCCGCTTGGCGCTGGACACATCGCGGGTGAAGTCGCGGCTGGAGAAAGTGTGGACGGACATCATGGCCTCCGTTTGAAGTATGTTTGAATGTTACGACAAAACAGCCATGCGATCAAAGCTCGCTTCACACTGGACACTGGTGCGAGCGATTGTTTCGGTACGGAATCCTTGCTTTACGCCAATTGCCATGCTCGCCAACAACACTTCCAGGAACCAGCTCATGCTGCCCAGAAGCGTGACGCAGGCCGTTGGCGCCAGGGAGTACTTTGATGTAACGGTCCGTGCCTGGCAGATCACCCTCACGCCAGCCAGAAAAGCCCAGTGACCGCCTCTGTGCGCGTCCCCCAACCTCCACGCCTGGTGCTCGCGTGCCGCGATGTGCTCGAAGAGTCGCTTATGACCCTTGCATGGCGGGACATGCCCAAGTCTTGGTGTCAGACGGCAGGGTTCTACTGGCCATTGCCGCTGAGTTTGATTAGGACAGCGCCTGCCCGACTTTTGAATAAGGAAATCTTCAGCCAGTCCTCCCCTGATCTGCGAGCATGGCCCCCGAGCTTCATGACTGACGCCCGTCTGGCCAGGGCCGGTCAGCGCCCCAGTACCTCGCGCCACTGCGCCTGCGCGGCCGGGTCGCCATTGCGCGACTTGATGTACAGGTTCAGCAGCCCGGCCTCGCGGCTCTGGTACGCCGGCTCCAGCGAGCAGGGCACTTCGATCAGGCGGATGCCTTCGTTGGCGTGCAGGTACGTCTGGTAGCAGTCCATGAACTCGCCGATGGTTGCGCAGCGAGTCGCCTGGCCGCCGTAGGCTTGCACCAGCAGCTTCACGTCGAAGGTGCCGGTCGAGCAGTGGTACACCGGGCCGTCGCCACTCTTGCCCAGGTGGAACACGTCGTTGCGCATGTAGACGATGGTGAGTGGCAGTTGCTCTTTTTGCAGGTGAATCAGCTCGTTGAGCTGGAAGTGGAAACCGCCGTCTCCAGTGATGAGCACCGTGCGGTCTTTCAGGCCGTTGCGCCGGATGGTCTCGGCCACCACGCGTGCGTAGGGCAGCGAGGTACCCATGGCGGCGTACCAGGGGTTGGACAGCCAGTTCACATCCAGCTCCGTGGCTTTGGGGCGCAGCCCGAAGCTGGCAAACACCGAGTTGCCCACCTCGGGTACGAACACGGTGCCAAACGGTTGCTCGCTCTGTATCTGGTTGATGACGTCGGTCAGCACATGGAAATCCATATTGTCGCCACGCGCCAGCGGGGAATGCGCCAGGGCGGGTGGCACAAAGCTGTGCACGGGCAGGTCGGCGGCGAGCAGGCCTTGCAGGATGTGGATGAGCTCGGTCTCGTGCACCGTGGTGGATTTCAGCACCGTCTTGTTGGCAAAGTCGGCAATGAAGTGGGTGCCGGTGTTCAGTGCGCAGGCGGTGTCCTGCGGGATGATGCTGGTGCCCAGGTCCAGCACATAGTCCACCTCCTGCTCGATGTACCGGCGCGCACCCGGTGCGCTGAACACGCCGTTGTAGCCGCCGAGGCACAGGGGGTCGGATTCATCGACCACGCCCTTGGCGAACCAGTGGAACGCATAGGGCACGCCGAAGCGGTGGCAGAAGTCCAGCACCAGGCGTTTGAGGTCGTGGTTGCGGCGGACCTGTTCACCGAAATACACCAGGGGCGCGCGGGAGACCTTGAACTTGGCCGCAATGTTGTCCAGCACGGCCTGCAGACCGGCAAACACCATGTCGTCGGTGGGCAGTTGCGCCAGTGGGGGCAGCGTCAGGGGTTGGGTCAGCGCGAACACCAGGTTGCGGGGCACTTCAATGAACACCGGCTCGCGGTGCAGCCACGCGTGTTTGACCAGTTGATAGAACCGGAAGGCCGAAATGTTGGGCTGCCCGCGCGAGCGGTCGCCCTGCAGCCGCTCGGCCTGCAACCCCAGGGCGGCGAAGGCGCGCAGCGCTGCGTCGTACTCGGTGCGCCAGCTGTTGCCAGGCTGCACCATGTGGTGGATGCCGGCCTGGTGCACCTCGTCCTCACCCGGCGCGCCCGAGATGAACACCACCGGCAGGCCTTCGGTCTTGGCCAGGGCGGCAGCGGTGACGCAAGGCAGCGAGCCCACGGTGTAGGTCGTCAGGCAAAACCCCATGCCCTGCACCTCGGCCTGGGCGCAGGCGCAAAACCCCGCGTGCATTTCGTTGCTGGACGGGGACACCGTCAGGCCCGGCTGGTCCAGCGCGGCAATCAGGTTGGCGGCAAAGTCACCCCCCACGCCATACACCGTGTCGGCCCCGAAGTGCCGGATGATCTGGTGCATGGCCTGGCCGAGCGTGACCAGCGAGCGTTGGTAGTCGGCACCGAAGTTCTGTTCGTAGGGGGTGATCGTCATGCTGCATCCGTTTGAGGAAGGGGATGCGGACGATTATTCGGTGTTGACGATGCACGGGGTACGCATTGTTGTCACGAAACGCAGCATATGACAGCAGCAAAAGTCTGCATATGAGCGAAATGCGCACGAATTGTGTGCGTTTGATATAAATCAAGCTCATCGCGTGAGGCTTGAATACTCGGTGGGCGATGGGCGTTCCACCACGTTTCAAATGCGTCGAAGCCTTTTTTGTTGCGGGCGTTCCCCCATTTGGTGGATGGCGCGATCGAGTTGGAAACTTGAAAATATGCGCGAGAGGCATTGCTTTGGCGTTGTCGGGCAAGTCGTTCTACAGGGATAAAACATGACACTCGAATGGCGTGAACAACTGAGCGTGGGTCACCATGGCATAGACTAGGATCACAAACACCTGATCAGCCTGATCAATCGGCTGGAGGTGGCGTTGCGTTCCCGGAACATGGATGCACTTAGAACGGAGCTTGTGGAGTTGGGACGTTACGCAAAGCTGCATTTCGAACGCGAGGAGCGCGTCGCACTGGAAGTCGGATACAACGATGTCAACAGGCTGCACGACTCACATGACCGACTGAAGCTGGCACTGCGACTGCGGTACGCCGAGTTGGCGGGTACCCTGGACGATGCCAAGGTGGAAGGCTTTGTCAGCTTTCTGCGCACCTGGCTGATTGATCATGTCATCAAGGAAGACATGCAACTGAAACCTTGGATACAGGGTGCAGAGAGGCGGCGCGGCAGACCAGCCAACGAACCCCTGCGTTACATGGTGCGGCCGCTATAAGTTTTTGGCCGTTGTCGGGAGGTGCCCCGTTGGTTTGCAGGGCACATAAAATTTCGGACAGGCTCGTCGTGTGACGGAAGACGCCAGGCCTTGGCTCACTGGCTGGTGTAGACCCAGTTTTCTGCTTCGAGCGCAGGCACGCGCATGAATTCCGACAGGTTGTTCGTCACCAGCACCAAGCCTTCGCTGCGCGCGTGGCCTGCAATGTGCAGATCATTCACACCGATGGGCTGCCCCATTTTTTCCAGGGCGGCACGGATGGCACCGTAGTGTTGGGCGGCTTTTGCGCCATAGGGCAGAACTTCCAGTCGGCTGCAAAAGTCCTCGATGGTGGCCAGGTTTTCACTCACGCGACTGCTTTTCTCCGCGCCGTGCATGAGTTCAGCCAAAGTGATGGAGGAGATGGCCATGCGACTCGCGTTGGCGTTGAACGTAGACAACACCTCGACCGGACGTCGCTTCAACACATAGATGACGATGTTGGTGTCCAGCAGGTAGCGCAGCATCACAGGGCTTCCCGCTCCGCTTGGTGCTGAGTCGCGCGCTCAGGCAAGAAGTCGTCACTGACGCTGGGGCCTCCCAGGAAGAAGCTGTCCCAAGTTTGCCCGATAGGTGTGATGATGCGCTCGTTCCCCTTGGCGCGGATTTCCACTTTGTGGACGCCTTCAGGCAGGCGTACGTCCAAGGGAATGCGGACCGCCTGGGAGCGGTTGTTGACGAAAACGGTGCCGATAGACATGCTGATCACCATCCATGTTGTGATGTATGGCAATTGTATATGGCGACACAGAGGCAATCAACGGGACGCTTCCACCTACAGATTCAAACGTCAATGTTCCCCGCCCGCAGGGCATTCTTCTCAATGAATTCCCGGCGGGGTTCCACTTCGTCGCCCATGAGCATGGTGAACACGCGGTCGGCTTCGATGGCGTCTTCAATCTGCACGCGCAGCAGGCGGCGCACGTTCGGGTCCATGGTGGTTTCCCACAGCTGCTCGGGGTTCATTTCGCCCAAGCCTTTGTAGCGCTGGCGCGCGGTGGTGCGCTCGGCTTCGCTGATGAGCCACTTCATGGCCTGGCGGAAGTCGGCCACTTTTTCTTCGCGCTGCTTGTCGCCTTCGCCGCGCATGACCTTGCTGCCGTCGGCGAGCAGGCCGCGGAAGGTCTGGGCGGCTTCAGCCAGCGAGGTGTAGTCGGCACCGTGCACGAAGTCTTGCGTCAGCACGCTGCTCTTGATGTTGCCGTGGTGGCGGCGGCTGATGCGCAGCAGGGGTTTGTCGGTGCGGGCATCGAACTCGGCGGTCACTTCGGCGGGCACACCGGTGGTGTTGAGTTCGCGCAGCTTGGCCTGCAGGCCCGGCGCGCAGGCGGCGGCATCGTCCAGCGTGTCCAGGTTCAGGGCCACGCCGTCGGCAATCGCGCGCAGGGCTTCTGCGTCCATGAAGTTGGACAGACGGGCAATCACGGCTTCGGCCACCTGGTGCTTGCGCGCCAGGTCGGCCAGGGTAGGGCCGTCGAGCAACTGGGGGGCATCGCCACCGGTGCTCACACTCGCGTCTTTCAATGCAACACGAAGCAAAAAGGCATCCAGCGCTTGTGCATCCTTGAGGTATTGCTCCTCTTTTCCTACTTTAACCTTGTACAGCGGTGGCTGGGCGATGTAAATGTGGCCGCGCTCCACCAACTCGGGCATCTGGCGGTAAAAGAAGGTGAGTAGCAGGGTGCGGATGTGGGCACCGTCCACGTCCGCGTCGGTCATGATGATGATGCGGTGGTAGCGCAGCTTGTCGGGGTTGAAGTCGTCCGAGCCGCTCTTGCCCTTGGGGTCGTACTCGTCGGTATTGGTTTTGCCAATGCCGGTGCCCAGGGCGGTGATGAGGGTGATGATTTCGTTGCTGGACAGCAGCTTTTCGTAGCGGGCCTTTTCCACGTTCAAAATTTTGCCGCGCAGGGGCAGGATGGCCTGGAATTTGCGGTCGCGGCCCTGCTTGGCAGAGCCTCCGGCGGAGTCACCCTCCACCAGGTAAATTTCGCACAGCGCCGGGTCTTTTTCCTGGCAATCGGCCAGTTTGCCGGGCAGGCCCATGCCGTCGAGCACACCTTTGCGGCGTGTCATTTCCCGGGCCTTGCGGGCGGCTTCGCGGGCGCGGGCGGCTTCCACAATCTTGCCGCACAGTATTTTGGCGTCGTTGGGGCGCTCTTCCAGGTAGTCGGTCAGCGCCTTGGCCACGATGTCTTCCACCGGCGCGCGCACTTCAGAGCTGACCAGTTTGTCCTTGGTCTGGCTGGAGAATTTGGGCTCGGGCACCTTGACCGACAGCACGCAGCACAGCCCTTCGCGCATGTCGTCACCGCTGACGTCCACCTTGGCTTTTTTGGCAAACTCGTTCTGTTCGATGTACTTGCCGATCACGCGGGTCATGGCCGCGCGCAGGCCGGTCAGGTGGGTGCCGCCGTCACGCTGGGGGATGTTGTTGGTGAAGCACAGCACGCTTTCGTTGTAGCCGTCGTTCCACTGCATGGCCACTTCCACACCGATGCTGGTGCCGGGAATGCCGCCATAGCTGTCAGCCGGGCGCTCGCCAATGGCGTGGAAAGCCGTGGGGTGCAGCACCTTCTTGTTGGCGTTGATGAAGTCCACAAAGCCCTTCACACCACCTGCGCCGGAGAAGTCGTCTTCCTTGCCGCTGCGTTCGTCCAGCAGACGGATGCGCACGCCGTTGTTCAGGAAAGAAAGCTCGCGCAGGCGCTTGGCCAGGATTTCGTAGTGGAACTCATTGTTCTGCTGGAAGATGTCGGTGTCGGGCAGGAAATGCACCTCGGTGCCCCGCTTGTCGGTGGCACCCAGCACCTTCATGGGGCTCACTTCCACGCCGTTGACGGTTTCCAGCAGGCGGTTTTGCACAAAGCCGCGTGCAAAGTCGATCTGGTGCACCTTGCCCTCGCGGCGCACGGTCAGGCGCAGCCATTTGCTCAGTGCGTTCACGCAACTCACGCCCACGCCATGCAGGCCGCCCGACACCTTGTAGCTGTTCTGGTTGAACTTGCCGCCGGCGTGCAGCTCGGTCAGTGCAATTTCTGATGCCGAGCGCTTGGGCTCGTGTTTGTCGTCCATTTTCACGCCCGTGGGAATGCCCCGGCCGTTGTCGGTCACGCTGATGGAGTTGTCGGCGTGGATGGTGACCACGATGTCGTCGCAATGGCCGGCCAGCGCTTCGTCGATGGAGTTATCCACCACCTCGAACACCAGGTGGTGCAGGCCGGTGCCGTCGGACGTGTCGCCGATGTACATGCCAGGCCGCTTGCGCACCGCTTCCAGCCCTTCCAGGATCTGGATGGCCCCCTCGCCGTAGCCCTCGGATGCACCGGCCTGGTGGGCGTCGATCACGGGTTGCAGGCTGGAGGCGTCAGCACTCACGTTGGCGCTGTCGGTGGGAGGGGTGTTGTTGTTTGGGTTCATGGCAATCTACGGTCAATCAGGCGTTTGGCCTGGCAGGTTCTGGGTGTCTCGTGCCGCTTGGTTTCGCGCGGCCAAGACCATTTTGTGCAGTTCGGGCAGGTCCCTGTGAATGGTTTTCCAGACAAGTTCGAGGTCCACCTTGAAGTAACCATGGGCCACCACATTGCGCATCTGGTAGGCCACTGCCAGAGGCAGTTCCGGATGCGCTTGGGCAAACGTCGGAAAGCCCAGCTCAATTTTTCGCGACGCTTCCCCGACGATTTCAATGTTGCGCAGCACGGCATCCTGTACGAGGGAACTGTCCAGAAAGGCTGTTTCGACCATGTCGTCAACATAACTTTCAATGCGCTCGATGGCCTGAATGATGTGGTCGAGGTAGTAGACCAAGCGCAATGCCTTGGCATTCACAGGGGCACGGCCTCGGCAAGTACCGAGGATCTGAAACTGTCAGGCAACGCATTCGGTGTCAGCACATCGACGGGAACCCCCAACAACTGGTGCAGCTCATGCTGTATGGCACCAATATCGAACAGTGTGGTCTCGGGCGTCGGGTCCACCAGTATGTCGAGGTCACTGCCGTCGTCGTCTGATCCGTGCAGCACAGAACCGAACACACGGGCATTGCTGGCCCGGTGTGCCTTCACCACATTGCGGATGGCGGTACGGTGCGTGTCAAGTGCGACAGAGGGTTTCATCAGGGGTGTGAGTGAGGCGTGTCAGATGCGCATGGGCATGACCACGTACTTGAAGTGTTCGTCTTCCGGGTTGGTGAACAGCGCCGAGTTGTTGCCGTCCGACAGGTCCAGTCGGATCATGTCCTGGCTCATGTTGGCCATGGCATCGATCAGGTAGGTGACGTTGAAGCCGATTTCGATGGCATCGCCGCCGTAGTCGATGTCGAGTTCGTCCACGGCTTCTTCCTGCTCGGCGTTGTTGCTGGCCACGCGCAGCAGGCCGGGTTCCAGGTTCAGGCGCACGCCCTTGAACTTGTCGCTGGTCATGATGGCGGTGCGTTGCAGCGTTTGCAGCAACGGTGCCCGACCCAGCGTGACGCTGTTCTTGTGGTTTTTGGGGATGACGCGGTTGTAGTCGGGGAACTTGCCTTCGACCAACTTGGTGACGAATTCCATGCCGTCAAAGCTGAACTTAGCCTGGTTGTTGGCAAATTGCATGGCAATGTCGCCTTCTTTGTCTGACAGCAGGCGTTGCAGTTCCAGCACGGTCTTGCGCGGCAGGATCACTTCCTGCTTGGGCACTTCCACATCGAGTTTGGCGCTGGCAAACGCCAGGCGGTGGCCGTCGGTGGCGACCAGGCTGAGCTGTGTGCCTTCTGCCACAAACAGGATGCCGTTCAGGTAATAGCGGATGTCGTGCACCGCCATGGCAAATGCCACCTGGTTCAGCAGGTTCTTCAGGGTTTTCTGCGGCACGCTGAATGTGGGGCCGAACGCGGCAGACTCCTGCACCAGCGGAAAGTCCTCGGGCGGCAGGCTTTGCAGCGTGAAGCGGCTCTTGCCGCCTTTGAGGGTCAGTTTCCCGCCTGCGGCTTCCAGGCTCACCGTCTGGTCCGATGGCATGGTGCGCAGGATGTCGATCAGCTTGCGTGCCCCCACCGTGATGGCGTAGCTGCCGTCGTCGCCACCCAGGTCAGCCGTGGTGCGGATCTGGATTTCCAGGTCGCTGGTGGTCAGCTGCACCTGCGGGCCGGTCTTGCGAATCAGCACGTTGGCCAGGATGGGCAGGGTGTGCCGCCGCTCGACGATGCCGGATACCGATTGCAATGCTGCCAAAACAGTGCTCTGGGTGGATTTCAAAACAATCATGTCTCGCCTCGGGTGTGTGCTCGGTTGTTGTGTCGTCGCTGGTTGCGGGGCCTATTCTCGCTGTTTTGCATGACCGGTCCGGTATCTGGCGGTGTCAGCCTTTCAGCGTTTGCTCCAGCACGTGGAGCTGCTGGTTCAGCTCGGCCAGCTGAGCGCGTTCGGCAGCGATTTTGCGCACGGCATGCAGCACGGTGGTGTGGTCCCGGCCACCGAACAGCTCGCCGATCTCGGGCAGGCTTTTCTGGGTCAGTTCCTTGGCCAGGTACATGGCAATCTGGCGGGGCCGCGCGATGCTGGCCGGGCGCTTTTTGCTGTACATGTCGGCCACCTTGATCTTGTAGAAATCGGCCACCGTTTTCTGGATGTTTTCCACACTGATCTGGCGGTTCTGGATCGTCAGCAGGTCTTTCAGTGCGTCACGGGCCAGCTGGATGGACACATCCTTGTGGTTGAAGCGGGAATAGGCGAGGATTTTCCGCAGCGCGCCTTCCAGCTCGCGGACGTTGGAGCGCACGTTCTTGGCCACGAAGAACGCCACGTCCTCCGGCATGGAGGCACCCTCGGCTTCGGCCTTGTTGATCAGGATGGCCACGCGCATTTCCAGCTCGGGCGGCTCGATGGCCACCGTCAGCCCCGAGTCGAAACGTGACACCAGGCGCTCGTGGATGTCGGCCAGGCCCTTGGGGTAGGTGTCGCTGGTCATGACGATGTGGCTCTTCTTGGCCAGCAGCGCCTCGAAGGCGTTGAAGAACTCTTCCTGTGTGCGGTCCTTGTTGGCAAAGAACTGCACATCGTCAATCAGCAGGAGGTCAAGCGAGTGGTAGCGCTCTTTGAACTCGTCAAACGTCTTGCGCTGGTACGACTTGACCACATCGGTCACGAACTGCTCAGCGTGGATGTACAGGATGCGGGCGTTGGGTTTGTCGGTCAGCAACTGGTTGCCAATCGCGTGCATCAGGTGGGTTTTACCCAGGCCAACCCCGCCGTAAATGAAGAGTGGGTTGTACAGGTGTCCCGGGCTGCCTGCCACATGCATCGCGGCGGCACGCGCCATGCGGTTGGCAGAGCCTTCCACCAGCGTGGCGAACGTGAGGGCGGCATTCAGCCGGCTGCGGCTGTCTGCCAGGCCGGGTGGTACGGGTGCCGCCACCTCGGGGGCTTCGGCCAGAACCTGGTCGCGTGGGTTGCTGGCGCTGGCGGGCTGGGTGCGGGAAGGCGCTTCGCGGGGTGCCAGCGCGAGCTCGATGGTCACCTCGCTCTCGGTCAGGTCCGCCAGCAAAGCGGCAATGCGGGCGGCATATTGCGTGCGTATCCAGTCCATCTTGAAGCGGTTGCCCACGAGCAAGGTGACGCGCCCGAGATCGTCCGAGACGCGGGCAGACAGTGGACGGATCCACGTGTTGAACTGTTGTTCGGGCATTTCCTGCGCGAGGCGGTCGACGCAGGCTTGCCACAAATCGTGGTGAATGGTTTCGGGGGATCCCTGGGACATGGATGCAGCGGACGGGGCGCGGTTCTGATCGCCAATGCAGGCGTTGTTCTTGTGGACAGCTGGCGTTGGGCCAAGGGGCGATTGTAGGCCGCGGAGGCAGTTATCCACAGGTGGCGCATGCCCCTATTGACGTTTCGCTGACAGCGTTTTAGGGCTTTTTGTCATGCTGCGCGCAAGTTTTTTTGCCACAGCGCTGCGAATTTGCGATAATCGCGGGCTTTGCCGCTTACAGGCACACTCGGAACAAGGCTTCCGGCATACACAGTAGGAAAGCATCATGAAACGCACATACCAACCTTCCAAGACACGTCGTGCACGCACCCACGGTTTCCTGGTTCGCATGAAGACCCGTGGTGGCCGTGCGGTCATCGCTGCCCGTCGCGCCAAGGGCCGCAAGCGTCTGGGTCTGTAAACCCCGAGGTTGTCTCCCCATGCCTGATCGGCGGGATGGGTTTGCGTCAGCTTGCGTGTGCATCCGGTCCTGGGGCATCGCTTGCAAAGACTGAGAACCCGGACCCAGTTCCAGGCGGTCATGGCAGGCTCGCCCGTGGCCAAAACCCCTCACTTTGCCCTACACCTGACGACGCTAGACGCCAGGTGTGGCGAAGTTTTGTTGTTTCCACAGCCTGTTCCCTGGTTGGGGGTGCTCATTCCCAAACGCTGGGCGCGGCGTGCTGTGACACGCAACACCATCCGACGCCAGATTTACGAAGTGGCCCGAGGCGGAGCAGCCGGGCTGCCGGCTGCCGCCATGGTGGTGCGGCTGCGCAGTGAATTCAGCCGCAAGGTGTTTGTCAGTGCCACGTCCGATGCCCTGAAGCAGGCGGTCCGCGCTGAACTGAACCAGTTGTTTGCCAGGCTGGCCAAGGTCGGTGTGACCCCATCTCCGCTGGCCCCTGGCGCGGCAGGGGCCGAGGTGCCTGCTGACTGTGTGCCCCCGGGTCTGTCGGGGGTGCCTGCGTCACCTGTGGAGAAGCCACATGGTTGACTGGCCCAAGCGTGTCCTGATTGCCTTGGTCAAGGGCTATCGGCTGCTGCTCAGCCCGTGGTTGGGTTCGGGCTGCCGTTTCGAGCCCACCTGTTCCGTGTACGCGTTGCAGGCATTGCAACAACACGGTGCGATGATGGGCAGTTACCTGACCGTTGCCCGCATCGGCCGTTGCCACCCCTGGTGTCAGGGGGGCTGTGACCCCGTGCCGACCGAGCGGCCACGCCTGTTCACCCGTCTCATTTCCAAGTCTTCGGAGAAAACCCTGTCATGACTGACATCCGTCGTTCCATCCTCTGGGTGATTTTTGGTTTTTCCATGGTGCTGCTGTGGGACAAGTGGCAGATCCACAACGGCCGTGCGGCCACGTTTTTTTCGCAACCGCCTGCGCAGAAAGCGCCCGGTGCCGCTGAGCCTGGCAAGGCGACACCTGCCGATGTGCCTTCGGCATCCGCGGTTGCCGCGCAAGTTCCGGCGGCTGCTGCAGCACCGGTTGCCGCGCCCACGCTGCCACGTGAGACGGTGGAAGTCGTCAGCGACGTGCTGCGCCTGACGTTCGACAGCGAAGGCGGTTCGCTGGTGCGGGCCGACATCCTGCCGCACAAGGCGGCCACGTTGTCCAGCAAGAACAAGGAAGACAAGCCGCTGACCTTGCTGACCCAGACACCCAACCACATCTACGTGGCCCAGTCCGGCCTGATCGGGGCGGCGGGCAGCCAGTTTCCCACGCACAAGACGCCCATGCGGCTGGTGTCTGCCGACAAGGCACTCGCCGATGGCCGCAACGACATGGTGGTGCGCTTCGAATCGGCTGAAACGGGTGGTGCCAAGCTGGTCAAGACGTTCACGTTGCGTCGCGGCAGCTACGTGCTGGACGTGAAACATGAGGTGGTGAACATGGGCGCTGCTGCCATTGCGCCGCAGGTCTACATGCAACTGGTGCGTGATGGCAGCACCACAGCGAGCGAGACACCTTTCTATTCGACTTTCACGGGGCCGGCGGTTTACACCGAAGAAAAGAAGTTCCAGAAAATCGAGTTCCCCGACATCGAAAAGAACAAGACGGACTTCATCAAGGTGGCCAAGGACGGCTACGTGGCGATGGTGCAGCACTACTTTGCCAGCGCCTGGCTGCTGGACGCCGGTATCGAGCGCGAGCACTTCGCCCGCAAGGTCGACAACAACCTGTACGCCGCAGGCATGATGACTGCCATGGGTACGGTCGAGCCGGGTGCCAGCAAGGCCGTCGAGGCCCGCCTGTTCATCGGTCCGCAGGAGGAAAAGGTCATGGAGCTGGTGGCTCCGGGCCTGGAACTGGTGAAAGACTATGGCTGGCTCACCATGCTGGCCAAGCCGCTGTACTGGCTGCTGGAAAAAATCCACAGCTTCGTGGGCAACTGGGGTTGGGCCATTGTGTTGTTGGTGGTGCTGATCAAGGCGGCGTTCTACTGGCTCAATGCCACGGCTTACCGGAGCATGGCCAAGATGAAGGCCATCAACCCGCGCATCATGGAAATGCGTGAACGCCTGAAAGACAACCCGCAGCAGATGCAGCAGGAAATGATGCGCATCTACCGCGAGGAAAAGGTCAACCCGATGGGCGGCTGCTTTCCCATCATGATCCAGATTCCGGTGTTCATTGCGCTGTACTGGGTGTTGCTGGCCAGCGTGGAAATGCGCAATGCCCCCTGGGCGCTGTGGATCACCGACATGTCGTCGCCCGATCCGTACTACATCCTGCCACTGATCATGACGCTGACCACCGTGATCCAGACCGCGCTGAACCCGCTGCCGCCTGACCCCATGCAGGCCAAGCTGATGTGGATCATGCCGCTGGTGTTCTCGGTCATGTTCTTCTTCTTCCCGTCCGGCCTGGTGCTGTACTGGATCACGAACAACGTGCTGACCATCGCGCAGCAGGCCTACATCAACTCTCGCATGGGCGTGCCGGTCAAGTTCAGCATCCCAAGCTTCAAGTGATGGCCTGACGGCGATTGCGAACAGGCCGCGCTCCCTGACGGAGGCGCGGCTTTTTTCTTCCGGGTACTTTTCACCGTTATCACTGCTGCCACCATGTTTGCCCGCCAGCACGACCCGATCGTCGCCATCGCCACCGCGCCAGGCCGGGGGGCGGTGGGTATCGTCCGGGTGTCAGGCAAAGGTTTGGCTCCGCTGGTTCAGGCATTGCTCGGGGGTGCGCTCAAGGGCCGCAGCCTGAAGCCCCGCGAAGCGACCTACCTGCCGTTTCCTGGCGCGGACGGATTCCCCATCGACCACGGGCTGGCGCTGTGGTTTCCGGCGCCGCATTCGTTCACGGGCGAAGATGTGCTGGAGCTGCAAGCCCACGGTGGCTCGGTGGTGCTTCAGCTATTGTTGGCGCGCTGCCTGGCGGTGGCGGCTCAGCCCGTTGCTGGCGAGGTGGGAGCCACGGTATCCGTTCTGCCGGGGTTGCGCCTGGCCGAGCCGGGCGAGTTCAGCCAGCGCGCGTTCCTGAACGACAAGCTGGACCTCGCGCAGGCCGAGGCCATTGCCGACCTCATCGATGCCAGCACCGAGGCAGCGGTGAAGAGTGCGAGCCGCAGCCTGTCGGGGGAGTTTTCGCGCGAGATTAATGTGCTGCGCGATGCGCTCATCCACTTGCGCATGCTGGTCGAAGCGACGCTTGATTTTCCAGAAGAAGAAATCGACTTCCTGCGCAAGGCTGACGCGCAAGGACAGCTGCACAATTTGCAGAGCAAACTGGACGCGGTGCGGCAGCGGGCCCGTCAGGGCGCGCTGCTGCGTGAAGGCATCCGGGTGGTGATTGCCGGCCAGCCCAACGCCGGCAAAAGCTCGTTGCTCAACGCCTTGGCCGGGGCAGAGTTGGCCATCGTCACGCCCATTGCGGGGACCACACGCGACAAGGTGGAGCAAAACATCCAGATCGAAGGTGTGCCGCTGCACGTGGTGGACACCGCGGGTCTGCGCGACAGCGCGGACGAAGTGGAAAAAATCGGCATCGAACGCGCATGGAGCGAAATCCATGCGGCGGATGCCGTGCTGTTCCTGCACGACCTGACCCGTGCCGATGATGCAAAATACATAGCATCTGATGACGCCATTCAAGCGTCAATGGCCAAAAACATCACGATCATTCACGTCTGGAACAAAGCAGACACCTGCGCGCCCGAGGCGCTGCGGCACGTGGCCGATGGCGACCTGGTCATTTCAGCCAAAGCCGGTCAGGGCCTGGAGGCCTTGCGCCAGCGCCTGTTGCAGACCGTGGGCTGGCAGTCCGCACCGGAAGGGGTGTACATGGCGCGCGAGCGCCACCTGACCGCGCTGGCTGCGGTGGGTGACCACCTTGAACTGGCCACCGATTGGCTGGGGCACGCCGGCAACCACCTGGATTTGTTGGCTGAAGAACTGCGCCTGGCGCAGGACGCTTTGGGCAGCATCACCGGCGAGTTCACCGCCGACGACCTGCTGGGCACCATCTTCACGCGCTTCTGCATCGGCAAGTGAACCTTGGGGTAAGGGATGACCCACCCTACGAGGGGCTGACCCTGGCCTGTCTGGTGTGTATTCATCCTGCTCACCCAGATTTGTGGCCTACTTGGAGGCCATCGGCAGCCACATGACAAGGGGATGGCAGTGATTGTTTGTCGCATCAACGTAAACGGGTTCGAACCCATGGCAAAGCGTTTGGGTCACGGGCGCGGGATCACGGCGGGCTGGCGGGCGGGTCTCGTCGCCTGTCTCTTCACCTCAGGCGTGTGGGCCTCGGAGGGGGTGACCCCTGCACCATCGATGCCACGAGACCAGTCGGTTGCCCGGTTGGACGCGGTATGGGTGTTTCCTCAGCGGCAGGCGCCAGCGGTGGTACACCCCCTGAACGAATCAAAGTTGGCTGCCGAAGCGGCAGGTACGCTGCTCGCCTGGACGGTCGATGTGGGCGACACCGTCCGCAAAGGTCAGGTGCTGGGCCGTATCGATCCGGAAGATGCCCGACTGGCGTTGCAGCGTGCGCAAGCCCAGCGGGATGCCATCCAGGCCAGGCTTCAGCTTGAAGAAGCGCAAACCCGCCGAACCCGGGAGTTGGTGGCGCAGGGCTTTTTGTCGGCAGAAGCCCTGAACCAGCGTGAAACCGCGTTGGCCACTGTTCGGGCCGAGCTCGCCAGCGTGCAGGCGCTGGTGGCCACGGCCCAACGCGCGCTGGACAAGACCACCCT
This sequence comes from Comamonadaceae bacterium UBA2334, assembly GCA_002344885.1. Lineage (GTDB taxonomy): Bacteria > Pseudomonadota > Gammaproteobacteria > Burkholderiales > Burkholderiaceae_C > UBA2334. The sequence goes on from DDUQ01000081.1 coordinate 86,321, forward strand.
GAGAGCCCCCTTTGACGGCAGCGTGCGGCAACGCATGGCCCAGGCGGGTGAGGCGGTGGTGCCTGGCACAGTGCTGTATGTGCTGACCCAGTCAGCCGCACCACGGGTCACTGCACAGATTGCGCCATCGGATCTGGACAGCTTGCGCGCTGCCCGGCATGTGGTGCTGGAAGCCGAGGGCCGCGATTGGCCGTTGCGCCTGGATCGCGCATTGCCTGTGCTGAACGCGCCTGAACGCACACAGACCGTCAGGCTTGCGCCAGCCGAGCGCGCGGCTACGCTCCTGCCAGGCCAGGCTGGTACGCTGCGTTGGCAGGCCGTGCAACCCCATGTTCCGCCTCAGTTGCTGGTTCGACGGGGCGACGCGCTGGGGCTGTTTGTGGTGCAAGGTGCGGGGAAGGCTCAAACCGTTCGTTTCACTGCCCTGCCAGGTGCACAGGAGGGCCGTGCCACGCCGGTGGGGCTGCCAGCCGACACGCGCCTGGTCGTGCAAGGCCAGTCTGCTTTGCGTGACGGGCAGACCCTGCCCGCAGGCCGCTGAACCGAAAGGCCTGCCACCATGGCTTTTTTGCGCGCCCTCATCACCAATCACCCGTTGGCCAACATCGCCTTCGTGGTCGTTTTCCTGCTGGGGTTGGTGAGTTACCACACCATGCCTCGCGAGCAAGACCCGGAAATCAACTTCAACTGGGTCAACGTCACCACCGTGTTGCCGGGGGCCACGGCCGAAGAGGTGGAACGCCTGGTCACCAACCCGCTGGAAGATGCCATCAAAGGTGTGCCCGATGTGCGCTACGTCGTGTCCACCACGCGCGAGAACGTGGTCAGCATGCTGGTGCGTTTTCGCGAGTTGAACGCACGCACGTTTGACAAACGCATGGCCGACCTGCGGCGCGAGGTTCAGAACAAGGCTTCCTCCGAACTGCCCAGCCTGGCCAAAGATCCGCAGGTGTTGGAGATCACCACCAGCAATGGCTTTCCGACGGCCGTGCTGATGTTGGCCGGTCAGGCGGATGACGAGGTATTGCGTCGGGACGCAAGGCGCATCAAGAGCGACCTGGAACGCCTGGCGGGCGTGGATCAGGTGTATGCGTCGGGTTTGCGAAGCCCGGAACTCCTGGTCCGGCCTGACCTGCCTGCCCTGGCTGCCAGGGGTTTGTTGCCCAGCGATGTGGCAGATAGCCTGGCTGCTGCGTGGCGTGACACGTCGGGGGGCACCCTGCACACACAAGGTGGTGCGTGGTCCGTCAGTGTTCAGGGCATTGCCACCGACCCCGACGCGTTGAGCAACTGGCCTGTCACATCCGCTTTGCGCCCGGGAGTGTCAGCCCGCCTGGGTGAGGTGGCCCGCATCGAACGCGCTCGGGCACCCGCTGCCCAGTACGCCGCCAGCGATGGTCAGCCGACGGTGTCGCTTGCCATCACCAAAAAGTCGGGTACCAATACGCTGGAGCTCCTTGATCGACTGAGGGGGTACATGGCCAGCCAGAACACAGTGCTGGCAGCCAGCGGGCTGAGCCTGGCGCTGACCGATGACCAGACCGTCCCCACCCGCGAGGCCATTAGTGTCATGCAGGTCAACGCCGTGTATGGCATGGCACTGGTGCTGGCGGTGAGCTGGCTGTTTCTGGGGTGGCGCATCGGTGTGTTGGTGACCCTGGGTATACCGTTTTCGCTGTTGGGCACGTTTGCGGTGCTGGGTGCCCTGGACTTCACCGTCAACGTTTCAGTTTTGCTGGGCGTGGTCATCGCCCTGGGCATGTTGGTCGACGATGCGGTGGTGGTGGTCGAGGCCATTTACTACCGCATGCAGCGTGGGCAGGAGGTGGTCCAGGCTTGCCTGGATGCCATTGCCGAAACCTGGAAGCCAGTCGTGGCCTCGGTGGCCACCACCATGGCGGCTTTTTTGCCGTTGATGCTGCTGCCCGGCATCGTCGGCAAGTTCATGTTCATCATCCCGTTTGTGGTCACGTTGGCTTTGCTCATTTCGTTGCTCGAAGCGTTCTGGATGATGCCCGTCCATGTCTCGGCCGTTCGTTTGCGGTTTGACCGTCCTTCGCGTGTGCAAGCCTGGCGCGAGCGCTTCAACCGGCGCTTGCGCCTGCGCTATGGCCAGTGGCTGGCCTATGTGCTGCGGCGGCCCAAACGGTTTGCCTTGTTGGGGCTGCTGAGCGTGCTGAGTGCCGTGGCGCTGCTGGCCACCGGGGTCATTCGGGTGCAGTTTTTTGCGTTCGACCCCATCCGCGCGTTCTACGTCAACGTGGACATGCCGCCGACCGCCTCACTGGAGGACACGCTGGCCGAAACCCAACGGGTGGAAGCCGAGGTGCGCAAACTGCTCAATGGCGTGGGGGCCGAGGGCGAGGCGCGTGCAGTCACGTCCACGGCTGGCCTCAAGTTCACCGACACCGAGCCGGTGTATGGCGACCTGTATGGTCAGGTGTTTGTCTCGCTCAACCCGCGGACCGACGGTTCGCGTGAGGTCATGACGGTGGTCGAGGCCTTGCGGCCCACCATCGAAGCCTTGTCTGGTTCTGCCCGCAAGAGCTTCACCGTGTTGTCCGGTGGGCCACCTGCGGGCAAGGCCATCAGCATCAAGGTCCGCGGTGATGATTACGACCAGATCCAGGCAGCGGCCGATGTACTCAAGCGCATCGTCGCGGACATACCTGGTGCGAAAGACGTGCAGGACGACAACCAGCCGGGCCGCCCGCAGTTGCAGCTGTCGCTGGACCGTGAGGCGGTGCGCGCCGCAGGCCTCAGTCCCGCCCTGGTGGCCCGTCAGGTCCGCCTGGCGGTGGATGGCGAGGTGGTCGCCTTCACGCGCCAAGAGGGTGACAAGATCGAACTGCGTGTCAAAGCTGCCCCAGACCGCGCTCACACCACTGACCCCGCTGTGGTGTTGGATATCCCGTTGGCCTTGCCGTCTGCCGACGGGCGCGAGCGGACCACTCGCCTGGGAGCACTCGTGACGGTGGACACCCGAGACGGGCGTGGCTTCATCCGCCACTACAACCTGCGCCGTACCGTCACGGTGGAGGCCAACCTGGACAAGACACAGACTGACACCCGCGCTGCCAACGACCGCATCAAGGCTGCGTGGGCCGATATCCGCCTGCAGCATCCGGCAGCGGACCTGGATTTTTCAGGGGAGCTGGAAGACATTGAAGAAAGCCTGTCGGCCATGCAGGTGCTGTTTCTGCTGGGGGTGGGGCTGATTTACCTCATTCTCGCGGCGCAGTTCCGCAGCTACTTCCAGCCGATGATGATCCTGGTGACAGTGCCGCTGGCGTTCACGGGCGTGGCGTTCGGTCTGGCGATTTCGGGCAACCCGCTGTCTTTGTTCACACTGTACGGCGTCATCGCGCTCACTGGCATCGCGGTGAATTCAGCCATCGTGCTGATCGATGCGGCCAATCAGCGCCTGACCGATGGCATGGGCACCATTCACGCCATCATCCAGGCGGGTCGGCGACGCGTGGTGCCTATCCTCATTACCACCACCACGACCATTGGCGGCCTGTTCTCGCTGGCATTTGGCATCGGTGGGCAAAGCCTGTTGTGGGGCCCGGTCGCAGCCAGCATCGTGTGGGGTTTGTTCTTTTCCACAGTACTGACGCTGTTCATGGTGCCTTTGTTGTACCAAAATTTTATGCGTAAAAATTGACCTCTTGCGCTTTATTGGCTGGCATAAAAAGCTATCAAATTTATATGTTCAAGCCGTTCAAGCCGTTCAAGCCGTTCAGGCAGTGGGACACGCAGCGCAAGCCCTGATCCATCCGGTGGACCACGTCGCTCGGGATGCTGTGGGGTGTGGTTGCCCCGCTGGGTCTGCTAAGGCGCAGGCCCGCCTGCCGAGTGCAGCTTGACCGGATGGTTGCCTTGGGCGTCCACGCTTTCCAGCTGCACGCCAAGACCCCACAGGCGTGCCACGTGTTTGAGGACCTCCGGTGTGTCGTCTGCCAGGGGACGGTCCTGGTACTGGGTGTGGCGCAGGGTCAGGCTGCGGTCACCGCGCAAATTGACGTGCCAAACCTGGATGTTGGGCTCCCGCGTGCCCAGGTCGTACTGCAGGGACAGTGTCTGGCGAAGCGCGCGGTAGCGGGCGGAACCACGGCTGGGTTGGGGTGGCGGCAGTAGGTCGGCTGGGTCGCGTGGACCGAGCGTGTGCGCAGATCGTCAAACACACCGGGCGTTTGCGACCCGTGGTGGCAGCCATCGCTGATTGGTCTTCGAATACAAGGCCTTCGAGAGCAAGTGGCATCCGGTTCGCACATGGCGAACGAAGCCGCCAAGTTCAAGTGGTACATTGAAAGCAGGACTTTGTGCGCAATCAGGATACTGTTTCATGAATACCTTGAGCTTGGAGTTTGACCGTCTGCCGTCTCAGGTGATTTTCACCCTTGGTGGGCGCCTTGACGGCATCAGTGCCAGCACGTTCAATGCCTTGGTGGCTGAACACCTGTTGGCCAGCGATGCACATGTCACCCTGGAGTGCAGCAAACTGGAATACGTCAGCAGTGCCGGTTTGCGTGAGTTTCTGATGCTTGCCAAACGTGGGGCGGCGCAAGGCAGCAAAGTGACGATTGCAGGTGCGAGTGGCACGGTGGCCTTCGCGCTGGAGCTGGCGGGTTTCAATGCCTTGTTCAAACTCTCGCCAGGTTTGGTCAAGCCCTATGCCGAAGCGACCTCGGTGGACGGCGGGCCGGGTTTCAGGGCCCAACCGGCAGGCTTGCTCGGACGCTTGTTTCGGGGAACGGGGAGAGGTTGAATGTCAACACCCTCGGCATATGTGGCGGGATTCGCCAAGGCATCTCTCGTTGACCCCGATCTGGCAGCAAGTTACATCCAACATACCCAATTGGGCGATGTACAGGCCGACGCACTGATTGCCCGTCTGCATGGTGACCCACAGGGGCACCATTGGATCAAGCTGGGCATTGACGGCGACCTGGCAGCTTTGGCCCATGCTCCGTCCGAGGTTCGGGCGTTTTTTGAACAGGCGCACGAGGTTCCCGGGTGGTGGCAGCCACACGATGCGCTGGAGGGGTGCCGTGCGTTTCACCGCCATACAGAGTTGTTCCTGGTGGCGTTTCTGTCGGCGGTGCTGGTTGAGGGATTCTCGACGCTGATCAGCAAGTCGTTCAGCATCACCGGCAAGGTCATGGACAACGGTGAGCACCGCCTCAAGCAGAACCTCCGCCACCTGATGGAGATTTTCATGCCCGGTGGCATGGAGCCCGGGGGAGATGGTTGGAAGCTGTCGGTTCGCATCCGGCTGGTACATGCACGGGTGCGTTTGTTGCTGGACCAGTCGCCCGAATGGGATCATGCGGCGTGGGGCACCCCTTTGAGTGCCGCACACATTGCGGCAGCCTCCACGGGGTTTTCGGGCAACCTGCTCAAGCAGGCGGAGGTGTTGGGTGTCCGGCTGTCTGAACGGGAGCAAGCCGCCTTCATGATGATCTGGCGCTACTCCGCGCATTTGATGGGTGTTGTGCCAGAGTTGCTCTTCACCGACAAGGCATCCGCACTGCGGCTGGCACGCATGGCGGCGCTGTGCGAGCCTCCGCCCAGCCTGGAGTCTTGCCAGATGGTGCACAGCCTGATCAATGCCGCTCCTGTGCTGGCAGGGGTGAAAGACCAGAAAGCCCACAGGAAATTTACCCAGCGGATTTACGGCTTCTCCAGGGAACTCATTGGCGACGAACTGGCCAACCAATTGAACTACCCGCCGCGTGCCGCATTCAACCAGGTCGGCTGGTTCCGCGCGAGCAACCGTGTGGACCAGTGGTTGCAAAAGGTGTTGCCCCCTGTTGCTCGTTCTCGGCACATGGGGCAGTTCCAATTGATGCTGAGCCTGTCTCACTACGACCCAGATGGTCTTCGCTACGCCATGCCCGAAAAGCTCCACGCAGAAACCGAACCCGACCGCCGGTGATCAGCGCAAAGCCTGAGGCACTGCCAGACCAGCGGAGTGTGAGCCGATTGCGTTCGGCCTGAAACGAAAAATGGCACCCGAAGGTGCCATTTTTATATGAAAAATACCGTTAGCGCCTGATATGTATGATTTTATCGCTATGTATTTTTTGAGGTTGAGTCTGCGACGTTTCCGTGGGTTGTCTGCATGAACATCGCTGAGCACACCGGGCTGGATTGGGGCGTGGTGGCCGTGTTTGCGGTGGTCTACCTGGGCATGTTTCTGGGTGGTTTGCCCAAGCTGAAGCTTGACCGCGCCGGGGTGGCCCTGCTGGGTGCCATTGCCGTGATCGGCCTGGGGGCGCTCACGGTGGACGAGGCCGCGCGGGCCATCGACCTGTCGACCGTGCTGTTGCTGTTTTCGTTCATGGTCATGTCCGCGCAGATGCGTCTGGGCGGGTTCTATACCGCCACGACCCGCTGGGTGGGCAGCCAGCCCCTGTCTCCGCAGATGTTCATGGCGGCGCTGATTGCGGTAGCCGCCGTGCTGTCGGCAGTGTTTTCCAACGACGTGATTTGCCTGGCCATGACGCCTGTGGTGGCGCGCATCTGCCTGCAACGGGGCATGAATCCGGTGCCCTGCCTGGTAGGGCTGGCCTGTGCGGCCAACATCGGCTCTGCCGCCACGCTCATCGGCAACCCACAGAACATGCTGATCGGTTCGGTGCTGAAACTGTCGTTTGCCGACTATTTGCAACACGCATTGGTGCCGGTGTTGCTGTCGCTGGCGGTGCTGTGGGCCTGGCTGGTACCGGTGCTTCGGCGCAGCGGGCTGGCCGATCAGCAGCCGGTGCCCCTTGCAGCGGCAGACGTTCACGCCGCTTCTGCCCCAGCCGGTCACGCGCAATCTGACGACGAACCGTCCTTCGACCGCCTGCAAACCGCCAAGGGGCTGTGTGTGGCCAGTGCAGTGCTGCTGGCATTTCTGTTCTCGGACTGGCCGCACGAGGTGGTGGCCCTGGTGGCGGCCGGTGTGCTGCTGCTGAGCCGCACCTTCCATTCGTCGCGGGTGATGGGCTATGTGGATTGGGAGCTGCTGGTGCTGTTCATGGGGCTGTTCGTGGTCAACCGCGCGTTCGAGCAGACGGGCCTGGCCGCCGAGGCCGTGGGGGCACTGGCGGCACAGGGGGTGCACCTGGGCGACACCGGCCCGCTGTTTGCTGCCGGGCTGCTGCTGTCCAACCTGGTCAGTAACGTGCCCGCCGTCATGCTGCTGTTGCCCCACCTTCAGGGCGGCGACCCCGCCCTGGTGGGCCTGACGCTGGCGCTGGTGACCACGTTTGCAGGCAACCTGCTGCTGGTCGGCTCCATTGCCAACCTGATCGTGGCCGATCTAGCCGCACAACAGGGCATTGCCATCGACTGGAAAGCGCATGCGCGCATCGGCATCCCGGTGACCGTGCTCACGCTGGCGGTGGTGTGGGGCTGGCTGGCGTGGTTGTCTGCGGCTGGGGGCTGACCTGGGCGGTCAGCCACCATCAGTCCCCGAAGCAGATGCCGAGGTCCCGCCCGGTTTGCAGCGTGTCGCAGTCCAGCGGCACGGCCTTCATGCGGCCTGCCACTTCGTCCAGGGGCACGTAGTTCACGTTCGGGAAGGCCAGCGCCACCATCACGCCTGACAGGCCTTCGTCCAGCGCACGCACGGCGGCAGTACCGAAGCGCAGCGACGCGAGGCGGTCGAACGAGGTGGGGCTGCCACCGCGCAACAGGTGGCCCAGCACCACGGTGCGTGCGTCTTTGCCGGTGCGCCGTGCCAGCTCGGCCGCGACGATCTCGCCAATGCCGCCCAGCCGTTCGGCGTGGCCGATGCCCGCCGCACTGGCCACCGCGCGTTGGCCCCCTATCGGCAGGGCCCCTTCAGCCACCACCACCAGCGAATACAGGCGGCCCAGGGCTTCGCGCTCGCGAACCTTGGCCGTCACGCGCTCGATGTCGTAGGGAATCTCGGGCAACAGGATGGCGTGTGCACCGCCAGCGATGCCCGCGTGCAACGCAATCCAGCCCGCATAGCGCCCCATGACCTCGACCACCATGACGCGCTGGTGGCTCTGTGCCGTGCTGTGCAGCCGGTCGATGCAGTCGGTTGCAAACGCCACGGCGGTGTCGAACCCGAAGGTGGTGAAGGTTTTGTCCAGGTCGTTGTCGATGGTCTTGGGCACGCCGACCACGCGCAGCCCTTTGGCGTGGAGCGCCTGGGCAATCGTCAGCGAGCCGTCTCCGCCCACGCTGACCAGCGCGTCGATGCCGTGGCGCGCAAACCAGTCCAGCAACTCGTCGCTGCGGTCGGTGTCCAGCACCGAGCCATCAGGCTGAGCCACCGGGTAATGAAACGGGTGCCCCTTGTTGGTGGTGCCCAGGATGGTGCCACCCAGGTGGGCGATGCCCCGCACCTGGTCGGGCCCCAGCTCGATGGTGCCGCCCTGGGGGTAGCGCTGAGGCTCCAACACCCCCAGGAAACCATCGCGGATGCCCACACAGGTCCAGTTTTTTCGCGTGGCGGCCATAACCACGGCGCGGATCACGGCGTTCAGACCGGGGGCGTCGCCGCCGCCGGTGTTGATGGCGATGCGGCGGATGGGTGTGTGTGTCATGGGCAGGTCACTCCTGGGTGCAACGTATCACAGAATGCCGCGTTCGCACACCGGAGAATCATGGTGCGCACGCGAGGCGCTCTGGATCGTATCGGTGGCAGGCTTTCAACCGTTACAGTGTGCGTCCTTGCGTTGCTCGAAAGTGGAGGCGATACACATGGGAAAGCCGACTGCACTGCTGCTGACCGCCCGGTCCCTGGTTGCGGCAGGCCTGGTAAGCATGCTCGTGGCCTGTGCGGCGCCAGGGCCTCGCGTGGCTGAGCCCGTGGCTGCGCCGTGGCCGGTGATGGCTCAGGTCTCCACGCCATTGCTTGGGCAGTGGAGCACCGAAGACGAGGCTGGGCGTACCGGTTGGCGGGACTGGGAAGCACGTATCCGCCAGTTGGCCGATGTGCACGTGGGCAGTGCGCTTGGCGTGCCGGTGGGCGACATGCCTGTTCGCTTGCACTGGCGCCACTACGTGCATCGCCAGGAGCAGCGGGGCGGGGTGGTCATCAGTGTGGGTTTCACCGAAGGCCTCACGATGTACCAGGAGGTGATTCGCGATCTGGTGCGCAATGGCTACTCCGTCTACATCCAGGACCACCGGGGGCAGGGGTTCTCCACCCGGCTCACCAGTGGCACCGTGGGCCATGTGAACGACTTCGACCGACTGGTGGACGACCTGGCCGCTTTTGTAGGTGATGTGTCGGCCCAGCGGGGGCCTGGTGCGCGCCCCCTGTTTGGGCTGGCGCATTCCATGGGCGGGGCCGTGCTGGCGGGTGTGCTGGAGCGCCAGGGTGCGGACAGTCCGCTGGCGGCAGTGGCGTTATTTACCCCCATGTTCGAGCCGGCGGTGGCACCGCCCGGTGCCAACGTGCTGGGCAGGGCGCTGCAAGGCTGGTGCCACCGGGGTGCCTGGGACATGCAATTGTCTCCGGCGCTTGGCACCCGGCAGGCTGCAGGTCAGGGCTTCGAGGCTGAGCGCGATGCCTTCCTCCAATCGGCCACGCCAGCGGACAACGACATGTCGCACAGCGTGCCGCGCTTGCGCCAGCGTTGGGTGGCGCGCGAGGCTGCCTGCGATGCCGGTGTGCACTGTGGCCACGGCGATGCGCGGGTGGCGGGGCCGACGCTGCAATGGGCCATGCAGGCCTGCCATGCATCGGCCGACATCCGTTCGGTTGCGGCACGCCGTGTGGCCCGCCCCGTGCTGCTGTTCAGCGGCGGGCAGGACACCATCGTGCTCAACGGTGCACAGGCCGAGTTTTGTGACCAGGTCAATGCGTCGCACCCAGGTCGGTGTGAACCCTGGCTTTTGCCCGAATCGCGGCACGCTTTGCTGGTTGAAAAAGATGCCTTGCGCAATCCTGCCTTGGACAAGATGCTGCGTTTTTTTGATGACGCAACTGGCCCCCAGCCTCGTTGATTTCCCTACCCGTTCACACCATGCACCCCACTCCCACCGGCGACAACGCCGCCAAAGAAAGCGCGACGCGCCATGCCCTGTATGCCGGCGGGTTGGACACCGCCGTGACGCTGGGGGCCCTGCTGGCCGCCAGTTCTTCCGTGCTCTTGGCCGACTTCCTGAAAACCAGCCTGGAGTTCGTGGCCGTGTTGCTGGCCTGGTTGTCCTTGCGGCGCATCATCCATGGGCGCAACCATGCATTCGACTACGGCATCGGCAAGCTCGAAAGCCTGTCCAGCGTTTTTGTGGGTGTGCTGATGATGCTGGGGGTGTGTGTGATCGTGGTCAACGCGGTGTTGAACCTGATGAACCCTTCACATATTTCCGGCGTTGGGGTGTACATCAGTGGTGCGGCGCAACTGGTGTTTGGGGTTATCAACACGCGCATGGCGCTCAATGCCCACCGGTTGGCGCGCCAGTCGGCATCGCCCATCATCACGGCGCAGCGGCAACTGTTCATGTCGCGTGCGGTGGGCAATGCCTTCATTTTCAGTTCGCTGTCGTTGAGCCTGCTGCTTCATGGCCACGGGTGGTCGGTGTACATCGATCCGGTGGCATCGCTCATCGTGGCCGGTTTCATCGGGTTCAGTGCCATCGGTGTGTTCACCGACTCGTTCAACGACTTGCTCGACAAAACGCTGGATGAAGAGATGCAAATGCTCATCACCCGTGAACTGGTCGAACATTTCGACCAGTACGAGAACCTGCAGGGCATCCGTTCACGCCGGTCGGGCAGTCAGGTGTTCATCGAAATTTTTCTGTCCTGCGACCCGGCCCGACCCGTGGGCGAGGTGCAGGCGTTTTTCGATGCGCTGCGCAGCAGCCTGGAGGCCAAGATTGCCAACAGCCGTGTGGTGATCGGCCTGGCCAGCACAAGGGTGCAGTGACTACTGCCTGACTGCTCTGCGGGTCTGACGGGTCTGACCGTTCGGGCTGTCAGACACTCAGGGGCTGCTTGGCAGTTCCATGGTGCTCGTCCGGTGGTCGCACGGCGGTCGTTCGGTACAGCACGCGCATATCATGGCAGCCATGAACCCGACGCCACATACGCCCACCCGTTTCTGGTCAGACCTGACCACCGCACAGTTCGAGGGCCGTCGGCGCTGTGGCCTGGCGGCCCGGACGGTGGCGGTGTTGCCGGTGGCCGCCACCGAACAGCACGGACCCCATTTGCCCCTGAACGTGGACAGCACGCTGGCCGATGCCATGGTGCGCGCCGCCCTGCCCCATCTCGATGCGCAGGCCCAGGTGCTGTTCCTGCCCACCCAGACCGTGTGCCTGAGCAACGAGCATGCGGCGTTTGCCGGCACGCTGACGCTGCGCCCCGAGACGGTGCTGCGCGTCTGGACCGAACTGGGCGAATGTGTGCAGCGCGCCGGTGTGAACCGGCTGGTGCTGTTCAACAGCCACGGCGGCAACGTCAGCCTGATGGACCTGGTGGCGCGCGACCTGCGCGCACGGTTGGGGATGATGGTGTGGCATGCCAGCTGGTTCAACCTGCCACTGGGCGACGATGTGATGGGCCTGTTCCCGCCCCAGGAGCACCGCTTTGGCATCCACGGTGGCGACATCGAGACCTCGCTGATGCTGGCGCTCAGGCCCGACCTGGTGGACATGGGCCAGGCGCGGCATTTCCAGTCAGCGTCCGAGGTGCGGGCTGCAACCTGCGCCATCCTGGGCAACGGGCGCAGCGCCAAACTGGGTTGGCAGATGCAGGACTACAACCCGGCCGGCGCGGTGGGTGATGCATCGGCCGCCACCGCAGAAAAAGGCCAGGCGCTGTTGCAGGCCGTGGGCGCGCAACTGGCGGCGCTGTTGCACGAGGTGCAGGCGCTGCCCGACAGCACGCTGAGCGAAAAAAACATATAAAAACGGGCTTCAGCGCTTGATTGACGAGCCTTTGCAGCTACTTATTATTTTTCCCCCGCCTGAGCAGCGGGTGGCCGCCGACGGTCGTGTGCGGTGATGCAGCGGGGCTCAGTGCCCCTCGAAATCCACCAGCGTGAACAGCGCCAGGCCGCTGTCCCGCAGGCGTTTGGAGCCGCCAAGTTCCGGCAGGTCCACGATGGCAGCGCCTTCGGTCACAGTGGCCCCCAGCTTTTCCAGCAGCTTCTTGCCTGCCATCATGGTGCCACCGGTGGCGATCAGGTCGTCAATCAGCAGCACGCGGTCGTCTGGTTTCACGGCGTCGGTGTGCAGTTCCACCGTGGCGCTGCCGTATTCCAGTTCGTAGGTTTCCTCGACTGTGGTGAAAGGCAGCTTGCCTTTCTTGCGGATG
>DDUQ01000039.1:0-25873 GCA_002344885.1 Comamonadaceae bacterium UBA2334
GAGGTGTCACGCACGAACCGCTTCTGGTGTGCCAGCAAATGGCTCAGCCGCCCCATGTGCTGGTTGGTGGCCTCCACCAGCGGCTGGAGCTCGGGCGGCGCATCGTCCACGGGCAGCGGCGACAGGTCACTTTCGCTCCGCTCGGCCAGCGAGGCACCCAAGGCCTTGACCGGTCGGGTGGCACGGTGGACCACCCACACCACCACCCCGGCAATCACCAGCAGCAGCACCGACTGGCGCGCCAGCGTGTCCAGCAGAATCTGCTGCGCCAGCGTTTCGCGCAGCTCCAGGGTCTCGGCCACCTGCACCGTGGCCATGCCTTGCCCACCCAAGCCTGACACCGGCTGCAACAGAACGGCCACGCGCACAGGCTCGCCCTGATAGGTGTCATCGTAGAAATCCACCAGCGCGGCATACACGCCCTGAGTGGGCAGCTTGCCCGACCAGGCCGGCAGGTCGGCAAAGCCGGACAACAGCTCCCCGCTGAAACCGTTCACCCGGTAGAACAGTCGGCTTCGGTTGTCGGCCTCGAACGCTTCTAGGGACGAGTAGAGCAACGACGCATTCAGCCGCACGTCGTCTCCACTGCCCGACATCTGGAGCTGCTCGCCAATGGATTTCGCCGAGGCCAGCAACGTGCGGTCGTAGGCAATGTTCACGGCATCCAGCGCCTGCCGGTACAGCAGCACGGTGTTGACGCCCAGCACCACCACCACCGGCAGCAAAATGCCCAGCATCAACTGCCAGCGCAAGGCCCTGGGCTGCAGGCGCGTGAGCCACCTGGCGGGCATCATCCCGGCCCCTTCAGCAGGTAACCCAGCCCGCGCAGCGTGACCAGTTGCACCGGTGTGGCCGACAACTTCTTGCGCAACCGGTAGGCCACCACCTCGATGGCTTCGACCTGCACATCCAGCTCACCGGGGAACACCTGTTCGAACAACCGCTCTTTAGCGAAGGCGTGGCCGGGCTTGGCCAGCAAGGCCCGCAGCAGGGCCAGTTCACGCGGGGGCAGTTCCATGGGCTGGCCGTTCAGGTACACCGCGCCGTCATCCCGGTCGGCCTGGAGGCCGTGGAAGGACGGCGTCCAGCCTTTCCCGGCGGTGGCATCCGAAGCGCGAGACGGCACCTCGCCCACGCCCTGGCGTCGCAGAAGCGCCTTGATGCGGGCCTCCAACTCATCCAGGTCAAACGGTTTGGGCAGGTAGTCGTCTGCACCGGTGTTGAGCCCCAGGATGCGGTCCCCCACGGTGCCCCGCGCAGTCAGCACGATGACAGGCGTCCGCCAGCCCGCTGCCCGTGCTTTGCCCAGCAGGGTCAGCCCGTCCTGCCCAGGCAGGCTGAGGTCAAGCAGCACCAGATCGGGCTGCACCGTGCGCCAGGCATCGAAAGCCAGCAACCCGTCGCCAACGGCCGTCACCTCGAACCCCTGGCGCGCCAGGGTGCGGGTGAGTGTGGTCTGTAAGGTAGCGTTGTCTTCAACAAGCAGCAGTTTCATGGCGCGCAGACGAGTGGATGACCCGATTATGCGAACCACGCCACGCACCGCCACCGCCACGCAGGATCAGTGCAAACCCCTAGACCCACGACAGCCAACTGACAGCCACCGACACGAGCATTCAGGCTTCCGATCCGCTATCTCAGTCCAACTCATCCAGCCAGGAGACACACATGCGTCGCGACACCTTCCTCAAATCCATGGCCGCTCTGGCCGCTGCCAGCGCCTTACCCCAGGCTGCCTGGGCCAGTGCCAACCTCAAGATGATGATTCCGGCCAACCCCGGCGGTGGCTGGGACACCACGGGCCGCGCGCTGGGCGCTGCGTTGCGTGAAGCGGGTGTGGCCTCGGCCGTCACGTTCGAAAACAAGGGCGGTGCCGCCGGTGCCATCGGTCTGGCCCAGTTCTACAACAGTGCCAAAGGCGACCCCAATGCCCTGATGGTGATGGGCGCGGTGATGCTGGGCGGCATCATCACCGGCAAGCCGCCGGTGTCGGTCACACAGGTCACCCCCATCGCACGCCTGACTAGCGAGTACAACGTGTTCGTCGTGCCGGCCGGCTCACCATTCAAGAACATGAAGGACGTGGTCGAAGCACTGAAAAAAGACCCCGGCAGCGTGAAGTGGGGCGGCGGTTCGCGCGGTTCCACCGAGCACATTGCTGCTGCCATGATTGCCCAGAAGGTGGGCGTGCAGGCCTCCAAGATCAACTACGTGCCTTTCCGTGGGGGCGGTGAAGCCACTGCGGCCATTCTGGGCGGCAACGTGAGCGTGGGCGGCAGCGGCTACAGCGAATTCCAGCCCTACATCGAGTCGGGCAAGATGATCCCCATCGCCGTCACATCGGCCAAGCGCCTGCCAGGCATCAACGTGCCCACGCTGATCGAGCAGGGCATTGACGTGGAAATCGGCAACTGGCGCGGCGTGTACGGTGCAGCCGGCATCACCCCGGCGCAGCGCGATGCACTGGCCGACATGATCGTCAAAGCCACCAAGACCAAGTCCTGGCAAGACGCCCTGACCAAGAACGCCTGGACCTCCGCCGTGTTGACCGGCCAGGCCTTTGCCGACTTTGTGGACACCGACTTCGCGACACTGCGCGCCACCATGGTCCGCGCCGGCATGGTCTGACCGCCCGGGATGCCCCGAACAGGGTCGTTCACCACATTTCACACATCTTTTCAGCCTCCACCGCTTGTCTGTCAAGCAGTGGCAGCTACTGCTTTTGCCGAAAGACAGCCATGCAGCACACGCCAGACGGACACCTGATCCAAGCCGCCACCGTCAACCACCGCCCCGGCCAGCTCGCGGTGGCCGTCGGCTTGTTGCTGGCATCGGCCTGCATGGCGTGGGGGGCCACCCACATCTCGTCTGACGCCGGGTACGCCGGTGTCGGCCCCAACTTCCTGCCCTGGGTGGCCACCCTGGCCCTGGCGGTGTGCGGGCTGCTGCTGTTCTGGCAGGCCTGGCGCGGTGCCTACGACAACATGCCGGAACCGTCGGGTGCGCCGCATGGCGACTGGCATTCCCTGGCGTGGGTGGTGGGCGGCATTGCAGCCAATGCCACACTCATCGAGCGCCTGGGCTTCATTGCCAGCTGCGGCCTGTGCTTTGCGCTGGCGGTGCGCGGACTGCGCATGTCCGAAGGCAAGCCCGGCGGAGCCTGGCACCAGAGCATGAAGGACCTGCTGATCGGGTTTGCCATCGCCGCCCCAGTGTTCTGGCTGTTCACCAAGGTGCTGGCGGTCAACCTGCCCGCCCTCACCGCCACGGGCTGGCTCTGACCGCCTCCACATACCCGAACACCAGCCAGGACCGACACCATGGACATCAACCTCTGGAACCAGTTGCTGGGCGGCTTTGCCACTGCCGCCACACCCGTCAACCTGCTGTGGGCGCTGGCCGGCTGCATGCTGGGCACCGCCATCGGCGTGCTGCCCGGCCTGGGTCCGGCCGTGACCGTGGCCATGCTGCTGCCCATCACCGGACAGGTGGAAGCCACGGCTTCCATGATCTTTTTTGCCGGCATCTATTACGGGGCCATGTACGGTGGCTCGACCACCTCCATTCTGCTGAACACCCCCGGCGAAACCGGCACCATGGTGACGGCGCTGGAGGGCTTCAAGATGGCGAAGCATGGCCGTGCCGGTGCGGCGCTGGCCACCTCGGCCATTGGCTCGTTCGTGGCAGGCAGCATCGCCACGGTGCTGGTCACGCTGTTTGCGCCGGTGCTGGCCGAGTTTGCCGTCAAGCTGGGGCCACCCGAATACTTCTGCCTGATGTTGCTGGCCTTCACCACCGTCAGCGCGGTGCTGGGCGGCAGCACTTTGCGCGGCCTCACGTCGCTGTTCGTGGGCCTGGCCCTGGGCCTGGTCGGCATGGACCAGATTTCGGCCCAGGTACGCTGGACGGGCGGCGTGATGGAGTTCATGGACGGCATCGAAGTGGTGCTGGTGGCGGTTGGCCTGTTCGCCGTGAGCGAGGCGCTGTACAACGCCCTGTACGAAGGCCGGTCGCGCGCCGAGCTCAACTGCATGACCAGCACCCACATGACCCGGCCAGAATGGAAGCGCTCCTGGCCCGCCTGGCTGCGCGGCACGGCCTTGGGGTTTCCGTTTGGCTGCATCCCGGCCGGTGGCTCTGAAATTCCCACCTTCCTGAGCTACGCCACCGAGAAAAAGCTGGCAGAACCCGAGCACAAGAAAGAATTTGGCACCACCGGCGCCATCGAAGGCGTGGCAGGCCCGGAAGCCGCCAACAACTCCGCCGTGACGGCCACGCTGGTGCCGCTGCTGACGCTGGGCATACCGACCTCCGTGACGGCGGCCATTTTGCTGAGCGCGTTGCAGAACTACGGCATCCAGGCCGGGCCGCAGCTGTTCACCACGTCGTCTGACCTGGTGTGGGCGCTGATTGCGTCGCTCTACATCGGCAACGTCATGCTGCTGGTGCTCAACCTGCCGCTGGTGGGCCTGTGGGTGAAGCTGCTGAAGATCCCAAAAGCACCGTTGTACGCCGGCATCCTGATCTTTGCCACTGTGGGCGTGTATGGCATGCGCCAGAGCAGCTTCGACCTGTGGCTCATGCTGGCACTGGGACTGGTGGGCGTGGTGATGCGCCGCTACGACTTCCCGACCGCACCGGTCATCGTGGGCCTGATCCTCGGCCCGCTGGCCGAAGCCCAGATGCGCAACGCGCTGTCCATCGGCGAAGGCAGTTGGACGGTGTTCCTCAACCGCCCCATGTCACTGGCCCTGCTGATCGTGATTGCGCTGGTGCTGATCACCCCGCGCCTGCTGGCCTGGCACCGCCGCAGCTGATCACCGCGAGCTCTCTCACGCAAGGCACACCAGCGGTGTGCCCGTCCGAGCCTGGTTGCACACCCGCTGCCTGACCGCAGCGATGGTGCAACCGCACCCCTGCCACGGTGCCTGACCGACAGGCACCGTGGAGATCCCTGTCTGTTCCCACCAAAGGAGACTACCTTGAAGAAACTTTCCATCCTGGCATTGGCCGCCGGTTGCGCATGCGCAGCCCAGGCCCAGTCGTCGGTCACGCTGTATGGCGTGGCAGACGCAGCATTCGAGCGCGTCAAAGGCGCCACATCCGTTTCACGGGTTGCATCGGGTCAGCAGCAAGGCTCGCGCTGGGGCCTGCGTGGCACGGAAGACCTGGGCGGCGGCCTCAAAGCCGTCTTCCAGATGGAAGCGGGCTTCAACATGGCCAACGGCGCATCCGGACAGGGTGGCCTGCTGTTTGGCCGCCAGGCCTACGCGGGTCTGGCTGGTGACTTCGGTGCGGTGCGCATCGGTCGCCAGTACTCGCCCATGGACGATGTGGCCAGCCTGGTCGGCACCAAGGTGTACGACGTGCTGAGCGTGGTACCCATCATCGGCAACGGTGACTACAACCGCGTCAACAGCGCCGTGACCTACCTGTCACCCAAAATTGCAAACACCACATTCCAGGCGCAATACAACTTTGGCAACCCCCGTCCCACCGGCGATGCCAGTCCGGATTTCGGCAGGCAGTTCAGCGTACACGCCATCCATGCCAACGGCCCCCTGACCCTGGGTGTGTCGCTGATGCGTGTGATCGACGACAACGCCACGACGGCCGGTGACCAGCCCAAGAATGCCGCGCTGCTGGTGGCGGGGTACGACTTTGGCGGCTTCAAGCTGACCGGCTACTACGACCAGGAAGACAAAGGCACCCAGACCATGAAGGTCTATGGCCTGCAAGGCGGCATGACGTTTGGCAACACCACGGTGTCCGCCGGTGTGGCACAGGCCAAAAACGTCACGGGCCTGGCCACGGCCGCACGTGACGACGCCAAGCTCTTCACGCTGCAAGCCAGCCACAACCTGTCCAACCGGACCGCCGTGTACGCGCACCTGACCGCCGTGTCCAACGGTGCCGATTCGGCACTGGGCTTCAACAGCCCGGTGGCCGGGAAGAACTCCAACGGCATGCAAGTGGGCATTCGCCACCGCTTCTGACCGTCTCGTGTTCCAAGGTTGATTTGATGCCTCGGTGGCTTGTGCTGCCGGGGCTTTTTTTTGCCCATCGCCTGCCGCCCCCTGTCCCTGGCATCCAGGCGAATGCTGGGGCCGGATGTCGCGGCCTGGCTGATTCGACCCACAATCCCACCCATGACTGCCCACCTCGCTGACACCCTGCCCCCCGCCCATTTGCACCTGAGCGACCCCCTTGGGTTCTTGCGCCATTTGTACGACGTGGCGGTGCAACGGGCCTTGCCCCTTCACAACACCGCAGCCTGGCTGCCGGTGCCGCCAGACCCGGCCAAGGGGCGAACCCTGGTGCTGGGCGCGGGCAAGGCAGGGGGAGCCATGGCCCAGGCAGTGGAGGCTTTGTGGGACGCGCACTGCCAGCAGCACGGCGTGCCTGGTGCGCCGCTGAGTGGCCTGGTGGTCACCCGCTACGGCCACACACCGCCCCGACCGGCGGGGCTTCCCCACCTCATTGAAGTGGTCGAAGCCGCCCACCCCGTGCCCGATGCCGCCGGGCTGGCCGCTGCCCAGCGCATCCTGGCGCTGGCGTCGGGCCGGGAAGGCCGTCCGCTGACCGAGCACGATCTGGTGCTGTGCCTCATCTCCGGTGGCGGCTCGTCACTGCTGACCCTGCCGGCCGAAGGCCTGACACTGGCTGACAAGCAGCACATCAACCGCCAATTGCTGGAAAGTGGGGCCGACATCACGCAAATGAACACCGTGCGCAAGCACCTGTCGGCCATCAAGGGCGGGCGACTGGCTGCGGCGTGCCACCCGGCGCGGGTGGTCACCCTCACCATCAGTGACGTGCCGGGTGATGACGTGAGCGTGATTGCCAGCGGTCCCACCGTGGCCGATGCGTCCACCTGCGACGAAGCGCTTCACATACTGAAGCAATACAACATTGACATACCTGCGGCGGTGATCAAAAAACTTGAAAACGCCGAACTGGAAACCCCCAAACCCGGTGATGCCCGACTGCAGCACCAGGGTCGCCCCCACCCGGTGCACCTGATCGCCACGCCGCAGCAAAGCCTGGAGGCTGCTGCCCACGCCGCCCGGGAAGCCGGGTTGAACGCCTACATCCTGAGCGACGAAATAGAAGGCGAAAGCCGCGAGGTGGGCAAGGTACACGCCGCTCTGGCGCGCAGCACGGCCGATGGAAAAACCGCGTTCCAGCCCCCCTGCGTGATCCTGAGCGGGGGCGAAACCACCGTCACCATCAAACCGCGCGAGCCGGGACAGCCCAAAGGGCGTGGCGGGCGGGCGGGCGAGTTCTGCATGGGCCTGGCCCTGGCCCTGCAAGGCCACCCGAAGGTATGGGCGCTAGCGGCTGACACCGACGGCATTGACGGCATCGAAGCCAACGCCGGTGCCCGCGTGACACCCGACACGCTGCGCCGCGCTGCAGCGCTGGAACTGAAGCTGCCAGATCACCTGTCCCGCAACGACGCGGTCGGCTTTTTCGAGCCGCTGGGCGACCTGGTGGTAACCGGCCCCACCCACACCAATGTGAACGACTTTCGGGCGCTGCTGGTGCTGTGAAGACTGGGCCTGGTGCGGGTAAGCAGTTTTCAGGCCAACATCTCCAGCAAAACGGGATGCCAGACGCTGCCCTCGATGCGCCCCATTTTTTTGCCCAGTCTCGTTTTGTCCACGCTGCGGAGCTGGTCGAGCAGGATACGTGCGTGCTTGCGCTGGAACACCACCTCAGGGCGGCACCCCAAAGGTTGCCCTGCACTTGTGATGGGCGCGATGATGCCCCTGGGCAGCGCGGCGTTCATGTCATCCGGCGACACCACCAATGCCGAGCGGGTTCTCTGGCAATGCGCTGGTCATTGTCTCGCGAAAAGGCACAAGAAACTCAGGCACTCGCAAGCAAAGATTTGCGTGCAGCAGCCAGCACTTGCCGTGTGAGGCCATCGAGCCAGGTGGAGGTGGCTCGGGCCTGTTGCCAATACAGCTGAACATCCAGTGGTGTGTTGGGTACCAGTTCCACCAGTGAGCCAGCTTCCAGGTGGGGGGCCACCAAAGTCAGAGGGTGCATACCCCACCCCATGCCAGCCAGCGCCGCAGTAACAAAGGCCGATGGAGACGGCAAGGAGTGTTTGGGTAACTCCACATGCTGCCCGCACTGGGTATGGACCCAGCGCGTTTGCAAGGTGTCCTTTGTGTTGAACTCCAGGCTGGGAGCCAGAGCAAGACTTGCCGCAGTGACGCCGTTTCCCAGGTAGCGCTGCACAAATTCCGGACTTGCTGCCGCCACATACCGCATGGCCCCCAGCGGACGGCTGTTGCAGCCAGTGGCCGCGCTGTCGTGAGCGGTCACGGCGGCCAGTACAGCGCCACTTCGCAACCACTCAGCCGTGTGATCCTGGTCGTCGACCGACACTTTGACAAGCACTGGGGCCTGTGCAGCAAAAGCGGTCAAGGCTGGGGCAAACCAGGTGGCAAGGCTGTCGGCATTCACGGCAATCGGCAGGTTTGCTCGTGCCACGCCCTCGAGAGAGAGGCTGGGCAGGTTGTCTTGAAGATCTTGCTCCAACAGGCGAACGCGGTCTGCGTGTTGGCACAGGCGCAGCCCGGTATCGGTGGCAGTGCAGGGTTGTCCGCGCACCACCAGAGAGCAGCCCACGCGCTCCTCCAGCAGCCGGATGCGTTGTGATACCGCCGACGGCGTCACGTGCAGGGTACGGGCCGCGCGTTCAAAGCTGCCTTCGCGCACCACAGCGGCCAGGGCGAAGAGAGATGTGTAGTCCAGCATGAATTTAGTCTTACTTATTTGAGTTTAGACAATGTAGTTTGTCTTAGGCTTCAAACACTGGCAAGCTGCACGCCCATGAACGCTTCAAATCAATTTTTACCTGTGTTTGTCCAGGGTTTGGTGCTGAGCCTGGGCTTGATCGTCGCCATTGGGGCACAAAACGCGTTTGTCTTGCGCCAGGGGTTGAGGCGCGAACACGTGGTTCCTGTGGTGGCTTTTTGTGCGCTGGCCGATGCGGCGCTGATCACCGCTGGTGTGCTGGGCATGGCCCAGGCACTGGGCGAACGCCCTTTACTGGCCAAGGCCCTCGCAGTGGGTGGGGCAGTGTTTTTGGCGCACTACGGCTGGCAGGCATTGCGGCGGGCCCGGCAATCGAATCGGTTACAGGCCGCAGCTGGTGGCGAGACCTTGAGCCGGAAGGCAGCACTTGCCCAGGCAGCGGCATTCACGCTGCTCAATCCCCATGTCTACCTGGACACGGTGCTGCTGGTGGGCAGCATTGGTGCACAGCAGCCGAATGCGCTGCGGGGCTGGTTTGTGGCGGGAGCCAGCACGGCCAGCCTTGCGTGGTTCACAGCGTTGGGTTTAGGTGCACGTTGGCTGGCCCCGGTGTTTGCATTGCCCAGGGCCTGGCAGGTACTGGACGGGTTGATCGGCGTGACCATGTGGGTGCTGGCAGCGCTGCTGCTGCGGCACGCGTGGCTTCCGGTTTGAGGGCGTGAACGTGTTTATTCGCTCGCAACACCGGTTTCATGAGTCAGGCGACTTGCCGAACCTGATCGACACCCATCCTTTGGGCACCTGGGTGCAGCCTGCACCCGATGACTTGCAGATCACTCATGTCCCATTTGCCCTGGACCGTAGCAGGGGATCTCAGGGAACACTCGTGGGGCATGTGGCCCGGACCAACCCGGTGTGGCGATCACTGGAGGGAGGCACACCGTCAGTGGTGGTGTTTCACGGGCCGCAGGCCTACATCACGCCCGGCTGGTATCCAGGGAAGGCGACACACGGCCAGGTGGTACCCACTTGGAACTACGTGGTGGTACATGCCCACGGCGTGGCCCGCGCAGTGCATGAGGCCAGTTGGAAGCGCGCCATGCTGGACCGCCTCACCCAAGCCCACGAAGCCGCCCAGCCCAACCCTTGGCGTGTGAGCGATGCGCCCGCAGATTACATCGACCGCATGCTGCGCGCAATTGTGGGCATTGAACTGCCCATTGACCGGCTGGAAGGCAAACTCAAGGCCAGCCAGGACGAAGACCTACACGACCGCCTGGGCACGATAGTCGGACTGCAGCGGTCAGAGAACCCTGCGTCACGAGCGATGGGCGTTTGGGTGGCTGCTGCATTGGACAGCGAGAAAAATAGCTGACTGTGAAATACAGAAATAGGGCACAGGCCGATTCATGCGTAGATCGCGTTGTGCGCTCAGCACTCGGCCAGCAGCCGTGCATCCAGAGCCAAACAACGTGCCGGCCAAGCGGGCTGGTGGTGCTGGCGGCACTGCTGGTGCGGCATGTGTGGGCGGGACTCTGACACGATGCCCCTCACGCCGAGAGGCAGACCGACATCAGCCAGTCGCAAAATGCACGGACGATGGGGGTCTGTGCTCGCGCTTCGGGGTACACCACAAAGTACGCATCCGGGCTGGTGACCGCATCGGCATGCAACTGCACCAGCGTGCCTGCAGCCAGTTCGGGCTCGACCAGGAAGCGCGGCAACAGCGCCACACCCTGCCCGCAGACCGCCGCCTGGGTCAGCATGGCAAAGTGCTCCAGGCGCGGGCCGCGCAAGGCCACGTTGGTCGGCACACCCACCTGGTCGAACCACTCGGCCCATTGGGTGGGGCGGGTGCTCTGCTGCAGCAAGACCACGCGGGTCAGGTCGTGCGGGGTGCGCACGCGGTGCGCGCCGCGGTAGGCCGGGCTGGCCACGGGCACCACGGCCTCATGCATCAGGAACTCGCACACGGCACCCGGCCAGGTGGGTGCGCCGTAGTGAATGGCCGCATCGAACGGTGTGCCCGCAAAGTCGAACGGTTCGGTCCGGGCCGAGAGGTTGACGGTGACTTTGCTGTGCAAGGCCTTGAAGGCCCCCAGGCGAGGGATGAGCCAGCGCGTGCCCAGGGTGGGCAACACCGCCAGGTTCAGCAAGCCCTCAGCCGGCGAGAACGCCATGGCTTTCTGTGTACTGGCCGACAACTGCTGCAAGGCCACCCGCACATCAGCGGCATACACACGCCCTGAATCGGTGAGCACGATGCGCTGGCGCACCCGGTGGAACAGCGCCACGCCCAGCTGAGACTCCAGCTGCCGGATCTGGCGCGACACGGCACTTTGTGTCAGGTGCAACTCCTGCGCCGCGCGCGAGATGCTGGCGTGCCGCGCCGCCGCTTCAAACGCCAGCAGGTCAGCCACGGGGGGAAGGAAGGTTTTTCTGAACATGGCCGCCGCATCATAAGTTGATGCTTCCGGGGAATGAGCCCATTCAACCCGACGACCATCCAGCGCCCGACTGATTCCCCCCGTATCGCTGGAGGCCACACCCACCCACCGCCAGACCGCAAGGACAGCACAGGGACGGCACCGCCACTTCATGAAAGTTCATCATGAAGTTGTTCCAAAGTTTTGCTAGACAGACGCGCCTGCGCATTGGATAGTGCGGTCAGCCAATTCACCCCCGTTTCTGACCCCACCCGACATGACTGAAACCGTTTCCACACCCAGCGTCACCGCTGACATCCATGCCCTGCTGAACCGCCTGGGCGTACCCGCCACCGCCTGGCAGGGCGGCGACCTGCCGGTCCGCTCACCCCTGACGGGCGAGGTGGTAGCCCATGTGGTGCAGCACACGCCTGCACAGGCCAGCGAAGCCATCGGCCGCGCGCACGCCGCTTTTGCCGCCTGGCGCAACGTGCCGGCCCCCCGCCGGGGCGAGCTGATTCGCCTGCTGGGCGAAGAACTGCGCGCCGCCAAGGCGGACCTGGGCCGCCTGGTCACGCTGGAGGCGGGCAAGATCCCATCCGAAGGCTTGGGCGAGGTGCAGGAGATGATCGACATCTGCGACTTTGCCGTGGGCCTGTCGCGCCAGCTGTACGGCCTGACCATCGCCACCGAGCGCCCGGGCCACCGCATGATGGAAACCTGGCATCCGCTGGGCGTGTGCGGCGTCATTTCGGCGTTCAACTTCCCCGTCGCCGTGTGGTCGTGGAACGCTGCGCTGGCTGTGGTGTGCGGTGACCCGGTGGTGTGGAAGCCATCGGAGAAAACCCCGCTCACCGCACTGGCCACACATGCCATCGCCCAACGTGCGCTGGCCCGTTTCGGCCCCGATGCCCCTGCCGGCCTGCTGGAGCTGGTCATCGGTCAGCGCGACATCGGTGAGGTGCTGGTGGACGACGCCCGCGTGCCCGTGCTGTCCGCCACCGGCTCCACTGCCATGGGCCGGGCCGTGGGGCCACGCCTGGCATCACGGTTTGCGCGTGCCATTCTCGAGCTGGGTGGCAACAATGCCGCGATCGTCGCGCCAACGGCCGACCTGGCGCTGGCGCTGCGCGGCATTGCATTTGCGGCCATGGGCACGGCGGGCCAGCGCTGCACCACGCTGCGCCGCCTGTTCGTGCATGAGAGCGTCTACGAACAGTTGGTGCCCCAGCTCGTCAAGGTCTATGGCAACGTACAGGTGGGCGACCCCCGCACCGAAGGCATACTGGTGGGCCCGCTGATCGACCGCATGGCGTTCGATGGCATGCAACGCGCGCTGGCGCAAGCCCGCGAAATGGGTGCCACGGTGCACGGCGGCGGGCGGGTCGAAGGACTGGGTGGCCCCGATGCTTACTACGTGCGCCCCGCCCTCGTCGAGCTGGCCCAGCACGCCGGCCCGGTGCTGCACGAAACCTTTGCGCCCATTCTTTACGTCATGCGCTACCGCACGCTGGACGAGGCCATTGCCCTGAACAACGCGGTGGTGGCCGGGCTGTCGTCGTCCATCTTCACCCTGAACATGCGCGAAGCCGAGCAGTTCATGTCGGCCGCAGGCTCGGACTGCGGCATTGCCAACGTCAACATCGGCCCCAGCGGGGCGGAAATCGGCGGTGCGTTCGGTGGCGAGAAGGAAACCGGTGGTGGCCGCGAAGCCGGGTCTGACAGCTGGAAGGCCTACATGCGCCGCGCCACCAACACGGTCAATTACTCGAACGCATTGCCCCTGGCCCAAGGCGTCAGGTTCGAGGTGTGAGGCCCGTGACCTCCGGCGAGGCGCCCGTCGTCGTCATCGGCGGCGGTGTCATCGGCAGCGCCATTGCCTACTTCCTGACGAGGCTGCAACCCGGTTGCGAGGTGGTGGTCATCGAGCGCGACCCCACCTACGCCCGGGCATCGTCGGCGCTGTCGGCCAGCTCCATCCGTCAGCAGTTTTCCACCGACATCAACATCCGGCTCTCGGCGTTTGGCATCGACTTCCTGCGACAGACGGACACGCTGCTGGCCTGCAACGGCGAGACACCCGACATCGGCCTGCACGAAGGCGGCTACCTGTACCTGGCCACGCCAGCCGGTGCGTCCACGCTTCGCACCAACCACGCATTGCAGCGCCAGCACGGTGCCGATGTGGCCCTGCTCGACGTGCAAGCGCTGCAGGCGCGCTTTCCGTGGCTGGCGGTGGGCGATGTGGCATTGGGCTCGCTGGGGCTGTCGGGGGAAGGCTGGTTCGATGGCTACCTGCTGCTGACCGCATTGCGCAAAAAGGCCCAGAGCCAGGGCGTGCGCTACCTGGCCGATGAAGCCGTGGGCCTGGACCTGACGCCACACGGTGGCATCCAGCACGTACAGGCCGTGCGGCTGAGCAGTGGCGAGCGTTTGCCCTGCCGCTTCGCCGTCAATGCAGCGGGGCCGTGGGCAGCCGCCGTCGCCGCGTGGGTGGGCATTGACCTGCCCGTGGTGGGCAAGCGCCGCACCGTGTTTCACGTCTCCAGCCCGGCCACGCTGGCAGGTTGCCCACTGCTGATCGACCCCAGCGGCATCTGGCTGCGGCCCGAAGGCAACGGCTACATCTGCGGGTTCGCCCCCGCCGCTGACAACGATGCCGACTTTGCCCCGCTGGTGCCCGAGTACGACGCGTTTGACACCTTCGTCTGGCCCACCCTGGCCGAACGCATTCCCGGCTTCGAGGCCCTGCGCATGCAGGGTGCCTGGGCAGGCTACTACGAGATGAACACGTTTGACCACAACGCCCTGATCGGGCTGCACCCGAACTGCGACAACCTGCTGTTCGCCAACGGTTTTTCGGGCCACGGCCTGCAGCAATGCCCCGCCGTGGGGCGCGGTCTGGCCGAATGGCTGCTGACAGGTGCCTACCAGAGCCTGGACTTGTCGCCCCTGTCCATCCAGCGCTGGGTGGACAACCAGCCCTTGCTGGAAAGCAACGTGATCTGACCGCCAACCCGTCTGCCCAGCCCTGCCCCACCGAACGCACACGTCCTCCGATCGCTCCCCTGCCCATTCACGCGCCCATGACCACCAACCCTTCCACCCCCACCGCCCGCACAGGCGGGCAACTGCTTGTTCAACAACTCATCACCCACGGGGTGCAGCACCTGTTCTGCGTGCCAGGCGAGAGCTACCTGGCCGTGCTGGACGCATTGCATGATGCCGACATCGCCGTCACCGTGTGCCGCCAGGAAGGTGGGGCCGCCATGATGGCCGAAGCGCAGGGCAAACTGACCGGTCAGCCGGGCATCTGCTTCGTCACGCGCGGCCCCGGCGCGACCAACGCATCGGCCGGCGTGCACATTGCCCACCAGGACTCCACACCACTGATCCTGTTCGTCGGCCAGGTGGCACGCGATGCCAAAGGGCGTGAGGCCTTCCAGGAACTGGACTACCGTGCGGTGTTCGGCACCATGGCCAAGTGGGTGGTGGACATTGATGACCCCGCCCGCGTGCCCGAACTGGTGTCGCGAGCGTTCCACGTGGCGACTTCGGGCCGCCCCGGCCCTGTGGTGGTGGCCCTGCCCGAAGACATGCTGACTGACACCGCCAGCGTGGCCGACGCCCTGCCGTGGCAGGCCGCTGACACGCACCCTGGCGCCGAACAGATGGCCGAACTGGCGCAGCGCCTGCAGGCCGCCCAACGCCCGGTGGCCATCGTGGGTGGCAGCCGCTGGTCGGCGCAGGCGGTGGAAGACTTCACCGCATTTGCGGAACGCTGGTCGATACCGGTGTACTGCTCGTTCAGGCGTCAGATGCTGTTCCCGGCCACACACCCCTGCTATGGCGGCGACCTGGGGCTGGGTGTCAACCCAAAATTGCTGGCGCGCATCCGCGCGTCCGACCTGGTGCTGGTGGCCGGCGGGCGGCTGTCAGAGGTGCCGTCCCAAGGGTACGAGCTGTTCGACATTCCCACCCCCCGGCAGCCACTGGTGCATGTGCATGCCGACGTGGGCGAATTCGGCAAGCTGTACCGCCCCACCCAGGCCATCCACGCCACACCACCGGCCTTTGCCGCGGCGCTGCGCAAGCTGCCAGCCCCGGCCGGCGTGCCCTGGCAGGTGCACACCGAAGCGGCCCACGCCGAGTACCTGGCCTGGAGCGACACCACCGCCATCCGCATCCCTGGCGCCTTGCAGATGGGTGAGGTCATGGCCCACCTGAAGGCCACCCTGCCCGCTGACACCGTGTTTTGCAACGGCGCGGGAAACTTCGCCACCTGGGTGCACCGCTTCTGGCCATTCACCACCTACGGCAGCCAGCTCGCGCCCACCAGCGGCTCGATGGGGTACGGCCTGCCCGCCGGCGTGGGTGCCAAGCGCCTGTGGCCCCAGCGCGAGGTGGTGGTGTTCGCCGGGGACGGCGACTTCCTGATGCATGGTCAGGAGTTCGCCACCGCCGTGCAATACGGCCTGCCCATTGTGGTGGTGCTGCTGGACAACGGCATGTACGGCACCATCCGCATGCACCAGGAACGCGAGTACCCGGGCCGCATCAGCGCCACGCAGCTGAAAAACCCCGACTTCAAGGCCTATGCCCAGGCCTTCGGCGGGCACGGCGAACGGGTGGAACGCACGGAGGACTTCGCCCCCGCTCTGGCCCGCGCCCGCGCCAGCGGCCTGCCCAGCGTGCTGCACTGCCTGATCGACCCGGAAGCCATCACACCCACTGGCACTTTACAGTCCATCAGGGCTTCAGCGCTTTCCAGAAAACAGTTTTAAGCTATATTTTTAGACGACCACTGCACCCTCGCGCTCAACGCATCACCAACGCCGCAATCGCCTCGCCCAGCTCGGTGGTGCTGGCAGTGCCGCCCAGGTCGCGGGTGCGGGGGCCTTCGCGCAGCACTGTTTCAATGGCTTTCACGATGGCGTCATGCGCCGCACGGCCCGCACCTTCGCCCGCCGTCAAAAAGTTCAGCATCATGGCGCCCGACCAGATCATGGCAATGGGGTTGGCGATGTTCTGGCCGTAAATGTCGGGCGCTGAGCCGTGTACCGGCTCGAACAGACTGGGGAATGTGCGATCGGGGTTGAGGTTGGCGGAAGGGGCCAGCCCGATGGTGCCTGCGGTGGCGGGGCCCAGGTCGGACAGGATGTCGCCAAACAGGTTGCTGGCCACCACCACGTCAAACCGCTGGGGTTGCAGCACGAAGCGGGCGGTCAGGATGTCGATGTGCTGCTTGTCCACCGTCACAGCGGGGTAGTGGGCGGCCATGGCGTCTGCCCGGCCATCCCACCAGGGCATGCTGATAGCCACGCCGTTGCTTTTGGTGGCCACCGTCAGGTGTTTGCGGGCGCGCTGGTTGGCCAGCTCGAAGGCGTATTTCAGCACCCGGTCCGTGCCGTGGCGGCTGAACACCGACTCTTGAATGACCACCTCGCGCTCGGTGCCCGCAAACATGATGCCGCCCAGGTTGGTGTACTCGCCCTCGGTGTTTTCGCGCACGATGAGGTAATCCAGATCGCCCGGCTTGCGCCCGGCCAACGGACAGGGCACGCCGTCGAACAGGCGCACGGGGCGCAGGTTGACGTATTGGTCGAACTCGCGGCGGAACTTCAGCAGGCTGCCCCACAGCGAAATGTGGTCGGGCACGGTGGCAGGCCAGCCCACCGCACCGAAAAAGATGGCGTCCATGCCCTGCAGCTGCGCCTTCCAGTCGGGCGGCATCATCTCGCCGTGCTTCAGGTACCAGTCGCAACTGGCCCATTCGAATTCGGTCACCTCCAGCGACAGGCCAAAACGCTGCGCGGCGGCCTGCACCACGCGCATGCCTTCGGGGGCCACTTCTTTGCCAATGCCGTCACCGGGAATGAGGGCGATGCGGTGGGTTTTGCTCATGGGGTGCTTTCGGATGGATGGATGGAGATGGCGCATGGTATTGCACCCAAATGCATTCACAATGCCTGCATCCGTGCAGCCGTTCAACACACATCGTGAACAATTCAAGCCTGTCCAACGACGACCTCCGCGTGTTTTGCGTGGTGGTGCGCAAAGCCAGTTTCGTGGCCGCCGCTGACGACCTGGGTGCCTCGGCCGCCTACGTCAGCAAACGCATCCGCCTGCTGGAAACCCAACTGGGCACCCGGCTGCTGCACCGCACCACCCGCCGCGTGGCGCTGACCGACGAAGGCGAGCGGGTGTACCGCTGGGCCCAGCGCATCCTGGACGATGTGGACCAGTTGCTGCAAGAAGTCGGCGGCACCCGCGCCCAGGCCCGCGGGCCCTTGCGGGTGTGCAGCAGCTTCGGCTTTGGCCAACAGGTGGTGGCCCCGGCCCTGGGCGCGCTGGTGGAACAGCACCCTGCCCTGCAAGTGCGGCTGGAGCTGTTTGACCGCCTGGTGGACGTGGCCGCCGAAGGCTTTGACCTGGACGTGCGCGTGGGCAACGACATTGCCCCGCACCTGATTGCCCGCCAACTGGCTCCCAACCACCGCGTGCTGTGCGCCGCCCCCGCCTACCTGGCCGCGCGCGGCACACCGCGCAGCCCGCAGGAGCTGGCCGGGCACGACTGCCTGCCCATCAAGGAGCGCGACCACCCGTTCGGCGTGTGGCGGCTGTTGTGCGACGGGCAGGAACAAACGGTGAAGGTGTCGGGCAAGCTCTCCAGCAACCACGGCGAGGTGGCGCTGCGCTGGGCGCTGGACGGGCGCGGCATTGTGCTGCGCTCGGTGTGGCAGGTGGCCCCGCTGCTGGCCAGCGGCCAATTGGTGCAGGTGCTGCCGGGCTGCACCCAGCCCGCCGACATCTGGGCGGTGTACCCCGTGCGGCTGGAGCGCTCGGCCAAGCTGCGCGTCGCCGTCGAATTCCTGTGCCACTGGATGGGCGCATTGAACAGGGGCCTGGCCACTGCACCACACTGGCTACCATCCACCAGCCCTTCAGCCGCTGCACCATGACCACCCTGCCACACGCCCAACACCGCCTGTTCCTCGTTCCGGCCCAAGCCGCTGCCGATGCCCATGCTGACGCCACGGCTACCACCCTGGTCACACCGGACGGCCACGTGAGGGCCATGGTGCTGACACTGACCGACCCCGACGGCCTGCAACGGGTGTGGCAGGGCGTCCAAGGCGATCTGGGGCTGCCAGCGCCGGGCATCGCCGTCAACGGCCACAAAGGATTGCAGCTCTGGTTTTCAGTGGACCGTCCGGTGGCTTGGGGGCAGGCTGCGACATTCCTCGCCAGGTTGCGCCAGCGCTACCTGCCCGATGGCCCGCCAACTGGCGATGGCGACTTCCCGCCCGCCAGTGGCCAACCGACCAGCGCCGCCCAGCCCGCCCTGCCCCCCACTGAAACGCGTGCTGACCAATGGTCGGCGTTTGTGGCACCCGACCTGGTGCGCATTTTTGCCGACGAGCCCTGGCTCGGCCGGCCTCCGGGTGCCCAGGCGCAGGCTGATTTGTTGGCACGGTTGCAGAGCATGACCGTTCAGGTGTTTGAACAGGCGCTGGCCCGGCTGACGCCTGCGCCTCCCGGCCCTGCTGGCTCGACACCGACACCCGTTGCCGGCGTGACTGGTCAGCCGCAACCACCATCTGAACCTGAGCACCGGCAACCGGCTGAAGCCGCAAGCCGGTTCCTGCTGGGGGTGATGCACGATCCTGCGGTGGACATGGCGCTGCGCATCGAAGCCGCCAAAGCGCTGCTGGCCCCCACCGCGCGCTGACAGCCTGCACACCTGGCAACCGCACACGGCCCAGGGTGCAAGGCCAGACGGGAGAGCCTTGAATAAGAAAATTAAAATATTCGAATGAAATTTTCTTACTCACCCAGGCGGCACCACGATGGTGGGCTGTCCTGATCCACATTCGCACACCTGGGGTTGCCCATGCTCAATCTGACGCCCATCCTCGAAAGCTACGGGGACAACGCTGTGTTGGCCTGTGCAGGTTTGGTACTGGGGCTCCTGTTCGGCTTTTTTGCCCAGCGGTCGCGGTTTTGCCTGCGAGCGGCGGTGGTGGAGTTCTGGCACGGTCAGTTCGGCGAAAAACTGCCTGTCTGGCTGATCACGTTTGCATCGGCCGTGGTGGCCGTGCAGGGCCTGATCCTCAGCGGGTGGCTGGATGTGTCGGGCTCACGGCAAATGGCCAACACCGGCAGCCTGTCGGGCGCATTGATCGGCGGGCTGTGCTTTGGCGCTGGGATGATCCTGACCCGCGGCTGTGCAAGCCGCCTGCTCGTTTTGTCCGCAACTGGCAACTTGCGCGCCTTGTTGTCGGGCCTGATTTTTGCGGTCGCGGCCCAGGCAGCGTTGTCCGGTGCACTTTCACCCTTGCGCTTGACCATCAGCAGCTGGTGGACCATTGACGGCGGTGCCAGCCGCGATCTGCTGTCTGTGGTGGGTGTTGGCCACTGGGGTGGCTTGGCGTTTGGCGCGCTGTGGCTGCTGGCCGGCGTGTACTTTGCCCTGCGCAACCGCTGGTCGCCGGGCAAATGGCTCACAGCCATCGCCACCGGCCTGACCGTGGCGGGCGCATGGTGGTTTTCCTATCAGGTATCCAAAGCGTCGTTTGAGGTGGTGAACGTGCAAGGGCTGACGTTCAGCGGCCCCTCGGCCGAGTGGCTGATGCGGGTACTCCAGACACCCGCTCCGCACATCGGGTTCGACTTTGGGCTGATGCCCGGCGTGTTTGCCGGCTCGCTCATCGGTGCGCTTGTGGGCAGGGAATGGAAGCTGGAAGGCTTCAAAGATGGACACAGCATGCGTCGATACATCCTCGGTGCCATCCTGATGGGCTTCGGCGCGATGCTGGCCGGCGGTTGTGCCGTGGGTGCCGGCATCACAGGAGGTGCCATCTTTGCCGTCACCGCCTGGGTCACCCTGCTGGGGATGTGGGCGGGCGCAGGCCTGACCGACCGTTTGGTGGACAGCGTGCCACCCAGCGGCAACTGACGCCGTGTTTCGCGCTCATTGCGAGCCACAAGCCGCTGCCAGTTGCTGCTGCAAAACCAGAACCTGATGGCGCAGGGCTTCATTTTCGGCCTGCAGTGACGCAATTTGTTGCTGCGCCGCTTGCAAGGGGTTGGCAACATCTGGCCCAGCCTCGGTGCCTGCTGCAGGCACATCACGCGGTTTGCGCTTGGCTTTGCGCACGCGTTTGGCGGCCTGCCTGATGTCGTCTTTGCCACCGACCACAGCCGCCACCTGCTCGTCTGCAGGCAGTGTGGCCACTGCGGCAGCGGTGCTGATGGACACCGCCCCCGACTTGACGGCAGCCACCAGTTCGGGGGCGGCCTGTTTCTGAATCTTTTCAATCAGCACCACCTGACTGCTGCGCAGGCGAGCGGCCCGGGCAATGTCTTCGCGGCTTTTGAGCGGGGCTGGCACCGGCTGTGCGGGTGGTGCTGCCGACTGGGCGGCGGTGTCCCACGGTGGGCTTTGCTCGTCACCCTCGGCGGCGACTGAAGCCGCACCGGCTTCGCTGGAGGCCGCCAGCCAGCGCGCCCGCCGTTCGGCCACGATTTCGCGCTTTCGCAACGCCAGCACGCCGCGCTGGAAGTCGGAGACGCTGCGCCGCCCGAGGTGCTGGTCGATCATCCACAGGTGGACGTCCTGCATGGAGTGAAACAGCTTGCTCTGCACCGTCTGGAAGGGCAGGCCATGTTTCTGGCAAATGCCATAGCGGTTGTGGCCATCCACCAGCAGGTCGCCCCACAGCACCAGCGCATCGCGGCAGCCTTCCGCCAGGATGCTGCGTTCCAGCGCCTCGTACTCCTCGGGGGTCAACGGGTCGATGTAGGCTTTCAGTGCTTCATTGACAACGATGTTCATATGCGGTGCTGCGGCAAAAGGGGCTGCATTGTAGAGAGCCGGCACGACGCACCCGACGCGCACCACCTTCGGAGAAGTCAGAAATTCAATACAAAAAAGTCATCAATAGATTGCCGAATTTGAATTTAATGCCGATTCAGGTTTGCAATACAGTCTGAACTCAGGTTGGCACCCCATCCCTGCCGGGTACGGGCCACATCCGTTTGTTCAACTACTCTCCAGCAACACACCATGACCGTACGCACTCAGATTCACGGCCTGCAAGTGGCCACCGACCTGTACAACTTCATCAACAACCAGGTGCTGCCGGGTACCGGTGTGGGCAGCGATGCCTTCTGGGCGGGTTTTGACGCCATCGTGGCCGATCTGGCCCCCAAGAATGCGGCCCTGCTGAAAGAGCGCGACCGCCTGCAGACCGAGCTGGACACCTGGCACCAGGCCAACCCAGGCCCCATCACCAACATGGTGGCCTACCGCAAATTTCTGGAAACCATTGGCTACCTGGTGCCCCAGCCTGCCAGCGTGACGGCCACGACCGCGAATGTGGACGCGGAACTGGCCATCCAGGCCGGCCCACAGCTGGTGGTGCCCATTCTGAACGCCCGCTATGCGCTGAACGCCGCCAACGCCCGCTGGGGCAGCCTGTATGACGCGCTGTACGGCACCGACGTGATCCCCGAAACCGACGGCGCAGACAAGGCCTCCCACCATGGCTACAACCCTGTGCGCGGTGCCAAGGTCATTGAGTTTGCACGCCAGTTCCTGGACCAGGCTGCGCCATTGGCTGCCGAGTCCCATACCGATGCCAAAGGCTACAGCGTGGTCAACGGACAGCTGACTGTGGCGCTGGACGACGGCCAGACCACCGGCCTGAAGGACCCAAGCCAGTTCGTGGGCTACCAGGGCCCGGCCGAGCAGCCCACCTCGCTGCTGCTGAAGCACCACGGCAACCACATCGACATCATCCTGGACCGCAGCACGCTGATCGGCCGCACCGACCCCGCTGGCGTGTCCGACGTGGTGCTGGAAGCCGCGCTGTCCACCATCCTGGACCTGGAAGACTCGGTGGCCGCCGTGGACGCGGAAGACAAGATCGTGGGCTACAGCAACTGGCTGGGCATCCTGAAGGGCACGCTGACCGAATCGTTCCAGAAGGGTGGCAAAACGCTCACCCGTGGCCTGAACCCTGACCGCCTCTACACCGCCGCCAGCGGCAACGGCGAAGTGCGCCTGCATGGCCGCAGCCTGATGTTTGTGCGCAACGTCGGCCACCTGATGACCAACCCCGCCATCCTGTGGGGCGCAGAAGGCAAGGAGATTCCCGAAGGCATCATGGACGCCATGGTGACCACCACCATCGCCCTGCACGACCTGAAGGGCAATGGTGCCAACGGCATCCGCAACAGCCGCACCGGCAGCGTGTACATCGTCAAACCCAAAATGCACGGCCCTGCCGAAGTGGCCTTTGCATGTGAACTGTTCGGCCGCGTGGAACAGGTGCTGGGCCTGGCCGACAGCACCGTCAAGCTGGGCATCATGGACGAAGAGCGCCGCACCAGCGTCAACCTGAAAGCCTGCATTGAAGCCGCCAAGAGCCGTGTGGCCTTCATCAACACCGGCTTCCTGGACCGCACCGGCGACGAAATGCACACCGCCATGCTGGCCGGCCCCATGCTGCGCAAGGGCGACATGAAGACCAGCGCATGGATTCAGAGCTACGAAAAGAACAACGTCATCGTCGGCCTGAGCTGTGGCCTGCGTGGCAAGGCCCAGATCGGCAAAGGCATGTGGGCCATGCCCGACCTGATGAAGTCCATGCTGGACCAGAAAATTGGCCACCCCAAAGCCGGTGCCAACACCGCCTGGGTGCCCAGCCCCACCGGTGCCACGCTGCACGCGCTGCACTACCACCAGGTGTTGGTGTCCGACATCCAGGCCGAGATGGAAAAAATCGACGCCAACGCCGAACGTGACAACCTGCTGACCGGCCTGCTGACCGTGCCGGTGACGGCCAACCCCAACTGGTCTGACGCTGAAAAACAGGCCGAGCTGGACAACAACGCCCAAGGCATTCTGGGCTACGTGGTGCGCTGGGTGGACCAGGGCGTGGGCTGCTCCAAGGTGCCTGACATCAACGACGTGGGCCTGATGGAAGACCGCGCCACGCTGCGCATCAGCAGCCAGCACATGGCCAACTGGCTGCACCACGGCGTGGTGACCGAAGCACAAATCAAGGAAACCTTCGAGCGCATGGCCGCCAAGGTTGACGGCCAGAACGCCGGCGACCCGCTGTACAAAAACATGGCAGGCAACTTCAGCACCAGCATGGCCTACCAGGCCGCGTGCGACCTGGTGTTCAAGGGCAAAGAGCAGCCCAGCGGCTACACCGAGCCCCTGCTGCATGCATGGCGCCTGAGGGTGAAGGCTGCGGCTTGATTGACCCGCGTGGCAAAATTGAAATTCAATAGCTAACAGCGCTTATCAATAAAGCGCCAGAGTCATATTCTTTATCGAAAACGGCACCCTCGGGTGCCGTTTTCGATTTGGCAGGCTTCAATCCCTCGGCAACCACCCCAAACCGGCCGTGGTTCCACCGGGCACCGCTCCGCGCGCCGGCCGGTATTCGCAGCCCACCCAGCCGGACCAACCCACTGCTGCCGACACCTCGTCAATGACGTCAAACAGATAGGGGTAATTAAGCTCGCCCAGGTCGGGTTCGTGTCGCATGGGCACGCCCGCCAACTGGAAGTGCCCCACCCGCCCGGTGGGCAGGTACTGTCGGATTTTGCTGGCCACATCACCTTCCATGACCTGGCAGTGGTACAGGTCCATCTGCACCTTCAGGTTGGGAGCGCCGATGGTGCGCACCACATCATGCGCGGCGGCCTGGTGGGTCAGGTAGTAGCCCGGCATGTCGCGGGTGTTGATGGGCTCGATCAGCACATCGCAGCCATCGCCATACGCCAACCCCGCTGCCCATGCCAGGTTGGACAGGTAGGTGGCCTGCAACTCGGCCGCGTCTGCACTGGCAGGTGCCAAACCCGCCATGACGTGGATGCGGTTGCAGGCCAATGCCCGCGCATAGTCCAGCGCCTTGACAAAGCCCGCTCTGAACTCGCCTTCACGCCCCGGCAGGCAGGCCAGGCCCCGCTCGCCTGCGTCCCAGTTTCCCGGCGGGGCATTGAACAGCACCTGCTGCAAGCCATGGGCCGCCAGGCAGCGGGCAATGTCGGTGGGGTCGAATGCATAGGGGAACAGGTACTCCACGCCTTGAAACCCGTCTGCCGCTGCGGCGGCAAACCGTTCCAGAAACGGGTGCTCGTTGTAGAGCATGGTCAGGTTGGCGGCAAAACGTGGCATGGTGTGCCCCTGTCAAACAAGATGCCGAATCAGGGCGTCAGCATGTCGCCGTCCACATACAGCCATTGGCCGCCTTCGCGGAAAAACCGGCTGCGCTCGTGCAGCCGCTGCCCCTTGCCTGCCACACGGCTGCGCGCCACAAACTCGACCTCCCCATGTGTGGCATCCGTCTGGGCGTGCGACCGAACCTCCAGGCCCAGCCAGCGGGTGCCAGGCTCCAGCGCAAGGTCGGCCGGGCGGGTGCTGGCGTGCCAGGTGGCCTGCAGGTAATCAGTCAGCCCCAGCACAAATGCGCTGTAGCGCGAGCGCATCAGCGCTTCTGGCGTGGGTGCAGGATGGCCTGCGTGCCAGGGTTGGCAGCAGTCCGCATAGGCCAGCGGCTGGCCAGCCTTGCCCTTGCCCGCGCCAGACATGCGGCCACACGGGCAGGGTGCGCCAGCAGGCCATGTCATGGGCTCAGGCCGCTTTGATGAAGGCCTCTACCGAGCCCTTGAGCTTGATCAACAGCGGTTGGCCACGGCGGTCAACGGTTTTGCCGGCGGGCACCTTGATCCAGCCTTCGCTGATGCAGTACTCGGCCACATCGAAACGCTCTTTGCCATTGAAATGGATGCCAATGTCGTGCTCGAACATCTCGCGCACAAAGAACGGGCTGCGGGGGTCTTGTGACAGGCGGTCAGGCAGCGTGATGGGGGCGGTCGTGTCAGACATGGGAAATTCAAGCAAGAAGGGTCAACAACAAAACCCGCATTGTCGGTGATGCAAGCGGGTGCTGACACCCGGGTCCGCACCCCGGCTCGCCGAACACCCACCAGCACCAGGCGCGCTTGCCAGAGCTGGTGTGGATCAACCGAACACACAGCAAGCCACTGGCCTGCCCACAGCACGTCAAAGTGGCACCGGCCAGGGCCATTTTGTGCTTGCCAGGCACACGGCGTGCAGGAAATGATGTGCGCCATGTCTGTCCCTCACATTTCCACCCCACCCGCCGGGGGCATTGACCCTGCACGCGTGCACACGCTGTTGGCACACGAGCGGGCCAGTTACATCGCCCGCAACCCTCGCTCGCAGGCGCAGGCGGCCCGAACGGCGCAACACCTGATGTTCGGCGTGCCGCTGCACTGGATGAACGACTGGGCCACCCCATTTGCGCTGCACATGGCACACGCCCAGGGCGCGCACCTGACCGACCTGGACGGCCATGTGCTGGCCGACTTCTGTCTGGGCGACACCGGGGCCATGTTCGGCCACTCGCCGCCGGTGGTGATGCAGGCGCTGGCCGCCCAGGCCAGCCGGGGCTGCACCGCGATGCTGGCCAATGAAGATGCCGCCGCCGTGGGCGACGCGCTGGCCGAGCGTTTCGGCCTGCCGCAGTGGCAGTTCGCCATGACGGCCACCGATGCCAACCGCTTCGTGCTGCGCTGGCTGCGCGCCGCCACCGGCCGTTCCGTGCTGCTGGTGTTCAACGGCTGCTACC
>DDUQ01000039.1:26114-26276 GCA_002344885.1 Comamonadaceae bacterium UBA2334
GCTGGTGTTCAACGGCTGCTACCACGGCACGGTGGACGATGTGTTTGTCGATCTGGTCCACGGCCAGCCTACCCAGCGCGACAGCCTGCTGGGTCAGGTGCACGACCTGACGCGCACCACCCGCGTGGTGGAGTTCAACGACCTGGCCGCGCTGGAAGCCGC
>DDUQ01000039.1:26643-26820 GCA_002344885.1 Comamonadaceae bacterium UBA2334
CTGGACGAAACCCACACCATCAGCTCCGGGCCCGGCGGCTACTCCCGCGCCCACGGCCTGCAGCCCGATGCAGTGGTGGTGGGCAAACCGCTGGGCGGTGGCATGCCCTGCGCGGCTTACGGTTTCAGCGCCGAACTGGCCGCTCGGGCCGAGGCCGCCAAGCGGGCCGCGCCACCC
>DDUQ01000041.1 GCA_002344885.1 Comamonadaceae bacterium UBA2334
GAATTTGATTTTTGGCCAGTTGGCCTCCACGGCGCGCAGGGTGGCGCTGTGGTCCACCAGCAGGGTGAGGGCGTCCACGGCGTCCAGGGCCACGCGGTGCTGGTTGGCGTCGATGAAGCGCTTCAGTTCCTGCTCGCCGCCGTCTTCCGGCGCACAGGTCACCCAGCGGGCCACCTGGTAGGGGCTGCCGGTGATGCGGGCTTTCACGCCGTACTCCGTCTCCAGCCGGTGGGCCACCACCTCGAACTGCAACTGGCCCACTGCTCCCAGCATCAGCACACTGCCTGCCACGGGGCGGAAGACCTGGATGGCCCCTTCCTCGCCCAGCTGTGTCAGACCCGCCTTGAGCTGCTTGGTGCGCAGTGGGTCGGCCACTTCCACGCTGCGGATGATTTCCGGCGCAAAGAACGGCAGACCGGTGAACTGCAGGGCCTCGCCTTCGGTCAGCGTGTCGCCCAGTTGCAGCACGCCGTGATTGGGAATGCCGATGATGTCGCCGGCAAACGCTTCGTCCAGCAGTTCACGGCGCTGGCTCATGAAGGTGACCACCGTGTTGGGTTTGATGACCTTGCCGCTGCGCACCACCTTCAGGGGCATGCCGCGCTCGAACTTGCCGCTGGCCACGCGCACGAAGGCAATGCGGTCGCGGTGCGCCGGGTCCATGTTGGCCTGGATCTTGAACACCACGCCGCTGAACTTGGGCTCCACCGGCTCCACCACGCGCTGGATGGCGGGTTTTGGGCCGGGCGGGGGGGCCAGGTCCACCAGGGCGTCCAGCACCTCGCGCACGCCAAAGTTGTTGATGGCCGAGCCGAACAGCATCGGGGTTTGCCGACCAGCCAGAAATTCGGCTTCGTCGAACGCGGGTGACGCGCCTTCCACCAGCTCCATTTCGTCTTTGGCCTGGGTCCATTCCATGCCAAAGCGGCTGGCGGTGTCGGCGTTGTCGCGGCCGCTCAGCACTTCTTCGTCGCCGCCTGCCCGGTCTTCACCGGCGGCAAACACGCGCATCTGGTCGGTGCGGCGGTCGTACACGCCGTGGAACATTTTTCCCATGCCCACAGGCCAGGTGAACGGCACCACGGTCATGCCCAGCTCGCGCTCGATCTCGTCCATCACGTCCAGCGGGGCCTGCACCTCGCGGTCCATCTTGTTCACAAAGGTCAGGATGGGCGTGTTGCGGGCGCGGCAGACCTGTAGCAGGCGGCGGGTTTGGGGCTCAACGCCGTTGGCCGCGTCAATCACCATCAGCGCGGCGTCCACGGCGGTCAGCACGCGGTAGGTGTCTTCCGAGAAGTCCTGGTGGCCGGGGGTGTCGAGCAGGTTGATGACGCAGTCGCGGTATTCCATCTGCATCACGCTCGATGCGACCGAAATGCCGCGCTGCTTCTCAATTTCCATCCAGTCGGAGGTGGCATGGCGGGCAGCCTTGCGCGCTTTGACCGATCCGGCGATGTTGATGGCACCCGAAAACAGCAGCAGCTTCTCGGTGAGGGTGGTTTTACCGGCGTCGGGGTGGGAGATGATGGCAAAGGTGCGGCGGCGGCGCACCTGATTTTCGATGTCAGACATGGGGCGCGATTATCGGGCACGGGGTTGCGCCAGTGGTTTTGCCATGTTGTTGGTGCAGCCTGACGCCACAGCCTGATGCCACGGAGGCGCGTGGGACAATCGGCCCCATGCACCCCAAAACCCTGTTGGACGCCTGCACCGACCTGGTGCGGCTCGTCGTCAAGTTTGATCACCCGGCCGACGCCGTGGTGTCCCGTTTTTTCCGTGAGCACCGCAACCTGGGGCCACGCGAACGCAACACACTGGCCGAGACGGCCTACAACGTGTTGCGCCAGAAGCTGTTGTTCGAGTACCTGGCCCGCTCAGGCCCCGGTTCGCGCGAGCGCAAGCTGGCTGTGCTGGGTTTCCATGGCGACCGCAACTACATCAAAAGCGCGCTGACCGATGCCGAGGCGGCCTGGTTGGACAGCACCTCCACCATACCGGCTGGCGACTTGCAGCCCCACCACCGCCACAACCTGCCGGACTGGCTGGTGCAGCCATTGAAAGCCCAGGTCGGTGACGAGTTCCAGGCGTTGGCCACCAGCCTGAATTCACCTGCGCCGCTGGACCTGCGTGTGAATGATTTCAAGCAGAAAAGGCTTCCAGCGCTTGACCAGCTTAAAAAAGATGCTATCGATGGTGTGGCCACACCGTTCTCGCCCTGGGGCATCCGCATACAGGGTAAACCCGCCATCAACAAGCTGCCGGCCTTCGTCAATGGCGAGTTGGAGGTGCAGGATGAGGGCTCGCAGCTGTTGGCGTGGCTGCTGGAGGCCAAACGTGGCGAAATGGTGGCCGATTTCTGTGCCGGTGCAGGTGGCAAGACGCTCGCCATTGGCGCCATGATGCGCAACACCGGGCGGCTGTATGCGTTTGACGTGTCGGCCCACCGGTTGGATGCGCTCAAACCCCGTCTGGCCCGCAGCGGGCTCTCCAATGTGCACCCGGTGGCCATTGCGCACGAGCGTGACGAGCGCATCAAACGCCTGGCAGGCAAGATGGACCGTGTGCTGGTCGATGCCCCCTGTTCGGGACTGGGCACCTTGCGTCGCAACCCTGACTTGAAGTGGCGGCAAACCGCTGCCGGTGTGCAGGAGTTGCAGGCCAAGCAAATGGCCATTCTGGCCAGCGCGCAACGCCTGGTGAAGTCGGGCGGTCGGCTGGTGTACGCCACGTGCAGCATCCTGCCCGATGAAAACGAAGCCGTTGCCGAGGCCTTCACAGCCGCTCACCCTGACTTTGTGCCGGTGCCCGTGGCTGACGTGCTGGGCAAGCTGATGGCTTCTGCCGATACGCAGCCTGCACCCGACGCTGCCGCCCTGTGTGCCGGGCCATACTTGCGCCTGTGGCCACACCGGCATGACACCGATGGCTTTTTTGCGGCCGTGTGGGAACGCAAGGCCTGAAAGCCTGAAGGCGTCAAATGGGGCCCGGTGTTCACCCACACATGACCGTAGCGAGGTACACATGGTTTCACAGTTGATCTACACCAGCGATGCCACGCCCGGTCTGGGCGAGGCCGACCTGGCGGCCATTCTGGCAGCTGCACACCGCAACAACCCGGCGTTGGGCCTCACGGGCATGCTCCTTTACGGACGGGAGCGTTTCATCCAGGTGCTGGAGGGCTCTGACGATGCCATCGAGGAGATGATGGATCGGATTGAGTCGGACCCGCGAACCGGGAACATCCGTCGGCTGATGCTTCGGTCGGTGGATGCACCAGAATTTGCCGACTGGAGCATGGGCTTTCGCCGGCTGAGCGAGGCCGATTGGTCGGCACACCCAGCGGTCAACCGCTTTTTCGATGACCCGCCCGACATGTCTAACTTCAAGGCGTTTGGGTCACCTGCCCGGTTTGTGTTGCAGGCGTTCAGGGATTTGCACGGGCAGTGAGGTATTGCGACCGGTTTGCCGAAGTGCCCCCATGTGTGCCCATAAGCGCGTATTCAAATGCACTCAAAAGCAAGCCGTGCACCTAAAATGCTGGGCTTTGGGCTGCACGTCTGTGGCCTGCATGGAAGTTGACCGATATGAATGCTCTGGATGGATGGGTGCAGTGGCTGGCGCACGGCCTGGTTGAAACCACCTGGTGGCAGGTGATCCTCATCACCCTGGTGCTGACGCACATCACCATTGCCAGTGTCACCATCTTCCTGCACCGCCACCAGGCGCACCGCTCGCTGGAGCTGCATGCCATTCCGTCGCATTTTTTCCGGTTCTGGTTGTGGCTGACCACGGGTCAGGTCACCAAGGAATGGGCAGCTGTGCACCGCAAACACCATGCCAAATGCGAGCAGGTCGGTGACCCGCACAGCCCGGTGGTGTTCGGCATCAAGACAGTGCTGACCCAGGGTGCCGAGCTGTACCGGGCTGAAACCAAAAACGCGGATACTT
The DNA here is from genome assembly GCA_002344885.1 of Comamonadaceae bacterium UBA2334. GTDB lineage: Bacteria > Pseudomonadota > Gammaproteobacteria > Burkholderiales > Burkholderiaceae_C > UBA2334. The sequence continues at coordinate 3,949 of DDUQ01000041.1, forward strand.
TGGCCCGTTATGGCCACGGCACGCCCGATGACTGGATTGAGCGCAACCTCTACACCCGCTTTTCATGGCAGGGTGTCGCACTGATGCTCATCATCGACGTGGCGTTGTTCGGCGCCATCGGTCTCACGGTCTGGGCGGTGCAGATGGCCTGGATTCCCATCACCGCCGCCGGCATCATCAATGGTTTGGGGCACTACTGGGGTTACCGCAACTTCGAGGCGGCCGATGCCAGCACCAATGTGTCGCCCTGGGGCATCCTCATCGGTGGTGAAGAACTGCACAACAACCACCACACCTACCCCACGTCGGCCAAGCTGTCGGTCAAGCCCTATGAGTTTGACATCGGCTGGGGTTACATCCGCGCCATGGAGATCATGGGCCTGGCCAAGGTGCGCAAAACGGCTCCTCATCTGGTGTTGGGCGATGTGAAGCCCGTGGCCGACGAGCTGACGCTGGAAGCCATCATTGCCAACCGCTACGAAGTCATGGCCAGTTACGCGCGTGAAATGCGCCGAGCCTGCAAGGCGGAGATCGAAGCCGCCAAGGCCAGGCATGCCGATGTGTCGATGCTGAAAGCAGCCAAACGCTGGATGCACCGCGATGACGACAAGGTGCCTTCAGAGCTGCGGGCCAAGCTTGCCCAGTTCCGTGCCGAGCACCCGGTGCTCGACACCATGCACGCGATGCGGGAAGAACTGCGCCAGCTGTGGTCCAACCGCAACCTCACGCGCGAGCAGATGGCCAAAGACCTGCAGGCCTGGTGCAAACGCGCAGAAGACAGTGGCGTGGCCGCACTCAAGGAGTTTTCGTACACGCTGCGTGCCGTGCGCGTCTGAAGACACAGCCTGATGCCCGTCTGTGACGGGTGTGCTGGGCACCGCCACAGTCAGACCGCCCGTCAGGGCGGTTTTTTTATTGACCCTGCCGTTCGGTGTTGCAAGCGTCAGTCGGACAACAAAAAAGCCGCTGGGACTCAGCGGCTTTTTTGTTGCATCAGCTGAAAGTGGATCACTTCAGCTTGATTTCCTTGTACTCGACGTGCTTGCGAGCCTTGGGGTCGAACTTCATGAAGCTCAGCTTTTGGGGCGTGGTCTTCTTGTTCTTATTGGTAGTGTAGAAGTGGCCGGTACCCGCAGTGGATTCCAGCTTGATTTTTTCGCGTCCGCCTTTGGTTGCCATGATCGGTTCCTTTCAGTATCAGGCTTGGCCGCGTGCGCGCAGGTCTGCGAGCACGGCGTCAATGCCGTTCTTGTCGATCAGGCGCAAAGCTGCGCTGGACACGCGCAAACGCACCCAACGGTTTTCGCTTTCCACCCAGAAACGGCGGTATTGCAGGTTGGGAAGGAACCGGCGCTTGGTTTTGTTGTTGGCGTGGGAAACGTTGTTCCCTACCATGGGCTTCTTGCCCGTTACGTCGCAGACGCGTGCCATGAGGACACTCCGATAAACACGGTTGTCGCGGCCTGACGGCCTGAAATGACAACCTCACCTCGCCATGAAAAGGGTGGCGGTAACCCCGAAAAACCCGGCATTATAGCGCAGAGGCCGGGACTTGCTCTGGTATCCTGATCTGGCGTTGTTCTGGATGCCTGATCCGATCAGGTGCCGCCCTGTTCCAGAAAGCGCTGGGCATCGAGTGCGGACATGCAGCCGGTACCCGCGCTGGTGATGGCCTGGCGATACACATGGTCCTGCACATCTCCGGCTGCGAACACGCCCGGGACGCTGGTCATGGTGGCAAAGCCGTTGTTGCCTGAGCGGGTCACGATGTACCCGTCCTTCATGTCCAACTGGCCTTTGAAGATGTCGGTGTTGGGCTGGTGGCCGATGGCGATGAAGCAACCCTGCACGGCCAGGTCTTCGGTGGCGCCGGTTTGCACGTGCTTGATGCGCACGCCGTTCACGCCCTTGGCATCGCCCAGCACCTCGTCCAGCACGCAATGGGTTTTCAGTTCGATCTTGCCGGCGGCCACTTTCTCCATCAGGTGGTCGATCATGATGGCTTCCGCCTTGAACTTGTCGCGCCGGTGAATCAGCGTGACCTTGCTGGCAATGTTCGACAGGTACAGCGCCTCTTCCACGGCTGTGTTGCCACCGCCCACCACACACACGGGTTGGCCCCGGTAAAAGAAGCCGTCGCAGGTGGCGCAGCCACTCACGCCCTTGCCCATGAAAGCTTCTTCAGATGGCAACCCCAGGTATTTGGCCGACGCACCGGTGGCGATGATGAGTGCATCGCAACTGTACTGGCCGCTGTCGCCGGTCAGCACAAACGGGCGTTTGCTCAGGTCGACGGCGTTGATGTGGTCGAACACCATCTCGGTTTTGAAGCGCTCGGCATGTTGCAAAAAACGCTGCATCAGGTCGGGTCCTTGTACGCCGTTGACATCGGCGGGCCAGTTGTCCACCTCGGTGGTGGTCATCAGCTGGCCGCCCTGGGCCATGCCTGTGACCAGGGTGGGTGACAGGTTGGCGCGGGCCGCATAAATGGCGGCGGTGTAACCGGCCGGGCCGGAGCCCAGAATCAGAACTTTAGAATGCTTCATGGTGTGTGGTGCGCGGGTGGTTGCGCTGTCAAGGCAGAAAAGGCTGTGGTGTCGCACCGGCTGCTGCGCCCCGGCCTGTTGGAAAACCGAAGATTGTAGGTAGCACCCGCTGCATGTGCTGGCGCACGCCCTAATCTCAAGTCCAACCGGCGGGTGCCCGTCCACGCACCCGTAACTGTCAGCACAGGAGTCACTGATGTCGATTTTGTCCAACCTGGAGTTGATCCGCCGGGTACCGCTGTTTGCCACGCTCACGCCGAAGCAGGCCGAAGGGGTGGCCGCCGCAGTGACCAAGCAGCGGTTCAAACGAGGCGAGGTGCTGGTGACGCAGGGCGAGAAATCTGACCGCCTCATCATTCTGCTGACCGGCCGTGCCAGGGTGGTCACCACCGATTCGCGGGGGCGCGAAGTGATCCTGGCCACACTGGGGGCGGGTGACTACACGGGCGAGATGAGCCTGATCGACAACCAACCGCATTCCGCATCCGTTCGGGCTGACATACAGACTGACACGCTGTTGTTGGGCCGTGCCGAGTTTGCCCGCTGCCTGGGCGAAAACTCGGCCATGGCTTACGCGGTCATGAAAGGTCTGGTGCAACGGCTGCGCAAGGCCGACCGCAACATCGAATCGCTGGCGCTGATGGACGTGTACGGTCGTGTGGCACGTGTGCTGATCGAATCGGCCACCGACGAGTCCCCCGGTCGCAAAGTGATCAACGGCAAGCTCTCGCGTCAGGATGTGGCCAAGATGGTCGGGGCCTCGCGTGAGATGGTCAGCCGCGTCATCAAAGATCTGGAGGAGAAGGGCTTTATCGAAGAGCATGCGGATGGCGTGATCTACATCAATGACCGGCGTCGCACGCCCGGTCGTATTTGAGGTGCACACCGAGCACTCGGGACGGTCATGACGTATTCACTCAACACCCTGAATGCCGACCGGGCGGCTGCGCCGCCCATGGGCATCAACCGTTTTGCGCAGGAAATTGGCCTGCTGACCGGACTGGTGGCGCTGGTTTTTGCCTTCATATCGCTGGTCAGCTACACCCGGGGCGATGCCGCCTGGTCGACAACAGGCTCGGGCGCGCCATTGGCCAATTGGGGGGGGCGTGCAGGTGCCTATCTGGCAGATGGCTCGTTTTTTCTGCTGGGCTTGTCCACCTGGTGGTTGTGGCTGGTCGGGCTGCGCCTGTGGCTGGCGGCGCTGGCGGCCTGGTTGCGCGAAGAGCCCGCGCTGAAGCCCGACGAATGGGCCGGGAGCCGTTGGGCCTGGCTCGGCTCGGCGCCCCTGAAACGCCTGGGATTCTGGTTGCTGTTGCTGTTGTTGGTGGCAGCCAGCACGGTGTTGGAGTGGAGCAGGCTCTACCGGTTCGAGTCGATGTTGCCCGGCCATTCAGGCGGTGCGCTGGGTTACTGGTTGGGGCAGATGGCCATGCGTTGGCTCGGATTCAACGGCTCGGCGCTGGTGTCCATTGGCGTGCTGGTGTTTGCATCGGCGAGCGTGTTCAGGTTCTCCTGGGGTCAATGGGCCGAAGGTTTGGGACGGCTTCTGGACGGTTGGTGGCAGGCCCGACGGGAGCGTCGTGAGGCTGACCATGACCTGCTGATCGGCCGACAGGCCGCCCGCCAGCGCGTGGAAGAAGAAGCCGCCGTTGCGCCGTGGTTGGCATCGGTGGATGCCTTGTCACCTGCTGCTACAGCAGGTGGCGACACGCACACGCCCGTTTCAGCGGCCCCGGAACGTACCGAACCCGTGTTGTTCGACACGGCTGTTCAGGCCGCGCCGGTGGATGCTGAGGCGGTCCAGCCACCCAAGCCAGTGGCGCGGCCCGAGCCAGTACGCATCATCGAACCGGTGACCAACGAGCCGGCGATGAGCGACCGTGTGGCCAAGGAGCGGCAGAAGCCCCTGTTTGCCGAGATGCCCGATTCGCACCTGCCGCAGGTGGACCTGCTGGATGGTGCACCGGCGCGTCAGGAGTCGGTGTCGGCCGACACGCTGGAAATGACCAGCCGCCTGATCGAGAAAAAACTGAAAGACTTTGGCGTGGAGGTGCACGTGGTGGCTGCAGCCCCCGGCCCGGTCATCACACGCTACGAAATCGAACCCGCCACGGGGGTGAAGGGCTCGCAGGTGGTGAACCTGGCGCGTGACCTGGCACGGTCATTGAGCCTGGTGTCCATCCGCGTGATCGAGACCATTCCCGGCAAAAACTACATGGCGCTGGAGCTGCCCAACGCCAAGCGCCAGACCATCAAACTGAGCGAAATTCTGGGGTCGCAGGTGTACCACGAGGCCAAGAGCCTGCTCACCATGGGCCTGGGCAAAGACATCGTGGGCAACCCGGTGGTGGCCGACCTGGCCAAGATGCCCCACTGCTTGGTGGCGGGCACCACGGGCTCGGGCAAGTCGGTCGGCATCAACGCCATGATTCTGAGCCTGCTGTACAAGGCAGATGCCCGCGACGTGCGCCTCATGCTGATTGACCCCAAGATGCTCGAAATGAGTGTGTACGAGGGTATTCCGCACCTGCTGTGCCCGGTGGTCACCGACATGAAGCAGGCCGCCAACGGCCTGAACTGGTGCGTGGCCGAGATGGAAAAGCGCTACAAGCTGCTCAGTAAAATGGGGGTGCGCAACTTGGCGGGTTTCAATGCCAAGCTGGACGAAGCCAAGGCCAGGGGCGAATTCATCGGCAACCCGTTCAGCCTCACGCCCGAGCAGCCCGAGCCGCTGGAGCGCCTGCCACACATCGTGGTCGTCATCGACGAGCTGGCCGACCTGATGATGGTGGTGGGCAAGAAGATCGAAGAACTCATTGCCCGTCTGGCGCAGAAGGCCCGTGCCGCTGGCATTCACCTGATTCTGGCCACCCAGCGCCCCAGCGTGGACGTGATCACCGGCCTCATCAAGGCCAACATTCCCACGCGCATATCGTTCCAGGTGAGCAGCAAGATCGACAGCCGCACCATTTTGGACCAGATGGGGGCCGAGGCCCTGCTGGGCATGGGCGACATGCTCTACATGCCCAGTGGAACGGGTTACCCCATCCGGGTACACGGCGCTTTCGTCAGCGATGACGAGGTGCACCGCGTCGTGTCCTACCTGAAAGAGCAGGGTGGCGAGCCCAACTACATCGACGGCGTGCTGGAAGCCAGTCTGGGCGATGGCGAAGGTGCTGGTGCCGATGCGGGCGACGGGCCTGATGGCGAGAAGGACCCCATGTACGACCAGGCGGTGGAAATCGTCCTGAAGGACCGCAAAGCCAGCATCAGTTACGTGCAGCGCAAGCTGAAAATTGGTTACAACCGCTCAGCCCGTCTGCTGGAAGACATGGAAAAAGCCGGTCTGGTCAGTTCGCTGACCAGCAGCGGCCAGCGCGACATACTGGTGCCCGCCCGTGGCGGCGATTGACCGCGGCGTGCGGCAACTTTTGCGTGCAGGCACGCATCCAAACAACATGCGAACCTACGTTTTTTCGTTATGCATAGCATTATTTTCAATACCATCAAGCGCTGGAGGCTTGAAAGATCTTGAAAAATTCCTGACCGAGGCCAAAGCGGGCTCCGCCAGCTTCGTCCAAACCGTGACCGCACCCGTGCGGGCGGGTGAAGCGACCGGGCGGAGCAAAACATCTCGCGGCAGCTTTGCCTTCATGAGGCCCGACCGCTTCCGGTTTGACTACACCAAACCGTTCGAGCAGACCATCGTGGCCGATGGCAAAACGCTGTGGCTGTACGACCATGACCTGAATCAGGTCACCAGCCGAGCCCAGTCGCAGGCGTTGGGGTCCACGCCTGCTGCGCTGGTGGCATCTGCGGCTACCCTGGCCAAACTGGCCGAGGTGTTCGAATTCGCGGACGAGCCCGACGACAAGGGCCTGACCTGGGTGCGTGCCACTCCGCGTCAGGGTGATGGCCAACTCAAAAGCGTGCGCCTCGCGTTCGCCCAGGGTGAACTGGCGGTGCTGGACATGGAAGACAGCTTTGGCCAGCGGTCGACCATCCGCTTCGAAGGGTTTCGCACGCTGCCTTCGTTGCCTGCCGCGCAGTTCCAGTTCAATCCGCCGGCCGGGGCGGATGTCTTGAAGCAGTGATGCAGCGCTCTATTTGATGTGTAAATAGCAAATTTCGTTGAAATTTGCTATTTCATGCGATACTGGGTGCCATGTTTTGAACAAGCAGGTCACCCGTTTACCGATGCGAATCCGTCAGCGTTTCATTCCGGTCGAAGAAGCCTGTGTTGGCATGGTCCTGGGTGTGGCTGCCAACGCAGTCGAACGCGGATTGCTCAGTCTGACCCTGCCGGCCAGTCATGTGTTGACCGAGGCCAGTTTGGGCCAACTGGTGGCCCACCATGCCGAGTTCATACAGATTGAATACCCCGACCAGCGAACCGACGAAGCGGTTGCAGACGATGTCGCGGTGGCTGCACGCAGGGTGCTGGAAATTTTCGAAGATGCCGACTTGACCGAACCGACGCTGGCCGCTCTGTTCGAGCAGGTGTTGGCTTACCGAAGTGCCTGATGAGTCGAACGCCCGTCACACACGATCTGGTTCGCCGACTCAGCCTCAGTCTGCCGAGTTTTCCGCGTGTGCTCAAAGACATACTGGACACACTCGACGACCCGGATGCCAATTTCCACGTCCTGACCCGCGCCATTTCGCTCGATCCCCTCATCGGCGCACGGGTGCTCTGGGTGGCCAACACCGCCGCTGTGAGGGGCCGGCGCGAGTCGGCGGTCACCGACATCGCCACTGCCACCTCGCTGGCGGGTGTGACGCGTGTGCGTCACATTGCCATCATTTCCAGCCTCAGCACGTTTGCGGCCGGGGTCCGGCACAAGTTGCCCACTGCATTCTGGCCTCACAGCGTGTCTGTCGGTGTGTGCTGCGAAGAACTGGCGCAACAGGTGGACGTGCCGGTCAGCCCGTCATCCGCGCTGGTGGCAGGTTTGCTGCATGACATCGGTCAGTTGTGGCTGTCGCATTTCGATGCCGACCGGCTGGCCGGTTGCTGGCAGGCTGCACAGGCGCGGCATGTGCCGATCGAGGCTGCCGAGGTCGAGTGCTTTTCGGTCAGCCACGCAACCATCGGCGCGTGGATGGCTGACGTGTGGGACTTGCCGGCCGACATCGTGGCGGCCATTGCCGGCCACCATCAACCGTTGCCGGCCAATGCGGTCGCCCTGTCGCCGCACAGCCAGCATCTGGTCGATCTGATTCACATTGGGGAAGTGCTCTCCAATGCACTCGACCTGGGTGGTCGCTCGCGCAACCGCGTCACTCACCTCTCAGGGCCGGCTTGCGAACGCCTCGGTCTGGCTTGGGACGACGGTTCGCACCTGCTGTTTGGTCGGGTCGAGGCGCGCAGCCGGCACGCCAATTCTTTGTTTGCATTGCCGCCGCGCTGAACTGCCTTGCCGCTCTACCCGGAGAACCCTGCATGCACGCCGTCCTCATCGTGGATGACCACCCGGAAATCAGGCACCTGCTGCGCATCGCCGTGGGCAAAGAGGTCACTTTGCTGGAAGCTGAAGACGGTCCCGGTGCACTTGCTCAGGTTGAACGGCATCACCCGTCGGTCGTATTTCTCGATGTCATGATGCCCGGTCCGATGGACGGCTTCCAGGTGTTGCAAGCCATCCGTGCCGACCCCGCCAACCGTCAGACCATCGTCGCCCTCATCACCGCGCGCAGCCAGGTGGCCGATCATGACAAGGCCTTGGCCTGCGGGGCCAACGCCTACTTCACCAAACCGTTCAGCCCTTTCAAGGTGGGCAAATGGTTGCAGGAGCATTTGGGCAGACCTTGATTTCAAAGCGCAGCAAATGCAGGCTCAGCCTGTCAATGAGTCAACTGCTGTTGGTTGGATTCGTTTTTGCTGTTTGCCCGATCAGCGCTCAAAAGCATTGACTCCTCATTCGGAGAGCAGACGGCACGAAAAGACATCCAGCCAAGCTGAATACCCACCAAATGATTCAGGTTGTCGGCGATGGGTTGTTGGTTCAGATGACGGTTGACTCAGTCAGGCTTGCAAAACACAGAATTTGCAAACTATAAGTTGTAAATTTTGTTAAAAATCATCAAAATACACCTTGATTTTTATCAAGCGATCGTTTTGATCGAGCCTATGCGAAACAATTCACCTGTTACCCAGAACGAGTACGACTACCCGGCAGATCTGATGTTGGTGTCAAGCACCAACACCAAGGGCGAGATCACTCACTGCAACCGTGCGTTTGTTGAAGCCAGCGGATTCGACTATGACGAACTCATCGGGCAACCTCACAACATCATTCGCCACCCAGACATGCCAGCAGAAGCTTATCGGGACATGTGGCGGACCATTGGTGGTGGTCACCCATGGACCGGTGTCGTCAAAAACCGTCGTAAAAATGGTGACCACTATTGGGTAGTGGCCAATGCCACACCCATCATGGAAAACGGCAAGCCAATTGGTTACCTCTCGGTTCGCACCAAACCTGACCGGTTACAGATTCAAGCTGCCGAGGCCCTTTATGCCAAGCTCAATGCAAGGAACAGTGGTCTGTCCTTGGAGCGTGGTCAGGTCGCCCGTACCGGTGTATCGAGTTTGACGCAAGCATGGGGTCGCAGCAGTGGTCAAGCTCGACTGGGCATGTTGCTGTTGGCCATGGTCGCTGTCAGTTTGATGCCCACGGCAATGGGTGCAGACGTGCAGACAGCATTCATCATTGAAGGTATTGGTTTGCTCTTGCTTGGTTTGGCTATCATGCTATGGTTTCGATCTAGTGTTGCTGCGCCCTTGCAAATTGCGGAGCAGTTTGCCCGTGACGTGGCAGCTTGCAATCTGATGACGCGTGTTGACACATCCGCCCCTGAGCCGGTGGGCAGTTTGCTGCGTAACCTGTCGCAAATCCAAGTCAACCTCAAAGCCATCATCGGCGACGTGCGTTCAGAGGTGAGTGGATTCGGTCAAGCGGCGCAGGAGATAGCGTCGGCCAGTCGTGACTTGTCGGCACGCACAGAAACGCAGGCCAGCAACCTTCAGCAGACGGCTGCATCCATGGAAGAACTCGCTGCCACAGTGCGAACCACTTCGGACAATGCAAACGCCATGGCCGAGCAGACACAGCGAAGCGCAGCAATCACAGTCAAAGGGCAGGCGGATATCCGCACGGTTGGGAGTGCTATGAAGGGTATTGAGAGTTCTTCAAAGCAGATGGGCGAAATCATCAGCGTGATCGAGGGAATAGCCTTTCAGACCAACATTCTCGCGCTGAACGCGGCAGTGGAAGCGGCTCGTGCGGGAGACCAGGGGCGGGGTTTTGCCGTGGTGGCTGGCGAGGTGCGAAGCCTGGCTCAGCGCAGCGGCGCAGCAGCCAAGGAAATCAAGAACCTGATTCACAGCGCGTCTGACCAGGTCAGCAATGGCGTAAACCAGATGGGTCAGGCCAGCGCCACCATCGACGATGTCGTGACCGAAATCAACGCAACACGAACAGTGGTCGAAGAAATTCGCCATGCCACGCGCGAGCAGTCAGAAGGACTCATGCAGATCAACACTGCGATCGTCCAATTGGATAACGTGACTCAACAAAACGCTGCCATGGTGGAGCAAACCAGCGCTGCGGCAGACAACCTCAGTATCGGAACAGAGGGTCTCAGGCGATCAGTGGCCGTATTCCGCCTTTGAAGCATGGTGAGGTGAGGCCAGTTGCTCCCATGCGGCACGTCCATGGAAAAAACTCAAGCCTGCTTGACCAACGCCTACTTCACCAAACCGTTCAGCCCTTTCAAGGTGGGCAAATGGTTGCAGGAACAGTTGCTTTCCCGCTGAGTCCTGTCAGCCAGGCCCTTTCAGGGAAACGAGACCGCTTCATCTCAGTTCTCCTTTGCCATCTTCGCATCGGCCAGCAGGCCGTTGAAATTGATTTGAATCAATAAAAATATTTTTTGTTGATTTTTACCAAATGACACGGCAAATATTGGACTATATTCAAGAAAACAACATATCCTCTCCAGCGCGCTGTGGCGTGTTTTTACCCCCCAAGGAACGGTCATGAGAACCGGGAAAGTCAAAATCTGGATGCAACTGCTCGGCACGGTCGCCCTGGCGCTCGTGATGGTCTGGACAGGTGTGATCATCTGGCAAGGCCACGTGAACCGCGAGTTGGCCATCCAGCAAGCGACCGACTATTCCCACAGCATGCACAACGCCACCATGGCCGGGCTGACCGGCATGATGGTGACCGGCACAGTCAGCGAGCGCCACGTGTTTCTGGACCAGATCAAGCAGCTCGGCACCATCCGGGATGTCAGGGTGCTTCGAGGCGAGCCCGTGAAGGTTGCGTTCGGTCCTGGGACCAGTCAGGACGACAGCCAGCCTGATGCGATTGAAAGTCAGGTCTTCCAGACCGGCGAAGCGCGCTTCCAGGTTGAGGCAGATCAGCACGGCGAGTACCTTCGCGCAGTCCGGCCGGCGCTGGCGCTGACCGATTCGCTCGGCAAAAACTGCCTGACCTGCCATCAGGTGCCTGAACGTTCTGTGCTGGGTGTCGTCAGCATGAAGGTGTCGCTCGACAAGGTGAACGCCGAGCAGGCTGCGCAGCGATGGCAGTCCATCTTGCTGGCTTTGGTCACCGCCATACCGGTGCTGGGTCTGATTTACCCTTTCATCCGCCGGGTGGTCACCCATCCGCTCGAATACGGTGTGCAGACTGCCAGGGCCATTGCCGCCGGTGACCTGACGCATCAGATCGACGTGACCTCGAACAATGAGATCGGCGCTCTCCAGCGGGCGTTGCAGGACATGCGCAGCAGTCTGGCCCGAACGGTTGGTCAAGTGCGTTCGGGCACCGAGGCCATCTATGGCGCATCCGGTGACATTGCCCGTGGCAACAGTGACCTGTCCGCCCGCACCGAGCAACAGGCCGACAGTCTGGAGCGAACAACCCTCTCCATGCGGCAGTTGACGGCCGGCGTGAACCAGAATGCGGCCAATGCCCACAACGCCAGCGACCTGGCCGCATCGGCATCGGGCGTAGCCGAGCGGGCCGGTGGTGTGGTGTCTGAGGTGGTAAGCACCATGGACGCCATCAATGCGTCGTCGCGCCGCATTGCCGACATCACCAGTGTGATCGACGGCATTGCCTTCCAGACCAACATCCTCGCGCTGAACGCTGCGGTCGAGGCCGCACGGGCCGGTGAGCAGGGCCGTGGTTTTGCGGTGGTGGCCAGCGAAGTGCGCAGCCTGGCCCAGCGCTCGGCGGCTGCGGCGCAGGAAATCAAGGCGCTGATCGGCGACTCGGTCGGCAAAATTGATGCGGGCAGCGCACTGGTGCACCAGGCCGGTGCCACCATGACCGAAGTGGTGGAAAGCATCCGCAACGTGTCGGTCATCGTCAGCGAGATTGCCCAGGCCAGTGCCGAGCAGACGCAGGGCATTGAGCGCGTGAACACCGCCATCGACGAGATGAACGACGTGACGCAGCAAAACGCCGCGCTGGTCGAGCAGGCCGCCGCCGCCGCGCAGTCTCTTCAGGACCAGGCGGGCAACCTGGAAAAACTCGTCCAGACGTTTACCTTGCCTGTGGGGCATTGATGCAAATGGGCAACCACAGCGTCACTTTGCGGTGATCGTCCACAGTCGCAGCGCCCCACGAAGTGCCGAGAACAACAACAAGACTGCACAGGGACTCACACCATTCTGTTTCCCATCATGTTGCAAACGCTTTCCAGCTACCAAACCGTGATCGACGCCATGTCAGCCAACATTGCCTTGCTGGACGTCGAAGGTGTGATTCGCATGGTCAACCGCAACTGGCGCAAGTTTTCGGATGCCAATGGCGGTACGCCCGGCGAATACGGCATCGGCCACAACTACCTCCATCTTGACAAAGCGTCCTCATGTGAGCCACCAGGCAACAAGCTGGCGGCTGCACCCGAGGAGCGCAAGAACCTGGCGCAGGCCGTTTCAGGTATCCGTGAGGTCATGGCGGGCCACACGAACCGGTTCGAGATGTCGTACCCGTGCCATTCGCCGCAGGAAGAGCGCTGGTTTCTGCTGACCGTCACACCGTTTGACGGCGACTCGCCCTTCAGCGTGGTCGTGGCGCACGAAAACATCACGCAACTGGTCAAGTCCGAGAAGCAGGCGCTGCTGCACAGCCAGCGCCTGATCGCCACCTTCAAGGACACCGTCGAAGCCATCAGCCTGGCCATTGAGATGAAAGACCCCTACACGGCCGGACATCAGCGGCAGGTGGCAGATCTGGCCGTGGGCATTGGCGAGGCCTTAGGGCTTGACCGTGACCAACTGTTCGGTTTGGCCCTGGGTGCGAGCATCCATGACATCGGCAAGATTTCTGCTCCAGGCGAAATTCTCAACCGTCCCGGCAAGTTGACATCGCCCGAGTTCATGATCATCCAGGCTCACGCCGATGCCGGTCACGACATCTTGAAAAACATCGGCTTCCCCTGGCCGATTGCAGACATGGTGTGGCAGCACCATGAGCGCTGGGACGGCAGTGGTTATCCCAGGAAGCTGGGTGGCGAGGACATCTGTCTGGGCGCTCGCATCATTGCTGTGGCAGACACCTTCGATGCCATCACCTCGCATCGACCGTACCGTCCGGGGCGCTCGGTGTCGGTGGCCGTTGACGAAATCCAGCGGGGCAGGGGCACGGCGTTCGACCCCCAGGTCGTCGATGCAGCCCTGCCGCTGCTGCGGGCCAGGGCGCTCAGCGCGAGTTGACAGACCGTAAGAGGATAAAAAAATGTCTTTCAACTTCATCACTCGGCTACTGGGCAAACCGAGGAAGGCCGGGTCGAGTCAGCTCGATAACGCGCCTTCGCCATTGACGTATGAATCGGTTTACAGAAGCGAACCCGGGGCAGCAAAAGACCTGGCACTGCAGTGCTCCCAATGCGGCAACGCTGTCAAACTCAGCACCGCACGTTTTTGTCTTGCACATCCCCAGCGGTTCGGGGGCCATATCTTTTGCAATGACTGCCTGTCGAACGGCAAGTCAGTGTCTTGAGATGCAAACCAGTAATTGTGTCATCCCCAATCCTGAACCAATGTCATGTTGACCCAGACTGATCTCATTCCGCTGGCAATGTTGGTCATGGTCATGATGCTGGGGCTGTGGCAGGTTTCCAGGCGTCAAAAAGCTGCCAATGGCAGGCTTGCGGCTGACATCGAGACACTCAGGGCGTTGGAACGTCATCTGCACCTGACGGAGTCCAAACTCAGCCACGTGTTCAATGCCGTGCCCGTGGGCATTGTGGTGATCAATGCCCACGGTGCCATCGTCCGAGCCAACGCGGCGACGGCCACGATGTTTGGCTTGAACGAGGCGGCGCTGGTGGGGCAGAACGTCGGCGTGCTGATGCCGGCTGACCGGCGCAGCCAGCATGCCCAGGACATCGACACCTACCTGCGCACCGGCATCCAGCACATGCTCTACCGTCCCCGCGTGGTGGAAGGTTGCCGCAAAGACGGCACGCGCTTCCCGTTGCGGCTGTCGGTCACCGAAACACGGGTCGACGACGAGCTCTACTTCGTCGGTGTGCTCGAGGACTTCACGCAGATCAAGGCGAATGAAGCCCAGTTGATCGAAGCACGCAACAAGGCCGAAGTGGCCAACCGGCTCAAGGGCGAATTCCTGGCCAACATGAGCCATGAAATCCGCACGCCCATGAACGGCATCGTGGGCATGACACAACTGGTGCTCGACACCGAGCTGCAGCCCCAGCAACGCGAGCACCTGACGCTGGCCAAAGACTCGGCCAACCACCTGCTGGTCATCATCAACGACATCCTCGATTTTTCCAAAATCGAGTCCGGCGCACTGGAGCTGGAGCCCGCGCGCATTCAGCCCGAACAGATCCTGCGCCACACCGTCAAGTCACTGCGCGGCCTGGCCGACAGCAAGGGCATCGGCCTGCGCCACACCTGCACACCGGCGGTACCGGCCGAGGTCATGGCCGACCCGGTGCGGCTGCGCCAGGTGCTGACCAACCTGATCGGCAACGCTGTCAAGTTCACTCACGAAGGCGAGGTGGCGGTACACATGGATGCCACACCGCCCGCTGAAGATGGCAGCGTGATGCTGCAGGTGCAGGTGGTGGACACCGGTATCGGCTTTGACCCGGCCAAGGCCGAAGCCCTGTTCAAACCGTTCGAGCAGGCCGACGGCACCATCACCCGCTCGTACGGTGGCACGGGACTGGGGCTGGCCATTTCGCGCAGCCTGGTCACGCTCATGGGGGGCAGCATCTCGGCCACCAGCACACCGGGCAAGGGCTCGACCTTTGCATTCAACGTGTGCAGCAATCTGGCGCCGCCAAGGGCAGTGGCCGGGTGCAGCGAGCCGATGAAAATGGCCACTGCCGATGCCACTGGGGCCTGCAAGATACTGGTTGCTGAAGACCATCCTATCAACCAGAAACTGGTTGCCCTGCTGCTGACCAAGATGGGGCACCACCACGTGATGGTCGAAAACGGCCAGCTCGCGCTCGATGCGCTGGCGCAGGAACCATTTGACCTGGTGCTGATGGACGTGATGATGCCCAAAATGGACGGTGTCACTGCGCTTCGGCAATTGCGCCAGCGGGAGGCCGGCACCGGCCACCACACACCCGTTCTGATGCTCACGGCACACGCCATGACGGGTGACCGCGAGCGTTACCTGTCCCATGGTGCTGACGGTTATGTGTCCAAACCGCTGTCGCCTCAGGTGTTGGAGGCAGAGATGAACCGCTTGATGCACTGAATCAGGCGCGATTGTGTGCGGCCATTGTCCCGCTGCGCTGTTCAGCGGGTGACGACCGGCATCAACGGTTGAGAAGCTTGATGGCTTGGGACACCAGGTTGCCCAGCTTCAGGGGCTTGGTCAGGTAAGCATCAAAGCCGGCGGCTTTGCCTTTTTCCAGGTCTTCGGGTTGCGACTGCGCGGTCACGGCCATCACAGGGATGGCTGCGGTGCGCGGGTCTGCGCGCAGGGCCTTCAGGGCACCGTAGCCGTCCAGCCCTGGCAGGTTGATGTCCATCAGGATCAGGTTGGGCAGTCGCTCGCGGGCCAGTGCCAGGCCTTCCTCAGCCGTGAGTGCCAGCGTGACATCCAGACCCAGTTGTTTCTGGAAGACCGCTTGCACCAACTTCTGGTTGGTGACGTTGTCTTCAACGTACAACACGTGCTTGCCGGTCGGCAGCGTCGGCTTGCCCGGATCAAGGGTGCGTGTGGAGGGGAAATTTGAATCGGGCACGGTTGCGCCACCTGCGTTTTGCAACACCACTTCACCGTTCACCACGGCCGCCTGTGGCAGGCGCACACTGAACGTGCAACCCTGATCGGGGTTGTTTCTGAATTCGATGCTGCCGCCCATCATCTGCACCAACTGGTGGCAAATGGACAGGCCCACGCCCGTACCCGGGATGTCGCCCGATTCCGCCCCCAATCTGTCGAAGGCACTGAACAGACGACCCCAATAGGCCTCCGGAATACCCGGGCCGGTGTCCGACACGTCGACCACGACACTGTCCACATCTTCACGCCAGCTGACCTGTACGGTGCCACCCGGGTGGTTGAATTTGAATGCATTGCTCACCAAATGCCGCATCACCTGCGAGAAGCGCGCCGGATCAACCCACACCGTGAGATTGCTGGCCACGCCTTTGACCATCAGTTGCATGCCTTGCCTGCGGGCAACCGGCTGCCAGTCAGCCAGGGCCTGGTCCATCAGCCACTGGATGTGGCTGACTTCGAATTTCAGTGACAGGGACCCCTCCTGCAGTGCCCGCAGGTCCATCAGGTCATTGACCACGTCCAGCAACTGGTTGCCTGCATTCTGGATCAGGGCGGCAGATTGGCGAACCTCGGTCGGATACTGGTTCTCGTGGGTCATCAACTGTGCAAAGCCCGAAATCGCGTTCAGTGGGGTGCGCAGTTCATGCGTGATGCTGGCCAGAAAGGCCGATTTGGCCAAGTCACTCTCCTCGGCACGCTCCAATGCAGTTTGCAGGCGTTCACGCAGCTTGTCCCCCACGACGAAGGTCACCACAGCCGTCGACCAACTGAAGAACACGATGCCGAAGATGAAGGGGCCCAGTGTTTTCCAGACCGGAAAAGCCCCCATGCTGTTGCCAGACCCGACATCGTTCAAACCGGTCAGCCTGAACAGGAAGAGGGCGCAACCCAGCCACATCAGTGTGCTGGTCAGGCGCATGGTTTTGGGCAAGCGTTCCCGGCTCATGGCCCAGAACAGGCGGCCCGCACCGGCAAAGCAGGTGGCCATCAGGACGGACAGCACTGCCATATACAGGGTGTCTTCTGGCCACCACAGATGGATGGCGATGTTGGCCACTGCGCTGAACGCTACCAGGCCAGGGACGGCCCTTGGGTGCAAGGGTCTGTCGGCCAGATGGGCGGTGCCCTGCCAGAAGCAGGCACCGGCTGACATGACCAGCGTGTTGGCCAACAGCCAGGTCAACTCGTCGGGCCAAGCGCCACGCTGCGACTGCAGGAGCAGCCCGGTCACCATCAGCAGCGAAGACGTACTCCAGTACCGCATCGACACTTCATGCGGAATCAGGTACCTCAGCATGTTCATGGACAGGGCAAAGCCCAGGGCAGAAACTGTTGCGGCGATGGCCAGGGTGAAGGAGTCGAGCATGAGGTGGGCGACGCGAAACGCGTGTTCTGCGACGAATATCAGAAATCAGTTTTTTTTGTAGTTTAAACTATAAAAAACACCAAAATTTGATGCAAATGCCTATATGCTCTTGGCAGTAATCGTTCCGAGATTTCCCCATGAAACGAGTTTTGATTGTTGATGACGTGCCGGAAATCCGGCGACTGGTGCGCCTGGCAATTGGCAATCACGACGTGCATGAGTGCGCTTCGGCCGAAGAAGCCCTCAACTTGCTGTTCAAGTTGGGAGGTGTAGATCTCATCATCCTGGATGTCATGTTGGTGCACCCCCGCGACGGGCTGGCCCTGCTGGCCGCTGTGCGCAATCACCGTGCCTGGGCGCACACGCGCGTGCTGATGCTGACCGGTCGGGACTCGCCCGATGACCGGAAAAAGGCCCAGTCTCTGGGTGCCAACGCCTATTTCACCAAGCCATTCAGTCCAAATGAACTCAGCGACTGTGTCGAACGGTTGTTGCGTGATGGAACGCCACCGACATTGGCTGGGGCGGCCCAGCACTGAACCTAACTGAGGATGTGACCATGAAAATGCTGAAAACTCTGTTTCAACTGGCCGCTGCTGCCTGTGTGGCCCTCGTGTCTCTGCCCACAATGGCA
Source organism: Comamonadaceae bacterium UBA2334 (assembly GCA_002344885.1). GTDB lineage: Bacteria > Pseudomonadota > Gammaproteobacteria > Burkholderiales > Burkholderiaceae_C > UBA2334. The sequence goes on from DDUQ01000041.1 coordinate 21,787, forward strand.
GCGGATCTGCCCGAAATCAAGGAACGCGGGGTGTTGCGTCACATTGGCATTCAGTACGCCAACTTTGTCACCAGGGATGGGCAAGGGCTGGATGCCGAGCTGATGCGCGGTTTTGCGCGGCATATCGGTGTGCGGTATGAACTGGTGCAGTCCAATTTTTACGATGCCATCCGTGACCTGCTGGGCAAAGACGTGGTCCGCAAAGGCGATCGTGTGACGCTCGAGGGCAACTACCCGGTCAGGGGCGATCTCATCGCGGCGGGGTTCACGGTCCTTCCGTGGCGACAGGCTGTGCTGGACTACTCGGCACCGGTGTTCCCGTCGCAGGTGCTGTTGGTGGCTCGCACCGAATCGCCTTACCAGCCCATTGCACCGCAGGCCAGCCTGCGGGACGAAATTGCACAGACGCGTGCCGTGCTGGGCACCAAGAGTCTGCTGGTGATGGAAAAAACCTGCCTGGACCCAGCCAACTACGCGTTGACAGATGTGGGCATCGATCTGCGCCGCCACACGGCCAGCCTGAGCCTGGACGACATTGTGCCCTCCCTGTTGAAGGGGGCGGCAGAATTTACGTTGCTGGATGTGCCGGATGCCATTCTGGACATGAATCGGTGGTCGGGTCGTATCAGGCTGATCGGCCCCATTTCAGAGCACCAGGACTTGGCGGTTGCGTTCCCAAAAACATCCCCAGCCTTGCGCGCGGCGTTCAACGATTACCTGAAACAGGTGCGTGCCGACGGCACCTATGACAAGTTGGTCAACAAGTACTACCCTGGCATACGCAGCTTTTTCCCCGAGTTTTTTGCGCGCAATCGCTGAAGCGGTGCCGCAGGGGTGACCATGGCCGGGGCAGGTGGATCCGTGACCGAGGTGCTGATTCGCCGGTTAGACAGCTGGCTCGATACCTTGCGCGCCCGGCAGATGGTGTACCTGTTCCTGTCGTTCGTGGGCTTTTTTGCGCTCATAGGCGTCACAGCGTTCTGGGTGCTGGCGTCCCAGGTGGTCAGGGAGCAAGAGGTCCGCATTGCCGCCATGGCCGACCTGAAGTCGAAAGACCTGGCGCAATGGCTGGCTGAGCGGCACGCCGACATTCGCCTGATGGCGCGCAACCCGGCGCTGCTGGAACTGTTCACGCGCATGCAACTCAATCGCAAGCTCAACTGGCAGCAGCGTGCGGCTGCCTGGCGTGACGAGCAACTGCTGGCGGCCTGGCTGGAGGACACCCGTGCGACATATGGGTTCATCAGTGTGGAGGTACTGACCATGTCAGGTATCCCCCTGTCCAGCGCTGGCAGTACGCCATACAGCGTGCGGCAACTCATACCGATGCTGAGTCGGGCCGCGACGGGTGACCGATCCAACCTCGAAGACATGCAGATGACACAGGAGGGGCAACCTTACTTTGCATTGGCAGCCACCATGCCTCTCGATTGGGGGCTGGAGCCCATGGTGCTGGTGTTTGCCATTGATGCCCGGGCCAACCTGTACCCGATGTTTGAACTTGGGCCTGAAACCACCCGAACGGGGCAGTTGCTGTTGTTCAGGCGGGGGGCACGCGGCCTGGAAATTCTGAACCGTGCCTCCGATTCGAGGCAATGGTTCCAGCCGGTCGATGACATTGCCTTGTACACCCCTGTGCGCACGACACAAGAAATGGGCGCCGACTTTGAATCCACGTTGCGGGGGGTAGGTTATGCAGGCAACCACGTGATCCTGGCCAAACGCAGCGTGGTTGGTTCACCCTGGTGGGTGGTGATGCAGGTCGATCTTGAAGAGTTGCACCGCCCGGTGGTGGCGCTGGCTTTGGTGTGCGGCACATTGGCGCTGTTGGGCGTGCTGATTTCTGGTGGGGTACTGGTGCTGATCTGGCGTCAGCAGATCCGTCGGCAGACGCAGGCCACTGACAGAAATGCAGCGCTGCAAAGCCAGAATGAACTTGTGCAAGCCGCCACGCGTGCCAAGTCGGCGTTTCTGGCCAACATGAGTCACGAAATCCGCACGCCGCTCAACGCCATCGTCGGGCTGTCGCATCTGTTGCTCGACCGCTCGCCACCGGGCAGTTGGCAGCGCGACAGGCTGGAGAAAATCACGGGCGCTGCACGGCATTTGCTGGCTGTCATCAACGATGTGCTGGACATCTCGCGCATAGAGGCGGGACGCATGACGCTGGAGCACACAGACTTCCTGCTGGATGACCTGCTGCACGAACGGGTGGTGGACATCGTCAGTCCCATGGCCGCAGCCAAGGGACTTGAAATCGTGCTCGATACCGACCCACGTTTGCTCGGCGCTCTCAGGGGTGACCCGCTGCGCCTGTCCCAGGCCCTGTTGAACTATGTCAATAACGCCATCAAGTTCACGGACAAGGGGCGCATTCTCATCCGCACCCGAAAGCTGGCCGATGATGGCGACGACCTTGTGCTGAAAATGGAAGTCAGTGACAGCGGCATCGGCATGACGGCCAAGCAGATGGACCGGTTGTTCCAGAACTTCGAGCAAGTCGACAGTTCGACCACCCGGAAATACGGAGGCTCCGGACTGGGGCTGGCCATCACGGCGCGGTTGGCCAGGCTGATGGGGGGGGATGTCGGTGTGAGCAGCACGCCGGGCCAGGGCAGCGTGTTCTGGCTCACGGCGCGCGTGCAAGCCGGCCGAATGCCGCCCTTTGAAACAAGGCCGGAACAGTTGCGTGGGCGACGTGTGTTGGTGGCAGATGACCTGCCCGAGGCGCGGGATGCGATCGCGGGCATCACGCTGGCACTTGGCATGCGCGCCACAAAAGTGCCGGATGGACTGGCCGCGCTGACCGCCGTGACGGACGCTGAACGTCACGGGGATCCTTTTGACATTTGTCTGCTCGACTGGCACATGCCTGGCCTGGACGGGATGGAGACCATGAAGCGCCTCAAGGCACAGGCACTGGGCCACCGGCCCTTGTGTCTGTTGGTGTCGGCCTTTGACGAACTGGCCCTGAAAAATCAGGCTTTGGAGGTCGGTTTCGAGGCGGTATTGGCCAAGCCCCTCACGGCATCCCGGCTGGTCGATGCGCTGGCTTCGATACACGTTGTTGCAAGCAGGGGCGCTGTGCGGATGTCGTCTGCCGAAGAGGCCGTCAAAGACGTGTTGCTGGGCAAACTGGTGTTGTTGACAGAAGACAACCCGGTCAACCAGGAGGTGATGGTGGAGTTGCTGTCTGAATGGGGTCTGCGGGTGGACACAGCCGACAACGGTGTGCAAGCCGTGGCCCAGTGTGAACAACATCGGTATGACCTGGTGCTGATGGACATGCAGATGCCTGAAATGGATGGTCTGGAGGCCACGCGTCGCATCCGGCGGTTGCCCGGCTGGGCCGATGTGCCCATCCTGGCCATGACTGCCAATGCATTTCAGGAAGACCGGCAAGCCTGCCTGGAGGCCGGTATGAACGATCACCTGGCCAAGCCGGTCGATCCTCAAATGTTGCTGGCCATGCTGGGCCGTTGGATGCGGCCCGCCCAACCGGCTATCGAGGGTGTCAAAGTCCCAGGCAGGCCGCCTGCTGTGGCCCGATCGCATCCTGCCCCCGTGTCAACGCATTCCGATGCCGCTTTGCTGGACCAGGTGTTGCTGACCAACCTGTCCGGCGGCAGAGCGGACCTGGCGTACAAGGTGGTCAGCCGGTTTGTCGAGCATCACGCCCATGATGGCGTGGAGCTGGTTCGGTTGTTGGCAGACGGGGACCACAAGGCTGCATTGGGTCTGGTTCATGCGCTCAAGGGGGGCGCCGGGCAAGTGGGTGCCATGCGCCTGTTCGGCCTGGCCGCTCAGCTTGAAGGCGACCTGAGAGCCGGTCAACCGGTGACTCCGCCAGCCATTTCGGCTTTGGCCCAGTGTGCCGACCGAACGCTGCAGGCAGCGCGCGACTGGATGGCTCAGCATGTCCCCCAAAAAGTGGAGCCGCCGGCCGCCGAAGCCGCTCAGGTGGACACAGATCGGCTGCATCACCTGCTGGGCGAACTGAAGCTGTTGGTCGATGCAACGGACAGCCGGGCGCTGGCTGCTGCCGACGAACTTTGCAAGCGGCTGCCGGCCGGTCTCGATCCGGACGTCAGGCAAGCCTGCCACGCGGTGGCAGACCTGTTGCGTGAATTTGACATGGAAGCCGCGCAAACCAGGTTGTCAGAACTCTTGCCCAGATTGGAGGCGTCATTGCCATGAGTGCATTTCTGATTGCAGACCGGGCCGACATCCTGATCCTCGATGATCAGGCCGAGTACCTCCAGGCATTGATCAACCTCTTGTCGCCCGAATTCAATGTTCACCCCTTCAGTCAGGGCGGCGCACTGTTGCGCTATGTGCGAAGTGGGCGGCCCGCCGACCTGATTTTGCTGGACATTGTCATGCCGGAGCCCGATGGTTATGCCGTGTGCGCCGAACTGCGCAGTCTGCCAGAGCTGAACGATGTGCCCATCGTGTTCCTGACGGGGTTGAGTTCGCCGCAGGACGAGGCGCGCGGTTTGGCGCTGGGTGCGGTGGACTACATCAGCAAGCCCTTTTCGCCAGCGATCGTGATGTCGAGGGTGCGCAGTCATGTGCAGTTGGGACGAATGATGCGTCTGGTAATGATGCAGAACGAGCGGCTGGATTCCCGTGTGGCGGAACGCACGGCCCAACTGGAGCTCAGGAATGCCGAACTCCAGGCCGCTTTCACCGAACTGGCCCAGACCAAGGACGCAACCATTCTGGCGCTGACCTCACTGGCCGAGACACGGGACTCCGACACCGGCAACCACATCCGGCGGACGCAGCAGTACATGCGCGAACTGGCACTCACGCTCGGCAAAGACGCGGTGTACGCTGAGCAGTTGACGCCAGATGCCGTCAACCTGCTGTCCAAGTCGGCAGCCTTGCACGACATTGGCAAAGTGGCCATTCCCGACCAGATCCTGCTCAAGCCCGGCCGGTTGACGTCTGAAGAATTCGAGGTCATGAAGACCCACACCGAACATGGCCGCCGCGCTTTGGCGCGGGCAGAGGCCAGTGTGGGCGGCAACTCGTTCCTGAAGTGTGCGCGGGAGATTGCCCACTACCACCACGAGCATTGGGACGGCAGCGGCTACCCCACCGGCATCAAGGGAGAGGATATTCCGTTGCCAGCCAGGTTGATGGCGGTCGCCGATGTCTACGATGCCCTCATCAGCCCCCGTGCGTACAAGCAGGCCTTTTCGCATCAGGCGGCGGTGGATCTCATTCTGTCGCAGAGCGGGCGGCATTTCGATCCTGTGGTGGTGCGGACGCTGGTCCAATGTGAAGCCGAATTCAGGCAGATCAGCGAGCGTTTCAAGGACAGTCCGGGGGGGGCCGCAGCGTAAAAAACGATAAACTGTGTTTGTTGGGCTTTTTTTGCCTTTAATTGGCAAAAATCATCAATAAACATCTAAAATTTATTAACCATGTCCTCTTCGTCTGTCGAAAAAGCGTTTTGTACCACCAGCGAGGCCGCTGCTTTGCTGGGCGTATCGGTAGGTACGGTGCAACTGTGGGTCGAAAACGGCACCCTGCAGGCGTGGAAAACTGCAGGTGGTCACCGCAGGGTTATTCGCGACTCTGTGCTGGCGTTGTTGCACAAGGCCCCTGAAACAGAAGGTAAGGAGTCAGGTGGGGCGGCGAACCCCGGATTCCCGGGTGTTTCAGGGCCACGTCGGCTGACCATTCTGGTGGTGGAAGATGATGTCAACCTGCTGCGGCTGTACGACGCCAACCTGAGCCGCTGGCCCATGCAGCCCATCGTCATTGCGGTCAACAGTGCGGTGGCCGCGCTGGTGGTCATGGGGCGCAGCGCGCCGGACATCCTCATCACCGATTTGCACATGCCGGGCATGGACGGTTTCGAGATGCTGCGGCAACTCGACCGCATGCCCGAGACGGCCCACACCGTCCTGGTGGCGGTGACTGGCCTCGATACAGCTGACATTGAAGCGCGTGGCGGCTTGCCGGCCAGCGTGCAGGTGCTGCCCAAGCCCATTCCATTCAACCGGTTGCTCGACATCGCCAACGTGGCGGTGGCGCTGAGCAAATTCCGCCTTAACCCCATTTCCCCCGCGCCCGGCTGAGGCCTGCGGCGCACGCTTGCCTGCTTTAACTGGACACCATGGCTGACATACTCATTGTTGACGACCAATCCAATATCCGCCGCTTGTTGGGCGTGAGCCTGGGGGACCAATGGCATGTGGTGGAGGCTGAGAATGGTTTGAGCGCGTTGGACATGGTACGCCGCCACAACCCGAAAGTGGTGTTGCTGGATGTGATGATGCCCGGAGCCGTGGACGGTTTGCAGGTGCTGGATGCCTTGAAGATCGACCCGAGCACAGCCCATATCGCGGTGGCCATTGTCAGTGCGCGAGGACAGCAGGCTGACATTGAAAACGCGCGACGGCGGGGTGCCGATGCCTATTTTGTGAAGCCCTTCAGCCCTCGGCAGGTGGTGGCCTGGGTGCAGGAGCGACTGGCATGATGGTCTTTCCCGCTGTGACCACGCGGGTGGTCACCCATGTGCAGCCTGACGAGGATGAAGGTCTGGACATACAGTCCCTGTGCTATGCGCAGGATTTACGTGAACTGATGCAGGTTCACGACGCCCTGAATCAAAGCTACCAGAGCCTGTTGCGGCGGGTGGGGCTTGCTGTGCCGGACAGCGCACACCCGGAGACAGGTGACCTCCCGCAGATGAGTTGGCTCGCATTGCATGACAGCCTGACCGGCTTGCCCAACCGCTGGTTGCTGGGCGAGCAGATGGATGCACATATACATGGCATGCAGTCCAAGGGACAGGCGTTTGCGCTGCTCCACATTGTTTTGGACGGTTGGGAAACCTTCACCGTACCTGAACGGCACGCGTTGCTGCGCGAGGTGGCCGCCCGGTTGCGTCGGGCGGTACGTCGCACCGACTTGCTTGCGCGTGTTGGTAAGGGGACGCTCGCGGTCATGCTGCGTGGCGTGCATTTGCAGGATGACATCAACCGGGTGGCAGACAAGCTGATGGCAGTGTTGTCTGTTGACATGTTCACCGGCAAGGCCACTGAGCGCGTCACTTGCAGCATGGGTTGTGCGCGCTACCCGTTGGACGGCGCAGAAAGTCATGTGTTGAGCCGGTACGCCGATCTGGCGTTGCACACCGCCCAGCAAGACGGTTGCGGACAGATCCGCTTCCATGCTCAGGCGGCCACGGCGTCGCAACGGTTCAACATGGGGCTCGCGCTGTGGGGAGCCGCCGTGCGGGGTGAACTGAAGCTGGCGTATCAGCCGATATGGACCATGGGCGAGGAACCTGCCCTACTGGGCTACCAAGCATCTTTGGGTTGGTACCACCCCTTGAGGGGGGCGCAGAAACCTGACGAGTTTCTGCCGGTGGCCGTCCGCAACGGTGCCATTCACGTGTTGGGTGAATGGATGTTGAAAGAGGTTCTGCGGCAGTTGGCGGTCTGGCATGCGTCCAGTTGCAAGGACTTGCGCGTAACTGTCAGCGTGCCCCCCAGTTTGATCGAGCCGGCAGATTTTGCCGACCGCCTGCTGCGCTGGGCTGAACTGGCCCGTGTGGCACCCGTGACCCTGGAGTTGGATGTGACCGACCCCGAGCCGGGGCAGACGGTGCCGGGTCTTGCCACGTTGGAACGGTTGAGGCAAAAGGGTTTCAGGGTGGCCATGGCATGCAGCCGACAGGCGTTGGCCACCGTGATGGGGGCTTTGCCGATGCCGGTGGACTGCATCAGGCTTGACCGGCAGTTGGTGCAGGCATTGCCCGGATCGAAGCAGATGCTGGCCCGGTGCCGGTGCTATGTGGATCTGGGCTTGAGCCTGGGTGTGGACGTGCTGGCCGAGGGCGTCGAGACGGAGGCCCAGTGGCAGGCTTTGAACAATTTGGGGTGTCGGCTGGCGCTGGGCATTCTCAGGTGGGTGCCATTGCCGTCCTTTGCGCTTGCAGAGGAAACAGCGGCCAATGATCAGCTACCAGGATCTCAACCGGAGCGAAGCGAGTGACGGCACCGGACGCCGCAGCCTCGCGCACACCGCACGGCGCTCAGGAAGTCCGCTCGAAGGCGGACCACCAGCGCGAGGTCTTGCGCACCACGGTGATGGGCGTCTGGTTGGCCGCGTTTTTCCTGCTGCTGTTGACGTGGTTGCATGTGTATGTGTTGGTCAAAGAGGGTTGGCAGACCAAAGTTGCCGTGGTCGAGCGTGACCTGGCCAATCTGGCGCGCGTCAGTGAAGAGCATGCCTGGCGAACTTTCCGCAACGCTGACCAGGTGGTGCGTTTTGTGCAGGACCGCTACGACGAACTGGGCAGCCAGTTGGACTTGATTGGCATGACCAAGCGTGGTCTGATCGATGTGAGCACCTTCAACCAGGTCGGCATCATTCAGGCAGATGGCATGTACCAGTTGGCCAACCGGCCGGTGCCGACACCCATCGATTTGTCGGACCGAGAGCATTTTCGGGTGCACGTCACTTCAGACACCGGGCAACTGTTTGTTTCAAAACCGGTGCTGGGACGCGCGACGCAGCGGTGGTCGATCCAGTTGACGCGGCGGCTGAACAGGACCGATGGCAGTTTCAACGGCGTGGTGGTCGTGTCGGTCGATGCCACCTATTTCACGCGCTTTTTCTCTGATTTGAATTTGGGCGACAACGGCATGGCGGCCCTCTACGGGCTGGATGGCGTGGCCCGGGCCCGTCAGGTGGGGGACAAAGAAGATTTTGGTGCGGATGGTTCGAGTTCGCCAATCTTCAAACTTCTGCAGGAAGGCAAGCTGGACGGGGGATATTCCAATGTATCGGTGGTGGACGGTGTGGAACGCCTGTACCACTACCGCAAGGTGCGCGACTACCCGCTGCTGGTACTCATGGGACGCGATGTCGCAGAAGTGCGCAGCCAGCATGCGACGGACCGCAACGCGCTGGTGGTGCAGGCCAGTCTGGTCACCGCCTTGATCTTGACGCTGGCCTTCGCCATCTCGCGTTTTCTGTGGCGGCTGCGTCGTGAGTTGCTGACGCGTCAGGCTGCGCAGGCCCAGGTCATTGAGCGCACCGACCAGCTGAATGCCATTTTCGAACTCAGCCCCGATGGGTTTGTGTTCTTCGACCGGTACGGGCAACTGCGCTACGCGAGCCCAACTTGCATCAAGCTGCTGTCTGCTTCTGAGGCAACCTTGGTGGGTTTGAACGAGCAAGAGTTTGTTGCCTGGCTGGTTTTGCGATGCCGGCGTGACATGGTCACCGACGCGCTGGCCTCGTCGGCACAGTTGAACACGGGTGACGAGGTGCAGGTGAGCCTGCTGCGTCCCGCTGGACGTGTGTTGTCCATCACCGCTCATCAGGGCCACCAGACAACTGGTGCCAAGGTGATGTGCTTCAGGGACATCACCCGGGAAACCGAGGTGGCCCAGATGAAGTCGGAATTCCTGGCCACCGCAGCCCATGAACTCAGAACGCCGATGGCCAGCGTTTACGGTTTTGCGGAAGTGCTGATGAACCAGCCCGATCTGGACAAGGCGGCGCGCGATGAGTTTGTCGGCATCATTTACCGACAGTCCCAGAACATCGCCGACATCCTGAACGAGTTGTTGGACCTGGCGCGCATCGAGGCGCGAAGGGGCAAGGACTTCAACTTTGAAGCGCTGGATGCCGAAGCTTGGCTGCGTGATGTGCTCAGGGGTTTCAAGTGCCCGCCTGGCAGGTCGGCACCTTTGCTGTCGGTCGTGCAGGGCTGTGACTTGCGCATCGAGGCCGACGGCGGCAAATTGCGCCAGGCCCTGCTGAATGTGTTGTCGAATGCATTCAAGTACTCGCCAGCCGGTGGTCAGGTGCGGGTGCAACTCGAATGTGCCGTGTCGCCAGCGGGGCAACCGCTGGTGTGCCTGCGGGTGTCGGACAGCGGGATCGGCATGACGCCTGCCCAGGTTGAACGGGTGTTTGAGCGCTTTTACCGGGCGGACCCTTCAGGCAAGTTGCCTGGCAGCGGGCTGGGTATGAGCATCGTCAAGGAGATCATGACCCTGCACCAGGGCGATGCAGTCATTGAAAGCGTGCTGGGTGTCGGCACGACGGTGGCGCTCAGGTTGCCGGTCAGGTTGGACAATCAGCAAGAATCAGGGCCTGCTGAAGCTGAAACGTCTGTCGCCTGAATGCCTGTCCAAGCCAATCCTCCTCCTCACGCCCCGTCCCTTGTAGTTCCACTGGCCGAGCGCCTGCGCCCCCGCACCCTGGGGGAGGTGGTGGGGCAGCAGCACCTGCTGGGTGCGGGCATGCCGCTGCGCCTGGCGTTCGAGTCGGGGCAGCCGCACAGCTGCATCCTGTGGGGGCCACCGGGTGTGGGCAAAACCACCATTGCGCGGCTGATGGCCCATGCGTTCGATGCACAGTTCCTGACCATCAGCGCGGTGCTGGGCGGTGTGAAAGAAATCCGGGAGGCGGTGCAGCAGGCAGAAGCTGCACGCGATGGTCTGGACCCGCGGCGCACCCTGGTGTTTGTGGACGAGGTGCACCGCTTCAACAAGAGCCAGCAGGATGCGTTCTTGCCTCATGTGGAAAGCGGGCTGTTCACCTTCATCGGGGCCACGACTGAAAACCCGTCGTTCGAGGTCAACTCTGCACTGCTGTCGCGCGCGGCCGTGTACGTGCTCAAGCCCCTGGACGCCGAAGATTTGAAGCAAATTATGGCTTCAGCGCTTTCTCTAAAAGCATTTCCTGCTGCGAAAAGCGATGCGGTTGATGTCCTCGTGGCCTATGCCGATGGCGATGCCCGCCGCCTGCTGAACACGCTGGAGACGCTGGGTGTGGCCGCCCGCAGCGAGCAGGTCGAGCCGGTGACCGTGGCCTGGCTCCAGCGGGTGCTGGGCGAGCGCCTGCGCCGCTTCGACAAGGGAGGCGATGCGTTTTACGACACCATTTCGGCCCTGCACAAGTCGGTTCGCGGCTCTGACCCCGATGCTGCGCTGTACTGGCTGGTTCGCATGCTCGATGCCGGTGCCGATCCGCGTTACCTGTCGCGCCGCCTGGTTCGCATGGCCAGCGAAGACATCGGTCTGGCCGACCCCCGGGCCCTGCGGCTGGCGCTGGATGCGGCCGAGGTCTACGAACGGCTGGGCTCGCCGGAAGGCGAACTGACGCTGGCGCAGTGTGTGGTGTACTTGGCGGTTGCACCGAAGTCGAACGCGGTGTACACGGCCTACAAAGAGGCACAGGCTTTCGTGAAGCGCGACGGCAGCCGGCCGGTGCCGCTGCACCTGCGCAATGCCCCCACCCAGTTGATGAAGACACTCGACCACGGCAAAGGCTACCGCTACGCGCATGACGAGCCCGGCGCGTTTGCGGCCGGTGAGCGCTACGTGCCCGACGGCATGCCCCAACCCGAGTTCTACCGCCCGGTGGAGCGGGGGCTGGAAATCCGCATTGCAGATAAGCTGAGAGAGCTCAAACGGTTGAACAATAAGGCTGACTGATGCAGCCGCTGTCCGGTTGATGCAAGTCAAAACACATGCAAACAGTGAAGGCAGGCAAGGGAAAACCCCGCCTGTTCGCGCCAAAACAAGCTGGTTTGGGCTCGGGTCAGTGGCTACAATCCGCGTCCAACCCGCAGGTTGTTTCCCAACAGGAAGCGACCTGGCGGGTTTTTTGCTAGCTTGTGCCAACCCTGGGCTGTGCTGGCTGAGTGCCCAACAACGGAGAAACACAATATGGATATCTTGCTTCAGCAGATCATCAACGGTCTGGTGCTGGGCAGCATGTACGCACTGGTGGCCCTCGGCTACACCATGGTGTACGGCATCATCGGCTTGATCAACTTCGCCCACGGCGATGTGCTGATGGTGGGTGCGCTGACCAGTTGGTCCATCATCATCACCATGCAGGACGGCATGCCCGGCACACCGGGCTGGGTCATCCTGATACTGGCCATTCTGATCGCCATGGTGGTGTGTTCGATACTGAACTTCACCATCGAGAAACTGGCGTACCGACCGTTGCGAAATTCGCCCAGGTTGGCACCGCTCATCACGGCCATCGGCATGTCGCTGCTGCTGCAGACCTTTGCCATGATCATCTGGAAGCCCAACCCCAAGTCGTATCCGTCCGTGCTGTCGCGCGAGCCGTATGAAATCGCCGGGGCGGTCATTTCAGTCACGCAGTTGTTCATCCTGGCGGCCACCGCTGTGACCTTGGCGGGCCTGATGTATCTGGTCAACCGCACCAAGCTGGGGCGTGCCATGCGTGCCACGGCCGAGAACCCCCGTGTTGCGGGCCTGATGGGCATCAAGCCTGACGTGGTCATCTCTGCCACGTTCATCATCGGTGCCTGCCTGGCGGCGCTGGCCGGTGTGATGTGGGCGGCCAACTATGGCACGGTACAGCACTCCATGGGTTTCATGCCCGGGCTGAAAGCTTTCACGGCTGCTGTGTTCGGCGGCATCGGCAACCTGGGCGGTGCCGTGGTGGGTGGTCTGGCGCTGGGGCTGATCGAGGGCATCGGCGCGGGTTACCTCGGTGCGCTGACGGGTGGTTTCCTGGGCAGCCAGTACACCGACATTTTTGCCTTCATCGTGCTCATCATCGTGCTGACGCTGCGGCCTTCGGGCTTGCTGGGCGAACGTGTGGCTGACCGCGCCTGACGCACAAGGAGAACACACATGTTTGAATCCAAACAAGGCAAGCTGATTGCGTTTGTGCTCTGTGGCATCGGTCTGCTGGTGCTGCCTCTGCTGCTGCAGCCTTTCGGCAATGCCTGGGTGCGCATCATCGACATGGCGTTGCTGTACGTCATGCTGGCCCTGGGCCTGAACATCATCGTCGGCTTTGCCGGTCTGCTGGACTTGGGCTACGTCGCGTTTTTTGCCGTGGGCGCCTACCTGATGGGTTTGCTGGCATCGCCACATCTGGCCGAAGTGTTTCCAGCGGTCAAGGCGGCGTTTCCCAATGGCATCCACCTCAGCATCTGGGTGGTGCTGATCGGGGCGGGCCTGCTGGCCGGTGTGGTGGGTATGTTGCTGGGTGCACCCACGCTGAAGCTGCGTGGCGACTACCTGGCCATTGTGACGCTGGGTTTTGGCGAAATCATCCGGATCTTCATGCTGAACCTGGACCGCCCCATCAACATCACCAACGGTCCCAAAGGCCTGATGCAGATCGACCCGGTCACGGTGTTCGGCATCAGTCTGGGGCAGCGGCAGACCATATTTGGCATCACGTTCGAGTCGGTCAGCCTGTACTACTACATGTTCCTGTTCCTGGTGCTGGTCATCATCGTGGTGTCGCAGCGGCTGGAGCAGTCGCGCATCGGACGCGCGTGGATGGCCATCCGTGAAGACGAGATTGCCGCCAAGGCCATGGGCCTGAACACCCGCAACCTCAAACTCATGGCGTTCGGCATGGGTGCTTCGTTCGGGGGGATCTCGGGTGTCATGTTTGCCAGCTTCCAGGGCTTTGTGTCGCCCGAATCGTTCAGCCTGATGGAGTCGGTCATGATCGTGGCCATGGTTACGCTGGGTGGCTTGGGGCACATTCCCGGGGTGATTCTGGGTGCCCTGTTGCTGGCTGCCTTGCCCGAACTGCTGCGCCACATGGCCGGTCCGTTGCACGCCCTGACCGATGGCCGTCTGGCGCCTGAAATCCTGCGCCAGTTGCTGATTGCCCTGGCCATGATCGTGGTCATGCTGTTGCGGCCGCGCGGCCTGTGGCCTGCGCCCGAGCACGGCAAGTCCCTGTCGAAAGGAGAAGCAGCATGAACGCCGTGAACCACGACACCGTGCTGAACGTCTCGGGCGTGTCCAAGCGCTTTGGCGGCTTGCAGGCCCTCAGCGACGTGGCCGTCACCATCCAGCGCGGTCAGGTCTATGGCCTGATCGGCCCCAACGGTGCTGGCAAGACGACTTTTTTCAACGTGCTGACAGGTTTGTATACACCAGACAGCGGCACCTTCGAGTTGGCTGGCAAGCCCTACACCCCCACTGCGGTGCACGAAGTGGCCAAGGCAGGCATTGCCCGCACGTTCCAGAACATCCGTCTGTTTGCCGAAATGACGGCACTCGAAAACGTGATGGTGGGCCGCCACGTGCGCACCCATTCGGGCCTGCTGGGCGCGATTTTCCGCACGCCGTCTTTCAAGGCGGAAGAAGCGGCCATTGCCAAGCGCGCACAGGAACTGCTGGACTATGTGGGCATTGGCAAATATGCCGACTACAAGGCCCGCACGCTGAGTTACGGCGACCAGCGCCGTCTGGAGATTGCCCGTGCACTGGCCACCGACCCGCAGCTCATCGCGCTGGACGAGCCTGCTGCCGGCATGAATGCCACCGAAAAGGTGCAACTGCGCGAACTGATCGACCGCATCCGCAACGACAACCGCACCATTTTGCTCATCGAGCACGATGTGAAACTGGTGATGGGCCTGTGCGACCGCGTCACGGTGCTCGACTACGGCAAACCGCTGGTCAGCGGCACGCCTGCCGAAGTGCAGCGAAACGAAAAAGTCATCGAAGCCTACCTGGGCACCGGTGGCCACTGACATTCCCTTTGACGCAAGAAAGAACAGCACATGGCAAACACACTGCTCAAAGTCAAGGGCCTGAAAGTCAGTTACGGCGGCATCAAGGCCGTCAAGGGTGCCGACCTGGAAGTGCATGAGGGTGAGCTGGTCACCCTCATCGGCTCCAACGGGGCGGGCAAAACGACGACCATGAAGGCCATCACCGGCACTTTGCCGTTTGGCGAAGGCGACATCGAATACCTGGGAAAAAGCATCAAGGGCAAGGGTGCCTGGGATCTGGTCAAGGAAGGCCTGGCGATGGTGCCGGAAGGGCGTGGGGTGTTCACCCGCATGACCATCACCGAGAACCTGCAGATCGGTGCCTTCACCCGCAACGACAACGACGGCATTGCCGCCGACATGGAAAAGATGTTTGGCATCTTCCCGCGTCTGCGTGAGCGCAAAGACCAGCTGGCCGGCACCATGTCGGGTGGCGAACAGCAGATGCTGGCCATGGCCCGTGCGCTCATGAGCCGCCCCAAAGTACTGCTGCTCGATGAGCCGTCCATGGGGCTGTCGCCCATCATGGTCGACAAGATTTTCGAGGTGGTGCGCGACGTGTACGCACAGGGCGTGACCATCCTGCTGGTGGAACAGAACGCCAGCCGTGCTCTGAAAATTGCCGACCGTGGCTATGTGATGGACTCCGGCCTCATCACCATGACCGGTGATGCCAAGCAGATGCTGGACGACCCCAAAGTCCGCGCGGCCTACCTGGGCGAGTAAGTCCGTTACCGTACAAACTTAAAATGCGGGGTTGCGCCCACAAAGCGCAACCCTTTTTTCATTCCCCATCATGACTTCACACACCACGACCGCACCTGCTGCACACCCTCACCATTCCGAGGCCTTTGACGACAACCAGCTCATTGCCGAGCGTCGCGAAAAACTCAAGGCCATCCGTGAGAAGGTGAAACAGGATGGCGGCGTGGCGTTCCCCAACGACTTCAAGCCGCTGGATCGGGCCGAGGCGTTGTTCGAGAAATTCGATGGGTTCTCCAAAGAAGCGCTGGAACCCATGGCAGCCACCGCCAGTGTGGCGGGTCGCATGATGCTCAAACGGGTGATGGGCAAGGCCAGCTTTGCCACGCTGCAGGACTCGTCGTTCGGGCCCAGCGGTGGTCGCATTCAGATCTACCTGAACAACGACAGCGTGGGTGAAGACGTGCATGCCGCGTTCAAACACTGGGACCTGGGCGACATCGTGGCGGCCGAAGGTGTGGTGTTCAAGACCAAAACTGGCGAGTTGTCTATCCACGCCACACGGATCCGCCTGCTGACCAAGAGCCTGCGCCCGTTGCCCGACAAATTCCACGGTGTGCACGACCAGGAAATCAAGTACCGCCAGCGTTATGTGGATTTGATGACCGATGAAAGCGCCCGCAAGCGCTTCATGGCGCGCAGCAAAGCGGTCAGCGGCATCCGCGAGTTCATGGTGCAGCACGGCTTCCTGGAGGTGGAAACCCCCATGCTGCACCCCATTCCCGGGGGGGCCAATGCCAAGCCGTTCGAGACGCACCACAACGCGCTGGACCAGGAGATGTATCTGCGCATCGCGCCCGAGCTGTACCTGAAGCGCCTGCTGGTCGGCGGTTTCGAGCGCGTGTTTGAAATCAACCGCAACTTCCGTAACGAGGGCATCAGCGTCCGCCACAACCCTGAATTTACGATGATGGAGTTCTATGCTGCGTACTGGAACTACCAGGACCTGATGGACTTTACCGAACAACTGGTGCGCGACGCTGCCATGAAAGCAGCCGGCACGCTGCAGTTGACGTATGCGGGCGAGGCGGTTGACTTGAGCCAGCCGTTCGAGCGTCTGACCATCCGCGAAGCGATCATCAAGCACACCGCTGCCGGCAATGATCTGGGTGCCCATGGTGTGCCCGCTGTGGACGACCGCGAGTGGCTCATCAACGCCCTGAAGAAGCTGGGCATGAGCGAGGAGAAAGACAAACTGTCCGGCCGCACGCTGGCCAGCCTGCAGGTGCTGTACTTTGAAGAAACGGTCGAAGAAAAGCTGTGGAACCCCACGTTCATCTGCGAGCACCCGACCGAGATTTCTCCGCTCGCACGTGCTTCAGACACCCGGCCCGAGGTGACCGAACGGTTCGAGCTGTACATCACCGGCCGCGAGTTCGGCAACGGTTTCAGCGAGTTGAACGATGCCGAAGACCAGGCCGCCCGTTTCCACGCCCAGGTGGCCGCCAAGGATGGTGGCGATGACGAGGCCATGTTCTTTGACCACGACTTCGTGCGTGCACTGGAATACGGCATGCCACCTGCCGGTGGTTGCGGCATCGGCATCGACCGGCTGATGATGTTGCTGACCGACAGCCCCAGCATCCGCGACGTGATTCTGTTCCCGGCGTTGCGACGCGAAGCTTGAGTCTGTAGCAAACATCCGCCGTTACACAAGCGCTGGATGTCAATAAAACCAATAAAAAAGCCGCTGCGGGCTCACGCCCCAGCGGCTTTGTATTTGGCGCCAAGCGGGCAGGGGTCAGGCGAACTCGGCCAGGCTCTTGCGCATTTTTTTCATCGCAGCGACTTCGATCTGGCGGATGCGCTCGGCGCTCACGCCGTATTCGGCAGCCAGTTCGTGCAGCGTCATGCCACCGCTGCCGTCGTCGTTGACCTTCAGCCAGCGCTCGGTCACGATGCGGCGCGAGCGGTCGTCCAGCGTGGCCATGGCGTGGGCCACACCGTCAGAGGCCAGCACGTCACGGCGGCGGGCTTCCAGCACTGCGGTGGGTTCGTGGCTGGCATCGGCCAGGTAGGCAATCGGGCCGTAGGCTTCCTCGCCGTCGTCGCCAGGAGAGGGGTCGAGTACCACATCGCCACCGGCCATGCGGGTTTCCATCTCGATCACCTCTTCGCGCTTGACGTTCAGCTGGCGCGCCACCACGTCGATTTCGCGCTCGTTCAGCGTGTCGCGGTGGGTGTCTTCGTCTTCGGCAGCGGCATCGGCTTTGAAGCCTTGCTTCATGCTGCGCAGGTTGAAGAACAGTTTGCGCTGCGCCTTGGTGGTGGCCACCTTGACCATGCGCCAGTTCTTCAGGATGTATTCGTGGATCTCGGCTTTGATCCAGTGCATGGCGTAGCTCACCAGGCGCACGCCCTGGTCAGGGTCGAAGCGCTTGACGGCCTTCATCAGGCCCACGTTGCCCTCTTGAATGAGGTCGCCGTGCGGCAGACCGTAACCCAGGTACTGGCGGGAAATGGACACGACCAGGCGCAGGTGGGACATCACCAACTTGCCGGCGGCATCCAGGTCGTTGGTGTCGCGCAGTTGACGTGCGTAACGCTGCTCCTCTTCGGGCGTGAGCAAGGGCAGGCGGTTGACCGCCGAAATGTAGGCATCCAGATGACCCAGCGGCGGCACCAGCGACCACGGGTTGGCTACCGAGAGGGCATGTGTGGGGGCAAGGGTTGTCATGTGTCGTCTGCTTTCTGTGTTCCATGGAACACGTGAAATGTTAGCACTCTATTGGAGTGAGTGCTAACGCCAGAGTTCCCTGACAGTCAGGAAAGACTCTGATTGGCCTCCTGGCAGGGAGTACGGTTTGAACTGTACGGTTCATTTAAATTCCAAAAAATAGGAATATTTATGAATATAACTTCGTATTTTAGTGATGAATATCAATCCCAGTCATGGGAACCCGTGTTGCTGGCGTGTGGTCTGGCTTCGTGTGGCCGAGATCATCGTCCGGTTTGGGTACAGTCACCGCCATCACTTGGTGGGGCACGTCTGATGAAAGCGAGCAAAACATGAACGTTGCGAACTGGCGCGTGGTGCTGACGGGGCACAGTCGGGGCTTGGGGGCCGCGCTGGCGCGGGCGTTGCTGGCCCGGGGTATCTCGGTATTGGGGCTGTCGCGCCAGGCCCTGACGGGTGTGCCCGGCCAACAGGCTGCGCAGTTGACCGAGGTGGCGCTGGACCTGTCCGATGTGTCGGCGGTCGAAGCCTGGTTGGCAAGTGGCAGGCTGGGCTCCTGGCTGGCGGGTGCCGAACACACCCTGCTGGTCAACAACGCCGGTACGGTGGCACCCATCGGTGCGGCGGGCGGCTTGCAGCCGGGAACGTCCGGGCAGGTGGGCCTGGGGCCGCTGGCGCGTGCGATTGCCCTGAACGTGACCACCCCCTTGGTGCTGACGGATGCGTTTGTGGCCGCCACACGGGGCCGGGCAGACCGGCGTGTGGCCCACGTGTCCAGCGGCGCGGCACGCAACCCGTATCCGGGCTGGAGCACCTATTGCGCTACCAAAGCGGCACTGGACATGCATGCGCGTGCCACCCAGCTCGATGCGGTGCCCGGTTTGCGTGTGGCCAG
This sequence comes from Comamonadaceae bacterium UBA2334, assembly GCA_002344885.1. Lineage (GTDB taxonomy): Bacteria > Pseudomonadota > Gammaproteobacteria > Burkholderiales > Burkholderiaceae_C > UBA2334. Next base: position 40,675 of record DDUQ01000041.1, read on the forward strand.
CGTGGCACCCGGTGTCATCGACACCGACATGCAAGCCGACATCCGGGCGGCCAGCGCTGCCGACTTTCCGATGCATGCGCGCTTTGTCGCCATGAAGCAGGACGGCCAACTCACCGCAGCCGACGATGCCGCCCAGCGCCTGGTGGCTTACTTTCTGTCGGACGCTTTCGGCAGCGACCCGACACCTGATATCCGTCAGGTGTCAGTCTGAACCTGGCGTGCCAGCCAGTCCGTCACCTGGGTTTGCAGCGCTTGCTCGGGGCACAGCCCCAAGGCCAGGGCTTTGGCGTTGACGTGGCTGATGACGCCGGTGGCCCAGGTGCTCTGCGCCTGGCCGATGCAGGCCGAGGTGTGCGCCACGGTGCAGGCCGCCAGACCGGCTTCGTCTAGCATGGGCAGCGCGGCAATGCCGGCCTGGGCCAACCCTACGCCCGCATCGTTGAACACGGTGAGTGCCGGTCGCACCGCCAGTGCGTAGCGTCCTGCGCTCAGTCCGCCGTGCGAGGCGGTGATGGCGATGCAGCCCACATCATCAGCGGTCAGTTCGGCCACCGAGTCCACCAGGCGCAGGGCCGGTGTGAGCCGTCGGGCAGTTGCCCCTGTCTGAAGGGTGTCCGGCAGGGCATTCATGCGGGCGGGTGGCTCAAGGGTTGCGTCGCAGCGTGGGCAGCCCCACGCCAGCTGCGTCGAAACCGCCGTCCACTGCCAGCACCTGGCCGTTGATGTAGCTTGCTGCCGGGCTGCACAGAAATCCCACCACTGCGGCAATTTCTTCGGGTGTGCCGTAGCGGTTCAAAGGAATGGTGTCGTGGTAATCGGCGCGGATGGCGGGTGTGTGCACCAGCTTTGCCATGGCGGTGTCGACAGGGCCTGGTGCCACGGCGTTGACGCGAATGCCTGCATTTCCCAGTTCAACGGCTTGTTGTTTCGTCAGGTGAATCAAGGCTGCCTTGCTGGTGCCGTAAGCCACACGGAGCGTGCTGGCGCGCAGGCCCGAGATGGAGGCAATGTTGACCACCGCGCCGCCGCCGCTGGCCAGCATCAAGGGCACGCAAGCTTGCGTGCACAGGAAGGGGCCGTTCAGGTTGCTGGCCATCACGGCTTGCCAGTCTGCAAACGTGGTGTCGCCAATGGGCTTGAACACCGCCACACCGGCGTTGTTCACCAGCGCATCCAGCCGCCCCCAGGTGTTGCTGATTTGCCCGACCGCTGTAGCAACGGCATCGGGCTGGCCCACGTCGGCTTCCAGTGCCAGCACCTCTCCCATGGCAGACAGTTGACGGGTGGTGGTTTGCAGGCCGGGTCCGTCCCAATCAAGCAGGGCGACACGGTAGCCTGTTTGCAAAAAATGCGTAGCAATCGCCATGCCGATGCCACGTGCAGCGCCGGTGACCAGCGCCACCGGATGGGGTGGCTGGGTGACGGCTGCTGAGTGCGGGTCTGAATTTTCGGTCATGAATGGCCTCTGTCGCTTTTATTTATTGATATTGACGCAATCAAAATAATCAAATTGCATCAACCGCGCTGCGCTTGTCTGAACGCCATCACCGCCTGGTTGCGCAGGGTCTTGAGCAGCGACAGACCCTTGTCGTCCAGCAGAATGCTCTCGGCTTGGGCTTTGTCGGCATAGACCAGGCCCAAGGTCGAGCTCTTGAACTGCAGTGGCAGCAGCACGAACGCGCCAGCGCCGATGCGCTGCCGATACCAGTCGGGCAGGTTTTGCGTGACTTTCGCTTCCGATGTGTCGTGTATGAGGGTGTCGATGCCCTTGCTGGCCACCAGAGCAAACAGGTTGTGGGGCTCGTTCAGGCCGACTTTGAACAGGCGTGATGCCTCGGTACCGCCATCGCCCAGGCCAAGGCGCCCCTGCAGTTGGCCGGTGCGGGCATCCTTCAGGCACAGCACCACCATGCGGAAGCCCATGGCGCGGTACATGGATTCGAGAATCATGCGCAGCACGTCATTCAGGTTGATATGGTCTGCCATCAGCGCGTTGCTGACATCCTGAATGCCTTGTGCCAGCAGCGCGGCTGTCTGGTCGGTGTCAGGGCTGCGGGTTACTGAGGCATCGGCTTGCCCGTTCGCCATGCCGGGTGCGCCGCCTTTGGCGGCAGTCGGTGGAACGGTTGTGGCTGTCAGCGCGGTGGCACCCGGTACCACGTTTTCGACGGATTCGGGCTGTGCAGCGACGGGGTGAATCAGCCTGGCCGCCGGTGACTGACGGGCCACCCGCAACCCGATGGCGTCGGCCGTGGTGGCCAGCTTGTCCCGCGCTGCGACGGCCAGGTGCTCCAGAGCATCGGTGGGCTGGCCCAGCACAGCGGCATAGCGGGCAGCTGTTTTGCGAAGGGTAGCTGGCAGTTGTTCCTCGGGCGTGTGCAGAAACACATCGGCCAGGTCGTTGGCAGCACCGGCGACCCAGTGCATGCGCTCGGTCGGGTCGGCCGGTGGGCGGGACGGCGGCACAGTGGCCACCTTGCGCATGAGCCTGAGCATGCTGTCGGGCAGCCCCCACGCTTTGCCCACGCTCTGACCCAGCGTTTCGTAGGTGATGCCGAGCACGGTTTTGGATGCGCTCTCCTCGTTCGGGTGATGGGGCCCGGCCATGGCCTGGCGCACCTGGGTGGCTTCGTCCGGCAGGTAGAACTCAGTGAGCATGCGCCCCAGGTTCTGGAAGAGCGCACCCAGAAAAACCTCTTCACCCTCGCGCAAGTTTGGGGGCCGCAGGTCGGTTGCAAGCGACGCCGCCAGCAGCGCGCGCAAGTATTCCCCTTTGAGTTGCGCCGCGTGCGCTTTGTTTTCCATGTGGTCGAGCAGCACCAGGCTCATGGCAACGTTGCGGATGCCCGTGAAACCGATCAGGCTGACCGCGCGCGACACCGTGTTGATGTGGCCAGCCCCCACGTGGCTGAAGTGCGCGGAGTTGACGATGCGCAGCACCTTGTTGGTCAACGCCACGTCCTTGAGGATTTCGTTGGTCAGGCTGTTGATGTTTTCGTTCTCGGAGGCAGCGAGGTTTTGAACCCGCAGGATCTGCTCCGACATGGCCGGGAAATCGGTGGTGCGCCGCATGCGCCGCAGCAGGAAATCCAGCGTGGCGTTGGTGGGCGAGTCGGATGTGCCGCCTGGCACAGGATCTTCGGGCGTTTCAATCCAGCGGTGGAGTGCTTCGGCCATGTCGGCTGCGGAAGCAAACCGCATTTCGGGGTCGCGTGCCAGGGCGCGGTGCACCAGTGCCCGCAGGTTGTCGTCCACCGGATGGGCAGGGTCCAGGGGCAGCACCAGGTCTTCATGGGCCACCCGGTAGATGGCGCGGTAGGGGTCTGATTCGGCCACCAACGGTCGGCCCAGCAGCATTTCGGCCAGTACCAGGCCCGCGCTGAACACGTCGCTGACCGGACGTGGTGGCTGCCCCCTGGCGCTTTCCGGCGAGAGGTAGCCTGGTGTCCCGGTCACGCCGGGCATGGCTTGTGCCAGTTGACCGGATGGTGTGCCGTCCACGCGCAGCGCCAGGCCGAAATCGGTCACCTTGGCATGGCCTTGCTCGCCCAGCAGAATGTTGGCCGGCTTGAGGTCTCGGTGCACCACCCCTTGCCGGTGTGCGGCCTCGAGGGCTGCCAGCACCTCGGTCATGACGGCCACCGCCCGACTGGGTGCCAGCGCACCGCCAGTCTTGAGTTGCTGCGCCAGTGATGGGCCCGGCACGTATTCCAGTACCAGGCCGGGGCGGTTGTCGTACACGTCCGCTTCGAACAGCGTGACGATGTGCGGATGGGTCAATCGGCTCAGGTTGCGGGCCTCCATGAGCCACTGTTGCGCTTCGGGTGGCAGGCTGCCGTCAGCGGGTGAATGCAACAACTTGAGCGCCACATCACGCTGCAACAGGGGGTCGTGGGCCAACCACACGGCGGCCTGTGCCCCCCGGCCCAGCAGCTTTTTCAGCTCGAAGCGCCCCAGTGTCGATGGGGTGCCGGTCACGGTTTGCAGGTGTACGGGTGTGGACATAAGTGCATCGTACCCCCGAGGCGGGGGCGCTGACGAGTCAGATGTCGCACAATGACTCAAACTCACTTTCCATTTGTTGCCATGACACATCCTGTTGGTACCGCATCATCTGTTTCTGCCGCCGAGCCTCGCCTGACGTCCCTCTCCCACGGTGGGGGCTGTGGTTGCAAGATTGCACCGGGTGTGCTGAGCGACATCCTGAAAAACCTGCCGGGCAGCCCCGTGCCACCTGAACTGCTGGTGGGCATTGAAACGGCGGACGATGCGGCTGTGTACAAACTGAACGATGAGCAGGCGCTGATTGCCACCACGGATTTCTTCATGCCCATCGTCGACGACCCGTATGACTTTGGCCGCATTGCTGCCACCAATGCGATTTCCGACGTGTATGCCATGGGGGGTACGCCCATTCTGGCGCTGGCGCTGGTGGGCATGCCCATCGGCGTGCTGAGCGTGGAAACCATCGGTCGCATTCTGTCGGGTGGGCAAAGCATCTGCCGCGAAGCAGGCATACCCATTGCCGGGGGGCACACCATCGATTCGGTGGAACCCATCTACGGCCTGGTGGTCATGGGCCTGGTGCATCCGTCCCGTGTCAAGCGCAACGCCGATGCGCGTGTGGGTGACCGGTTGGTGCTGGGCAAGCCGTTGGGCGTGGGCGTGCTGTCGGCAGCCCTGAAAAAACAGGCGCTGGACGATGCCGGCCACGCCCAGATGATTGCCAACACCACGAAGCTCAACCGTCCGGGGCCTCAGTTGGCGGTCCTGCCCGGTGTCCACGCGCTGACCGATGTGACCGGCTTCGGCCTGGCGGGTCACGCGCTGGAGCTGGCCAGAGGTGCCGGTTGCGCAGTGCGCCTGAACATGGCGCGGGTGCCCCTGTTGCAAGGTGTGCGCGAGTGGGCGGGCCAAGGCATGGTCACCGGCGCGAGCGGGCGCAACTGGACGGCCTACGGCCGTGAGGTAAGCCTGTCGGCCAGCCTGACGGATGTGGACCGCGCCTTGCTGACCGATCCGCAAACCAGCGGCGGCCTGCTGGTCTCCTGCGCGCCAGAGGCTGTGGCCGGTGTGTTGGAGGTCTTTGCCGCGCACGGATTCGACCGTGCGACAGACATCGGTGAAGTGGTGGCCGCCCCACCGGACGGTGCCACGCGCCTGTGGGTGGACTGAATGCGTTCAGCTGCCCGTTGTCAGGCCATCGTGAGGGGTGGCTGAGGGGGTAACTGAGGGATGGCGGCCAGGCGCGGGTCAGCTACGGGTCAGCCGCGGCGGAAGCGGGCCATGAACTCCCGGTCTGTTTTGTCTTTCCAGCGCCAGGCCCAGGCCCCTTCGGCACTCATGCCGCCCCAGTTGGCGATGGCGGTTCGGTCGCCGCAACTGATGAAGCTGACGCCGTGCTGCGAAGGGTTGTGTGCGTTCAGCGGCTGGTTGGTCAGCGAGGCCAGCAGGTTGAGCGCCAGATCGGCACCTGCCTGTTTGGCCCGGTTGCCGTTTTTGTTCTGCGGGCGGTCCACCCGGCTGGCCACATCGCCGGCGGCGAACACGTTTTTGTGCGACGTGCTTTGCAAGTGGGCGTTGACCTGCGCATAGCCTTCGGCATCCTGTGCCAGGCCGCTGTGCTGCAGCCATTCGGGCGCAGCCGAACCGGTGGCCAGAAAGGTGTACTCGCTGGGCAGCGAGCGCCCGTCGTCCAGTTCGATGCGGTCCGCATGCACGCGGGTGCAACGGTTGCTGTGCACCTCGATCTGCCGGTTGCGCAGTTGCTGGGCCAGGCGCTTTTGCGTGCCCTTGGGAAAATCGGCGGCCAGCACCGGGCCGCCAGCCACCAGACTGAACTGGGCCCGAAGGCCTGCGGCCTGCAAACCCTGGTGCATGGCAAGCACCAGTTCGACCCCGGACACGCCGCCACCAATCATGTTGATGCGAAGCGGACTGTCCGGATGGGCTTTGGCCTTGTTGAGCAACTGCGACCACCGGTTGACAAACTGCTCTAGCGGTCGCACCAGGATGGCATGTTCGAACGCACCAGGAATGGCTTTGTCCAGCGTGCGCTTTTCCATGACCGAGCCGGTGTCGATGCTCAGGAAATCGTAGGTCATCATGGCTGGCCGGTTGGTGCTGATGCCCGTCTTGTGCAGATCCACCCCAGGGCTGCTGCCGCCGTAGTCGAGCATGATGGACTGGGTGTTCGCATCCAGCCCGGTGCAGCGTGCGCTGATCCAGCGGGCCCCGGCTTCACGGATCAATGGTTGGAGGTCGATCTGGCAGTCTTCCAGCGGGTAGTGCCCTGCCACAAAACCCGGTGTCATGCTGCTGTACGTCTGGTAAGACCAGGGCGTGACCAGCGTGACATCCAGGTCCGAACGGCGGTTGGCGGCCAGTTGCGTCAGCACCTGCAGATGTGCGTGTCCGGCACCCAGCAGCAACAGGGTCTTGATGCGGTCCATGCCCAGCGTGGTGGCAAACGCGGCATCGGCCTTCTTGTCTACAAAATAGACACCGGTCAGTTCAAACTGGCCGGTTGCGCCGAAATCGGGCTCTTCGGAGCTTTTCTTCATGGCGGGTGGTCGGTTGGGGGTGACAGTCAGCACATTATGCGTCCAGCCGCTGTCACCAGCACGACGGCCTGTCGTCTGCCCGGTCGCCCCCGCCCGGCAGCGGTGCAAGCGTCTTGTCCGGCTCAGTCGGGTGGTGCCAGGCGAACCGGGCCCAGCGGTTCGGCCACGCAGGGCAGGGCATAGCCCGCGGCCCGTTCTTCGGCGCTCAGCCCCGGCCAGGCGATGGTGTGGCACACCTCGCCCTCCAGCACCTTTGCCAGACAAGTCCTGCACGTGCCGTTGCGACAGGAGCTGGGCCAGTCGATGCCACCTGCCTCCATCGAGGCAAGCAGGGGCTGGCCAACCCAGGCGTCAAAACAGTCCGGCCGACCCGGCGCGGTGCCGTCCACCTTTGCCGGGTGAAACAGCGGCTCAGGCTGCTGGTTTGTCATGCAGGGGGCGTGGCGTCAGGTTGGACAGGGCGGTGGGCGACCCGCAAGACCGGCGTAACAGGGATGGCAAGGCGCTGCCAGGGTGTGCCAGTGCCGTGCAAAGCTCAACCGCCGATGGAGAGCAGTTCCACTTCAAACGTGAGCGTGGCATTGGGCGGGACCGCACCGGGGGCACCGCGCTCGCCGTAGGCACTGGCGGGTGGGCAGGTGAGGGTGGCTTTGCCGCCGACCTTGATTTTCTGCACGCCTTCGGTCCAGCACGGGATCACGCGGTACAGCGGAAACGTGGCCGGTGCGTTGCGTTTGTACGAGCTGTCAAACTCTTTGCCGTCGGCCAGGGTGCCACGGTAGTGCACCTTCACGGTGTCTTTGGCGTTGGGCTGCGGGCCAGTGCCCATACGGGTGTGCTCGATTTTCACGCCGTTGGACAGCGTTTCGACCTGGGGGGTGGTGGATTGGGCCGTGGCCTGTGATGCCAGCAGCGCTGCCGACAGCAGCATGGCAGCTTTCGTTGCATGGCGGGCCAAGGCGGGCGTGTGGGTGTGTGTCATGTCGGGTGCTCCGGTCAGGTGGGTGAAATCGAACGCGCAGCAGTGTAAGGGTGTTGGCCGTCTGGGGGCATTTCACGGTATTTGCGGGCATCCGGTGGGCTTCTGCCGGTGGGCTGCACAGGCCATCCGACAGAGGTGACGGCTGGTTTCATCGATGCATGGTAAGTTCAGGCCATGTCAAATCTACACATCACCGACCCGGGTGCCTGGCAAGGGCAGTATCCTGCCGATCGCCTGTTGGGCATGCGTCGCGGCATCGAAAAAGAAAGCCTGCGCGCCCGTCCGGACGGGCAGTTGGCGCTCACGCCTCACCCGACTGCCCTGGGCTCTGCCCTGACGCACCCCCACATCACCACCGATTACAGCGAGAGCCAGCTCGAGCTCATCACGGGCGTGCACGCCAGCGTGGAAGCGTGTTTGCAGGAGCTGACGCACATCCATCAGTTCACCCAGCGCGTGCTCAGCAGCCAGGGTGACGAAATGATGTGGGTGTCCAGCATGCCGTGCGGCCTGCCCACTGACGAAACCATTCCGCTGGGGCGCTACGGCAGTTCCAACGTGGGCCGTGCCAAAAGTGTGTACCGCATGGGGCTGGGCCACCGCTACGGGCGGCGCATGCAGACCATCTCGGGCATCCATTACAACTGGTCGCTGCCGGGTGTGACCAGTGCCGAGTACTTTGCGCTCATCCGCAATTTCCGTCGCCACGCCTTTCTTCTGCTGGTGCTGCTGGGCGCATCGCCGGCTTTGTGCAGCTCGTTTGTGACGGGGCGCGAGCATGCGCTGCAGCCGCTGACGCCGGGCTCGCTCCACATGCCGCACGGCACCTCGTTGCGCATGGGCAGGCTGGGCTACCAGAGCGATGCGCAGGCCTCGCTGTGCGTGAGCTACAACAGCCTGGACAGTTACACCGCCAGCCTGCACGACGCGCTGACCCGGCCCTGGCCGGCTTACGAAGCGTTGGGCATCCGCAATCCGGGCGGTGACTATCTGCAACTGGCCACGACGCTGCTGCAAATTGAAAACGAGTTCTACGGCACCATCCGCCCCAAGCGCACCATCTTCCAGGGGGAACGGCCTTTGCATGCCCTGCGCGAGCGGGGGGTGGAGTATGTCGAAGTGCGGCTGCTCGATCTCGATCCCTTCGAGCCCGTCGGCATCGATGCGCAGACGCTGCGCTTCCTTGACACTTTCCTGCTGCACTGCCTGGTGTCAGCCAGCCCACCCGACCACCCGGACGAAGTACGTGAGATGGCGCACAACCAGCACCTGACGGCGTCCCAGGGGCGGGAGCCCGGTCTGATGCTGATGCGCAGCGGGCAACCGGTCGCACTGGTTGACTGGGGTGCCGAGTTGCTGGCGGCCATGGCCCCGGTCGCTGCATGCCTGGATGCCGCCCATGGGCAGGCCACCGATGCCGCAGACAGCCACACCCAGGCGCTGGCTGCGATGACCCGCCGCCTGAAACAGCTTGACACCACGCCGTCAGCCCGTGTGCTGGCAGCTGTTCAGGCGCGGGAAGACCAGGTGTTTGTCGGTTTTGTGCGCGAACGCTCGATGGCCACGCGCCAGTACCTGCTCGACCTGCCCTGGACGGCTGAACAGCAGGCCGCGTGCGAGGCCGAGGCCCAAGCCTCTTTTGCAGCTCAGACCGCGATCGAACAGGCCGACTCGATGCCGTTCGAGATGTACCGGCAGGAATACGTGTCCGAGAAGCGTCTGGGCGAGCATTTGCCTTCACCTCCTTGAACGGGGCAGGCAGCGCGCCCGGGGCGTTCACCCACTAAACTCGGTGTGCTGTGTGGCACCTCTGTCCAGGAATTTTGTCTTGATAGTCTTCTGACGCTTTCCTGATATGGTTTTGGTGCTATTGTTTTTTGAAAGATCGCATCCATGGCCATCCAGTGGTTCCCCGGCCACATGAACCTCACCCGCAAAGCCATCGAGGCGCGGGTGAAAGACATCGACGTGTTCATCGAACTGCTTGACGCCCGCCTGCCGGGGTCGAGCGCCAACCCCATGCTGGCCGAGCTGACGGCCGGGCGACCCACCGTCAAAGTGCTGAACAAGCAAGACCTGGCCGACCCCGAGCGCACCGCCATCTGGCTGGCGCACTACAACGCCCAGCCCGGCACCCAGGCCTTCGCCCTCAGTGCCAACCCCGGCGTGGGCGAAAAAAAGCCCATCCAGCGCCTGCGTGACAGTTGCTTCGAACTGGCCCCGCTGCGCGGCGGCATGGTCAAGCCCATGCGCGTGCTGATCGGCGGGGTGCCCAATGTGGGCAAATCCACCCTCATCAACAGCCTGGTGGGCCGCAAGACCGCCAAAACCGGCGACGAGGCTGGCGTGACCCGTCACGAGCAGCGTTTTGTGCTGGCCGACGACTTCTACCTGTACGACACCCCCGGCATGCTGTGGCCGCGCATCAACGTGGTGCAAAGCGGCTTCAACCTGGCGGTCAGCGGCGCAGTGGGCAAGAATGCCTACGACGAGCCCGAGGTGGCGTTGGAATTCCTGCACTACGCCGCGCCCCACTATGCCCCGCTGTTGAAAGCACGCTACAAGCTCGCGCAGCCCGTGGAGGAGGTGGCTGCCCTGAAAGACGAAGACCTGTTGCAGGCCATTGCAGCCAAGGTGCAGGCTGTGGGCAAAGGTGGCCATGTGGACTGGCACAAGGCGGCCGAGCGGGTCATCACCGACCTGCGCACTGGCGCATTGGGCCGCATCACACTGGAGCTGCCCGATGAGTTTGCAGCCTGGCAGGCCCAGGCACTGGCGGTCGATGCCGAGCGTGATGCCAAAAAGGCAGCCCGCAAACCACCCAAAAAGCGCACGGGCAAGCGCGACCGACGTGGCAAGCAGGCCGGGGGTGACGACGGCGCTGCTGCCTCTGCCGAGTGAGCTGTTGCCTGGCCCGCACAGGTTGCCGCTAACGATTTTGTGCGTACAAATGGCGCACAAATGCGCACAAATTGCACCCTGCGGCACAATATGGCCATCTACACAGAGGACGCTGCCATGACCACCCTTGCCAAAGACACCCGCCTGCACATCCGTTGCGACCAAGACATGCGCCGGTTGCTGGACAAAGCCGCTGCCTATGCGCACATGAGTGTGTCGGAGTTTGTGCTGCGACATGCGGTGGTGCAGGCTCAGTCGGTGGTGCAGGCGCACGAGGCCATCACCCTGGCCGAGAACGACTTCGCCGCTTTTCTCGACGCACTCGATACCCCTGCCACGGCCAACCCTGCGTTGCAGCGCGCCATGCAGGCTCACAGCGATCGGGTGCTTTGACGGTGTATTGCATTCATGCGTTGGCACCCGAATGGTCAACATCGGGTTTCGATTGCGGCGAGCCTACTTTGAACGACTATTTGCAGCGCTACGCCACGCAGGACATCCGGCGCGGCGTGTCCCGTGTGTTTGTGGCGGGGCCCGTGGATGAACCCAAGCGGGTGCAAGGCTTTTATACCCTGAGTGCAGCCAGCGTGGCCGCGCAAACCTTGCCTGACGCATGGCGCAAAAAAATGCCCCGTTACCCTGTACCTGTTGCTTTGTTGGGTCGCCTGGCAGTGAGCTTGCAAGCGCAAGGCACCGGCTTGGGGGGCATTTTGTTGGCCGACGCCTGCAAACGCGTGGTGGCAGCCAGCCAGACACTGGCCGTGGCCGCCATCGTGGTCGATGCCAAAACCGAGGTGGCCGCTTCGTTTTACTGGCACTATGGCTTCATCGAGCTGCCTGGCCAACCGGGACGGTGGATGCTGCCCAAATCGAGGTTCGCGTGATCGGGAATTTCGCAAACGCCTTGAATTGGGTTGGCAGCTTATATCGATGACCGGCTGCGGTATCGCCACCCACTGACATGACCACCATGCAACTGTTGCTCGCGCCCATGGAGGGCCTGCTGGACTATGCGCTGCGCGACACCCTGACGCGCGTCGGGCAGGCCTCATGGCCGTCAGTCCCTGTCGTTCAACCTGATTTGTCTGTGCCGGGCGATGAGGTTGGCAGCGGGGCCGAGCCGCCCGGAGCTTTGGATGAGTCGGATGGGGCTGATGCGGTTCGTGCTGCGCCGCATCCCAGCGGCATCGACCGCTGTGTGAGCGAGTTCATCCGCATCACCGACACGCTGTTGCCTGCCCGTGCCTTCATCCGTACGATGCCTGAGCTGCGGACGGGCGGGCGCACGCTGACGGGCGTGCCGGTGCGGGGTCAGTTGTTGGGCTCCGACCCCACGCTGCTGGCCGAAAACGCTGCGCGATTGGCCGAATTGGGCTCGCACGGCGTAGACCTGAACTTCGGCTGCCCGGCCAAGGTGGTCAACCGCCACGGCGGCGGCTCGGCGTTGCTCGATGACCCTGAGCTGGTGCACCGCATCGTGGCGGCTGTGCGTCGCGCTGTGCCTGCGCAGGTGCCGGTGTCGGCCAAGATGCGTCTGGGTTTCAACGATGACCACCGTGCGGAGGACAACGCCCTGGCCATCGAGGCGGCGGGTGCCACTGAAATCGTGGTGCATGCCCGTACCAAGGCACACGGCTATCGCCCACCGGCGTACTGGGAGCGCATTGCCGACTTGAAGCGCGAGGTGAAGCTGCCCATGGTGGCCAATGGCGAAATCTGGACGGTGGAAGACGCCCTGCGTGCGCAGGCGGCCAGTGGCTGCACCAGCCTGATGCTGGGGCGCGGCATGGTGGCCGACCCTGGCCTGGCAAGCGCCATCCGCCTGGCCGTGGCGCGTGGCGGTGCTGTGGGCCCAGGGCTGTATCGCGGCACAACTGCTGGCGCCGAAATTTTTGATCAAAATTTGCCTGCAGCGCTTTCAAATAATGAGTTTGCAGCTATGGTTAATGAATCAAGGCCTGAAGCTGCCTGCGGGTTCAATGGTCCGGTGGTGACGGGCATGCCGGTGCAGGTGTCCTGGGCGGAGCTGCTGGGGCTGATGTGGGCGTTCTGGCAACGCGTCGAGCAGAGGGTGGAGCGTCGTCACCGAGCGGGTCGGCTCAAGCAATGGCTCAACCTGTTGCGCCGGCGCTACCCGCAGGCCCAGGCTGCGTTTGACGCGCTGCGCACCACCCAAGACCCCGATGTGTTGCGGGCCTGGCTCCAGACCGGTGTACGGGCCGGCAATGCGCAGGCCGACGGCTCACCGGTTTGATCTGTTGTGGTTTCTGGCAGGGATTTGACAAAAGGCAACACAACTGGCCAATGCCGGTCTACCATCCTAGTGTTGATAACACCACAAGTTCAGCGGGGACGGGATTGAGCCAGCCAACCATCAGGCCAGTTCAAGAGGACTGGATCACATCGCCCGAGTTCATGCGCGGCGCATTGGTCACTCTTTTTGTCGCCTGCCTGGTTTTCCTGGGTGTGCTGGTCTGGAAGGTGCCCGAGCAAACCTTCCGGCTCATCGGCCCGGTCAGTGGCATGGTGCTGACGGTGGTGTCGTGGTGGGTCATGGCCCGCCGTGGTGTGGTCGCCGCCAAGCAAGTGCTGGCTGTGGGTGGCTTTGTGGTCACCCTTGCCTTGGGTTTCATGGTGGCTGGGGTGATGACCCCGGTGCTCTTTGCCCTGCCCATGTTGGTCATGTTGCTCGGGTTTTTGTTCAGCCCTCGGCTGGGGCGTTGGGCAACGGGCATCAGTGTGGTGGCGCTGTGGTGCATGGTGCTGGGTGCCGAATGGGGGTGGATACCCGACCTGCCCCAAACCACACCAGCCATGTTTGCATTGATACAAACCCTGATGCTGGTATTGACGGCTTACACGGCGCAGTTTGTGTCAGACCGCTACCGTGACAGGGTGAAACAGGCCACGGGCATGGCGGATGAACTTACCCGGCGCACGCTGGAGCTGGAAACGAGCCAGGCGCGCCTGCAACTGGCCATCGATGCGTCTGAAACGGTGTTCTGGGAATACGACATCCAGGCAGATGTGCTCAGCTACGAGGAAAAAAGCCTTTCTGTTCTCAGTATGGCTGTTGGCTATGCGCCGACCCAGGTACGGGACTGGGTAGCCTTGGTGCATCCCGACGACAAGGACCTGTTTGTACAGCAGTTCCGAGACACCATCCGGGACACTGTCGCCAAGTTTGGTTTCGACTACCGTATGCAGGGACATGACAAAACATGGGTCTGGATCACCGTGCGCGGGGCGGTGGTGCGCCGGGATGCGGAGGGCAAGCCCACGGTTTTGGGTGGTGCGGCACGCAGCATCCAGGATCGAAAAGCCGCAGAAGCCGCCTTGCAGGCCAGCGAAGCGCAGGCGCGCCACGCCGCTGCCATGCTGCGCTCGCTGTGCGACAACGTGCCCGACATGATTTGGGCCAAAGACCTGAACAAGCGCTACCTGTTTGCCAACCGCGCCATTTGCGACCAGCTTCTCATGGCCATCAGCACCGAGGAGCCGGTTGGCAAGGACGACATGTATTTCGCGCTGCGCGAGCGCAACAGCCGCCCTTACATCCGGGACTGGCACACCTTCGGCGAGTTGTGTCAGGACTCCGATGCCATCACCCTCGAGAACGGACAGCCCAGTCAGTTCGAGGAGTTTGGCCATGTGCGGGGACGCATGCTGGTGCTCGATGTCAACAAGGCACCTTTCCGCAACGAAAAAGGGGAGGTCATTGGTGTGGTCGGTACCGGTCGCAACATCACCGACCAGAAAATCGTCCAGGACCGGTTGCGCCTGGCCGCCCTCGTCTTGGAGCACAGCAGCGAAGCGCTGATGATCACCGACGCGGCCAACACCATTCTGGAGGTCAACCCCGCATTCACCCGTCAGACCGGTTACAGCCGCGACGATGTGGTGGGCAAAAAGCCCTCAGTGCTGCAATCGGGCATGCACGATGCCGATTTTTACCGCCTGATGTGGGAAGCCTTGCAGGCCGAGGGCAGTTGGCAGGGCGAAATCACCAACCGACGCAAGAACGGCGAACTGTTCGTCGAGTGGCTGACCATCAACACGCTGTACAGCGACGACGGCTCGCCCCTTCGGCGCGTGGCCCTGTTCTCGGACGTGACCGAAAACAAGAAGAAAGAAGAGCGCCTGTGGCAGCAGGCCAACTTTGACCTCTTGACGTTGCTGCCCAACCGCCGCATGTTCCAGGACCGGCTCGATGTCGAGCTGAAAAAGGTCAAGCGCTCGGGTGGCAAACTGGCGGTGTTCTTCCTGGATCTGGATCGGTTCAAGGAAGTGAACGACACCCTGGGGCACCACATGGGTGACCAGTTGCTGCGCGAGGCTGCACGCCGCATCCTGGCGTGTGTACGGGCTTCCGACACCGTGGCGCGGTTGGGGGGTGACGAGTTCACGGTCATCCTCACCGAACTTGACGGGCCGTCCAATGCCGAGCGGGTGGCGCAAGCCATCGTGGCCAGCTTGGGTCAGCCGTTCGACCTCGATGGTCAGCTGGCGACCGTGTCAGCCAGCATCGGCATTGCCATCGGTCCGGACGATGCCAGCGAACCCGCTGTGCTGGTGCAACAGGCTGACCAGGCCATGTACGCGGCCAAGCAGGCGGGGCGCAACGGCTACCGGTTTGTCGACGCGGCGGTGGTTGCCGGGCGTTGAGCGGGACGGCCCGACAGTCTGCAACGGCCGGTCAACCCCACAGGACCGAGCGCATGCCGATGGAGGCAAGTTGGAATCCTTCGTTGAAGTACGTCGGTGCCTCGCCCTCGTGCGCTGCACCCGCCGTGTGCAGCAGGGGCAGAAAATGGTCGTGCGTGGGGTGGGCCATTTTGGCCAGGTTGCCCAGTGTCAGAAAGTTGGCCAGCTCGGCGTGGTTGCCACTGCTGATGTGGCGTGCGGCAAAGTCGTCGAATTCAACGGCCCAGCTGTGAGCCTGGTTGTCAGGCACCTGGCGGGCCACCGCACGCAGGTTGTGAACGGTGTTGCCACTGCCCACGATCAGCACGCCCTGTTCACGCAGTGCGCGTAGTTGCCTGCCCAGCGCCAGGTGTTCGTGCGGGGGGCGGCTGTAGTCCAGGCTGAGTTGAATCACTGGGATGTCGGCTGCCGGGAACATGGGCTGCAGCACGCTCCAGGTGCCATGGTCCAGACCCCATTCGAAATCTTCTACGGCCACGGGCGGGTTGCGCATGGCAGCACCGATGCCTTCGGCCACCTGGGGCCAGCCGGGTGCCGGGTAGCGCATGTCGAACAGCGCCTGCGGGAACCCGCCAAAGTCATGGATGGTGGCCGGTTGGGCCATGCCCGTGACCGCCCAGCCCCGAGTGAGCCAGTGGGCGGAAATGGCGAGGATCAGCTGAGGTTTGGGGTATTGGGCATCCGCATGGTTGCCAAATTGTCTGCCCATGGCTTGCCAGCCCCTGCGCCAGCGGGTGTCTTCGATCACGTTCATGGGGCTGCCATGTCCGACGAACAGCACCGGCATGCGCGGGCTCGGTCGCAGGCCGGGAAGTTGGCCCAGATCGGTCAAAGGGCGGGCCGATGACGGCGTGCCCGCTGCCTGGCCGTTGTCGGCCACGGACGATTGGATGGGGGACATGGCAAGGGTGGTGCCGATGGCGGCAGCGAGTTGCAGGGTTTGGCGACGTTGCATGACAGGCAGAGGGTGAATGCTGCGTATCTTGCACCCACGCATGCGGCCAAAGTGGGCGTGCGTTTGACCGCACCGTTCAAAACGCTTGAATCAATCAGCCGTGATTGACCGTTTTTTAGCTGGCTTGCGGCGTGGGCGCACCGGCCTGGCAGCGGGAGCGGGCGGCAGGAGGGAAAGGTACTCCTGAAAGCTGTCGCGCAGGCACTGGGCGAACACGTCCGGGTCGGGCATTTGCTCGGCGCACGCCGTGAATGAAATCACCAGCAACCCGTTGTAACTCGTCACGGCGTAGCCCAGGCCCATGCCGTCGGTCACGGGCATGATGGCCGACACGTAGGTCAGCTTGGCCCCCAGCAGGTAGAGCGGGACATCCGGGCCGGGGATGTTGGTGATGGCGCAGTTGGCCAGCGGGACCCAGTTGCCCAACTGGTTGGACGCCGAGCGCAGGAGTTTGCTGGTGACGGCCACCGCCGCTGCGGGTGCATGCTGGGCCAGGGTTTGCAGCTCCTGGGCACCCACTGCACGCGACATCACATCGGACGAGGCGCTGTAGGCCCGTATGGTGCCCAACCGTTCCACCGGGTCGGCCAGGTGGGTGGCCAGCTTCAGTTGAACCCAGGCAAACTGGGCGGGCCCCGGGTCGGCGGCAGACGGGCGCACGCCCACCGGTGTGGCCGTGACGAGGCTGGTGTCAGGCAACTCGCCTTGCAGATCCAGGTAGCGCCTGAGGCCACCGGCGCAGACAGCCAGGACCACGTCGTTCACGCTCGCGCCCTCGACCAGTTGCCGCATCGCTTTGAAGTCTGCCAACGGGAAGCGCCGGGTGTCGAACACCCGCTGCGACGACACCTCGGTGTTGAAGCGCGTCATCGGGAAGATCTGGGAGCGCCCCATCAGGTCACCCATCAGGGTGTTTGCCGCTGCACGCAGGGCAGTCCAGTTGCGCAGCATGGGCGGTGCCATGCGCATCGGGAACGACAGCATGTTGAACCATGCCCGCATCAGCAAGGCTGTGCTGCCCGGGGCCTCGACCGGGAACCAGGGTGCGGCCGGGGTGGCCGGGCGGGGTTGAGGTGAGGGGTCGTGCAGCAGCGTGGTGATGGTGTTGCCGGTAGTCACATCCACGGCCGCATGGTGCACTTTGACCAGTACGGCAAAACTGCCTGCCGGCAAGTCCAGCAGGCTGTCCAGGCCCTCGATGACGTACATCTCCCACAGGGGGCGTTGCAGATCCAGCGGGCGTGCATGCAGGCGAGACACCTGGATGCAGAACTGCCGCCAGTCCCCCGGCTTGGGCAGGGCGATGTGGCGCACGTGGTAGTTGATGTCGAAAGATTCGTCCGCTGTCCAGTAAGGACGGTCGATGTCGAACGGCACCCGCAGAATTTTTTCGCGAAAAACCGGCAACTGTTCCAGTCGGCTCTCGACATGCGCGCGGATCTGTTTGAACCGCACCAGCCCGCCGGGGGCGGTGGTCTGGTCGTAGATGTGGAGCAGGGTGACGTTGGAGTTGGCGTGTGCGTTGTCCGAGTAGATGAACGCGGCGTCCTGTTCGCTCAGTTGTTTCATGTGGGCAGCGTCGCTTTCCAGGTGCGGGCCAGCAGTCCGGTGGGCGCAAAAGGTTGCCACTGACCCTCGGGCTGGGCCAGCCGGTCGGCCACGATGGCCAGCACAATGCCGTTGAACCCCAACCCCACATGGCTGCCGGGCACCTGTATGTTTTCATGCAGGGTCGGGTCGCCGTCGATGGTGGCTTCCTGCGGGGGCACCACACCATCGCCCAGTGAATACAGGCAACTGGTGGGCAGTGGCAGGCGCCGCCGCTCCCGCAGGGACTTGGCCTTGGGTTGCATCACGTGGGCGTTGGGCCCCAAACGGTGTGACACCAGACGGTAGAGCGCCTTCACGGTCGGCGGCGACTGGCTGCCACAGGCATCTACGCTGACGGGGCTGCCCAGTGTGATGATGTTGCGCACGCAGTCCAGCGTGCTTTCGGCACCGAACAGCGAGAACACGCCCCCCAAGCTCCAGCCCACCAGGCTGACCTTGCGCCCGGTGATGTGATGCAGATGCCTGATTTTCTGCGGCAGGGCGCTGGCATGTTTGCTGCGAAAACCCAGGTTGCGGCCCAGGCCCCAGGTGTGAACGTCGTAGCCCTTGCGCTGCAAGAACAGTTTCAGTGCGACCAGTGATTTTTCGTCGGCCATGAAGCCCGGCACCAGCAGGACGGGATGGCCGTCGCCACGCGGTGCCTGCAGCAGCAGGGGCATGGCGGCGGGCAACAAGGCGGCTTCCAGCAGGGCGCGGGGTTCGAGCAGGGTGTGCAGCACATGGGGGGCACCCGCATGCGGGTGGCGCGCAACAGCTTGGGGGGGGGTCATGGTGCGTCGGCTCGGTTCAGGTGGGTCACGGGCGGTCAGCCAGCTGCTTCGCACGTTTGGGGGCACCAGCCGTGCGCTGGGGTTGTGCGGGGGTGTCTGGTGGGGTGGTGTGACAGGCTTTCAGCTCGGCCCAGGCAGCCATCAGGTCGTCGGCCAGCTCGCGCACATCGGGCAGGGCATTGGTGGCAGCCACCAGACCCAGGTACAGCGTGCCCGCATAGTTCATCAGGGTGATGTTCAGCCCCACGCCGTGTTCGACGATCGACAGCGGCCAGTATCCGGTCATCCGGTACGGACCCGCGTACAGCGTTACAGGCGGCCCGGGCACGTTGGAGACCAGCACATTGGCCAGTATCGGCAGTGTGTCGACCACTTTTTGCTTGCCATACAGCGTGGCCAGCGCACCGACCAGCCAGGGCGTGCCCAGCAGGGGGATGTCGGTGGGGATGACCGCTTTGCTGTGTTGTGTGAGTGCCTTGGTGGCCCCGGCCGAGTCGCGGATGGCGCAAAGCCGTTCGATCGGGTCAGTCTTGTGACTGGCCAGGCTCACCAGGCTGAGCGTGGCCTGGGTGCGCATCTCGGTGTTGCCAGCCTCGCGCAGAGAGATAGGCATGGATGCCACCAGAGATTTGCGTGGCAGGTTCCCCTGGCGTTTCAGGTAACGCCGCAGTGCACCGCTGCACAAACACAGCACCACGTCGTTCACGGTGGCCCCGTGTGTGGTGGCGATGGCTTTCAGCTCGTCTCGTGCCAGTTCGGCCGTGGCAAAACTACGACCGGGTGTCACGGCCACGTTGAGTGGTGTGCGCGGTCCGAGCGCGATGCTGCGTTTCAGCTCTTTCAGGTTCACGTCGGGTGACGAGCTTGCCGCCTCGCTGGTGGCCAGGCTTTTGCGTGCCAGCTTCGGCGGCTTGACCACGCCAGCCAGGGTGCGAACAAGCTTGGGCAACTCCCGCACGGCTTTGACGTACTGCGCCGCATCGTGGCGAAACGCCGCAGCCGCCACCGCCAGGGTGCCGGGTGTGTCGGGGTCTGCGTTGGCCGACAGGCTGGCAGGCGCTGGCTTGCGCGGTGGGTGGGGAGTGGTGCTGAACAGTGCACCAGCCAGTGCCACACCGGCCTGGCCGTCCAGCATGGCATGGTGCACCTTGATGTAGTAAGCCTTGTGCCCGCTGGCCAGGCCATCGAGCACGTACAGCATCCAGAGCGGCCGGGACCGGTCCAGCAGTTCGGCATGCAGGTCGGCGACGGTGCGTTGCAGTTGTTCCCAGGTGCCAGGCCGGGGCAGCTTCACCCGGCGGATGTGGTGGTCCAAGTCCACTTCACCCTGTCGCCAAACGGGGTTGGCCAGACCCAGCGGCAGGCTGACCAGATGCCTACGCAATACCGGCACCAGGCCAGCGGCCATCATCCGCCTGACGGCGTTGTAGAAGCTGCCGGTGTAGCCGGGGGGAGCCTCGAACAGATGCAACGAGCCCACATGCATGGGCGTGGCCGCTGATTCGAGGCTGAGAAAGACGCCGTCTACCCCGCTCAGGGTTTCGAGCCCGCTTGCATTGTGTGCGTGTTCAGCCATGGGAAAAGTATGGCACTCCAACGCCGACGGTCACCCTGGGCTGGGATGTCTGACTGGCACACAGGTGACACCGCAACCCGCCGTGCACCGGCATGGCTACAGGCACGGGAGAGAGTTGCTCGGTTTCTCAGGCCCCGGGCTTGTTTTTCAGTTTGCCTTTGGGTGCCACGGACGTAACCGGTGCCACGGGCCGGTCGGAAGACACAGGCCCTTTGGGGGCAGACGTGTCTTTCTTGGGCTTTTTGGTCATTTTTTCCGAACGCTGATCGCCTTTTGCCATGAGAGCCTCCGTTGGTTGGTACAAAACCGACATGTTAGAGGCAAAAACGCGTCCGGTAGCTGGTTGGGTGTGTCAGGTGTGGTCGCGTTGGTAGGCAGGCAATTCGGTGCCGCAGTGCTTGCAGAAGCGGTCGCTGCTGCCCAGACCTTCTGCCATGCAGTTGGGGCAGGATCGTGTGGTGACCGGGCCTGTCGGGCTCCGCTGGCCCACCATTTCAGCCGTGACGATACCGGTCGGTACGGCCAGGATGCCCCAGCCCATCAGCATCATCACCGACGCGAGGGCCCGGCCCAGGTCTGTTTTGGGGGTGATGTCACCAAACCCCACGGTGGTGACGGTGGTGATGGCCCAGTACATCCCCACGGGGATGCTGGTGTAGCCGTTGGTCGGCCCTTCGATCACGTACATCAGGGTGCCCATGACGAGAACGACCATCAGCACCACGGTCAGGAACACCAGGATCTTGCGTGCGCTGGCCCTGAGGGCACCGCCCAGGTGGGAAAACTCGACCAGGTAGTGCGTGAGCTTGAAGACCCTGAACACCCGGATGAGGCGCAGCACCCGCACGTCGATCAGGGCATGCAGTTCTGGGAAGAACAAGGCCAGGTAGGTCGGCAGGATGGCCAGCACATCCACCACCCCGAAAAAACTGCGTGCATAGGCCCACGGGTTGGGTGCACACCAGAGGCGCGCCAGGTACTCGACGGTGAAAAGCAAGGTGAAAAACCATTCGAGCACCGCCAACTGGCCGTGGTAAAGGGTTGCCACAGACTCCACGCTGTCCAGGATCACCACCAGCAAAGACAGCAGGATGGCGACGATCAGGCACTCGTCGAACAGTTTGCCTGCGCGGGTGTCTGCCTCAAAAATGATGGTGTAGAGACGCTTTTTGGCCGACAAAGAGTCATCAGATGTCATGATGGATTCGGATGGGAGTCTGAGGTGTCGCCCGATGGCGCAGCGGCAGCGGGCTGCGGTATCTCGATGGTGAAGCACGTACCCTGCCCAGGCGCGCTCTGTACGCCGATGGTGCCGCCATGTTGTTCAACCGCTCGTTTGACGATGGCCAGCCCCAGACCGGTGCCTGCAATTTGGCCGACATTGCTGGCGCGGTAAAACGTTTCGAACAGGCGCTTCATGTCCTGCGGTTGAATGCCGATGCCCTGGTCGGTCACCTCGAACCGCACGCAGCCAGGTGCCAGCTGGACCCGCAGCCAGACCTCACCGCCCTCGGGCGAGTATTTGATGGCGTTGGACAGCAGGTTGCCGACCATGTGGTGCAACAGGGTTTCGTCCAGCAGGCCTTCGCTGTCGGGTGCAGCCAGCCGCATGACCGGGCGCGTGCCCTGCGCGACCGACGTGGCCTCGCTCACCTCGCGAATCAGGCGCTCGCACCAGCGGTGCAGGTGCATGGGCTGGGGGTTGCAGCCGTTGGTGATGACATCGCCCTTGCCGATGACCAGCACGTCGTCGAGCATGCGGGTCATGCGCTTGACCGCTGTGCCGATGGCGTTCAGTGTTTCTTCCCGCTCGTCTGCGGGTAGCCTGTCGTGGTAGGCCTGCAGCAGGTCGGCAGACGACAGGATGGTGGCCAGCGGTGTGCGGAATTCGTGCGAGGCCATCGACACGAAGCGTGTCTTGAGCTGGTTCAGCTCCTGCTGGCGGGCCAGGGAGGCGCGGATATCGTCTTCGGCCATGCGGCGGTGGGTGATGTCGGCCACGCTCCACACCGTGCCGCGCGACACGTCGTGGCGGTTGACGGCACGCCCCGAAATGGATGCCCAGAACAGGCTGCCATCGTGGCGGCGCATCTGCCGCTCGCACTCGAAACTGTCGCCGCGTGCAATGGCCGCGTTGACAAAGGCCCCCATGTCCAGATACGCCTCGCGCGAGAGGTAGAACCGCTCCAGCGACTCGCCCGTGTGCGAGCCCTGCGGCAGGCGGAACAACTCGTACAGCGCCACATTACCCCAGGCCAGGCGACCCTTGAGGTTGAGGAAGGCAATGGCGACCAGTGAGTTGTCGAGGATGGTGTTGCGCTCGTCCAGGCTGGCCTGCAGGCTGCTTTCCAGGTGGGCCTGACTGGCGCGGCGCTCTGCTTCGCGCTCCTGCACCACCTGCTCGGTTCGCAGCAGGTTGACCCGGTAGATGAGCGCGAACGACAACACCAGCATCTGGGCTGCCGCACCAAGTTGCAGGCCGTATTCGATGAGCAGGGTGCGCGGTATCAGGCCGAACGACGACAGCGGCACCGTGATGCCAAACCCGATCAGCAGCGCCCACGACAGCAAGAACACCCGGGCCGGGCGGGAGCCCTTGCGCACACAGGCCACACCGGCGGCGGTGACCATGGCACCGGCCAGCAGGGACGATGCCGCCAGCACCTGGATGGCCGGTTGCGTCCAGCCCAGCCAACCCGCCACGCCCACCAGCAGCTGTGCACCGGCCAGCAGCCACATGCCCTGGTTGAGCCGGGGCATCTGGTGGCGCAGGTCCAGGAAGCTGCTGACGAACACCAGTGCACAGGCCAACAGGGCCGCGATCAGCAAAACCATGCCGTGCGTCTGCCAGGCGGGTGTCTGGGGCCAGAGCCATTGGGCACCGTGTCCCATGAACCCCAGTGTGAACAGCCCCAGCGCGGCCAGGTAGGCGACGGCGGCCAGGTAGGTGCGGTCACGCACGCCCACCAGCATCGACAGGTTGTACAGCAGCAACGCCAGCACCACGCCGTAGAACAGGCCCATGCCCACCTGCTCGCTGTAAGCACGGGTGTACAGGCTGGCTTCGGTGTGTAGCACAAAGGGCAGCTGGACTGACAGGTCGGACTCGACCCGCAGCAGCAACTCCAGCGATTCGGACGGCGTACGGAACAGGCGCACGCTGGGGAAGCGGTGTGGAATGGCACGCTCGTGGAACGGCAGCGCGGCGCCCATGGCCAGCATGCTGCGCGGGCCTTCGGTGCTGGGGTCGAACACATCCACCCGCGCCACGCGTGGCTGCTCAAGTACCAGCAGCGTGTAGCAGTTGCTGTCGACCGGTGGCAACTCCACACGCGCCCAGAGTGCACCCTTTACAAAACCATAGCTGACGTCGCTTGTATTTAAAGCGGTAAAGCCATTTTTTTTCAATACCTCTCGCGCGTCGATCGATGTGGCCTGTCCGCCGGGGTCTGGCCAGGTGGCCAGGGTGTTGGCCAGGGGCAGGCCCCCGGCGGGGACGGAGCATTCCGCCACGGCCACTTCGGCTGCGCGCGCAGGTGCAGCCATGCACAGCCACACCAGGCAGATGCCTGCGAGCAGCCACCACCAGACGCTGCCAGTCGAGCCCCTGGGTGTCATGCGCTGCTTTGCCCAATTCAGACCGGTCGGGCCGGTCTGACAGCGGGGGCAGCGCAGCGTGGCAGTCATGGGGCGTGGGGCTGGTCGGGCGTGCTCAGTGCTGGCGAGACCAACCCTGCGCCAGGGCTCCGGCTGCAATGCCGGCCAGCGCCCACAGCAAGTCCAGGTTGCCCGCGCCCAGGCCCGCAATGGCTGGGCCCGGACACACGCCGCACAGCCCCCAACCCACGCCGAACAGGGCCGCACCCCAGGCGGTCTCGCGGTTCCAGGCGCTGGCATGAGCGTGAAAGTGGGCATCGAACACAGGGCGCTTCATCAGCCTTGGGGCCAACTGATAGGCCAGCAGCGTGACCAGCACGGCGCCGCCCATCACCAGCATCAGCCCCCAATCCGAAAAACGGAGGAAACCCAGCACCACCTGAGGCTGGATCATGGTGGACAGCGAGAGGCCGAACCCGAACAAGGCACCGGCCAGCAAGGTGACCCCGGCACGTGCCAGAGCATGGGCTGCGGGCGGTGCCGCCAGTGTGGAGGTAGGAGACGTCATGGCTGGGGGGTGGGCAGTGCCCATGCAAACAGGTTGGCGGTCAGGAAAGCGGTGGCCATGAAGGTCAGCACCGCCATCAGCGATGGCCATTGCAGCGAGCCCAGGCCGCAGATGCCGTGGCCCGATGTGCAGCCATTGCCCAGACGAGCGCCGTAACCCACCAGAAAGCCACCCAGCAGCAGTTGCCAGGCGGGCAGGCCGGTGGACTGTGGCGCACCACCCGCCAGCCCCAGCCACCAGACGGCTGCACCCAGCACCAGTCCGGCTGCGTACACCAGCCGCCAGCCACGTGTGCCCACGAAACGGGGCTGCTGGAAAAAAGGCCGTTGCAACACGTAAGACCACGTGGATGAAAACACGCTGCTCATGCCGCCGACTCGTCCGGTGCAGATGAACAGCAACGCCACGCCCGTGCCGATGAGCACACCACCCAACAGGTAGTGCTGCCACCCGAAAGGAAACAAAGATTGAAAGCTTGTCATGGCACCGGATTATCGGCAGGCCCAGACCAGCAGCAGGTTGTTGGCCGGCATGGCGTGTCGCTGCGCCAGGTGCAAGCCGGCCTGGTGGGCGGCTGCCTCCACATCCTCCCTGCGCCTGATGCCCCATGCCGGACTCTCGGCACGCAGGCTCGCGTCGAACGCCAGGTTGCCGGGCGAGGTGGCCACACCGTCTTCCAGATAAGGACCGTACGTCACCAGTTGGCCACCGGGGGTCAGGTGGCGGGCAGCACCCGCCATCAGGGCGGTGCAGGTTGCCCACGGGGCCACGTGGAGCATGTTGGCGCAGTACATCAGGTCAAAGCGCTCGGTGTGGGCCAGCCAGGTGGGCGACATGACATCGAGCAGGATCGGCGTGCGGACATTGGCCAACGCGCTTTCGGCCACCCAGCTCTGGATGGAGGCGAGCGCCTCGGGCCGGGCGTCGGAGGGTTGCCAGGTCCAGCCCGGCAAGCCATTGGCAAACCAGGCCACATGCTGTCCGGTGCCCGACGCAATTTCCAGCGCCGTGCCTTGCCCAGGCAGCAGCGCTTGCAGCACGGTGAGGATGGGGGCCTTGTTGCGGTCGGCGGCAGGGCTGAAGGCCTGGGTGGTCATGTGGGGCGTGAGGATGCAATAAACCGAAATTGTCCATCAGGCGCACCTTCGGTGCTGCTTGCATGTCAGCGGGGCATTTGCGGCCATTTCGGCCCCTCTTCGTTGCCAATAGCAGTGGCTATTGGTTCCTCAGTCGGGACCAAACTGGCTCGCAAATGCCCTCGTTGCCATCTCAAGCCCTGATGAACATTTTCGGTTGAAATAGTGCATCTTACGCTGATGAAACATGGCACAACAGCTATTTAATTGTTGCTGCCCGCCAACCAACGTGGTCAGGTTGCACGGGTTGCCACAGGCTCCGAACGGCACCTGCCCTAACATGCCGACCCCATGCACACGCTTGAATCACTGCGCAGCGGCGCACTCACCGGCGTCACACGCCTCGACCTGAACGGCGCAGGCCTGACCAGCCTGCCGCCCGAGGTGTTTGCCCTGGCCGACACGCTGGAGGTGCTGAACCTCAGCGACAACCAGCTTGACCGCCTGCCGCATGACCTGCCCCGCCTGCACCGGCTGAAGGTCGTGTTCTGCTCGGGCAACCCGTTCGAGGTGTTGCCCGAGGTCCTGGGCGATTGTCCTGCGCTGGAAATGGTGGGCTTCAAGGCCTGCCGCCTGCGCCATGTGCCTGCTGCCAGCCTGCCGCCAAGCCTGCGCTGGCTCACGCTGACCGACAACGTGCTGACCACATTGCCCCCGCAGCTGGGCGAGCGACCCGCCCTGCAAAAGCTGATGCTGGCCGGCAACCGCTTGACGGGGCTGCCCGACAGCCTGGCCGGTGCACAGCGGCTGGAACTCATCCGCCTGTCGGCCAACCGCCTCACCCGGCTGCCTGCCTGGTTGACCGAGTTGCCCGGTCTGGCCTGGCTGGCGCTGTCTGGCAACCCGTTGGGCTGGGAGGACTGGGAAGGCGGGGGCGGCAAAGGCAATCCACCCGCCACACTGCCTGCCGTCCAGTGGAGCAGCCTGCAGCTGGACGGGTGGTTGGGCGAAGGGGCTTCGGGTCACATTTACCGGGTGCGGGTGGCGGCTGATCACCGCTTGTGGGCGCTCAAACTGTTCAAGGGGGCCGTCACCAGCGATGGGTTGCCCGAGCACGAACTGGCCGCCAGCGTGGCGGCGGGCCCGCACGCCAACCTGTGCACACCGACCGCAACGCTGGCCGGTCACCCGGACGGCCTGGCAGGCATGCTGCTGCCCCTGGTGCCCACGGGCTTTCAGCCCCTGGCCGGGCCACCCAGCCTGAGCAGTTGCACGCGCGACGTGTATGCACCCAGTGCGTCGTTCTCACCCGAGGTGGCGCTTCAACTGCTGCGCCAGGTGGCCGCTGCCGTGGTCCATTTGCACGCACACGGTCTGGTGCATGGCGACCTGTATGCGCACAACATCCTCTGGCATCCCGAGACGGGCGATGCACTGCTGAGCGACATGGGGGCGGCCACCGTGTTGCCCACTGCCGATGCACCGCTGGCCCGGGCACTTCGGGCGCACGAAGTGCTGGCGCTGGGCCACTTGTTGACGGAAGTGCTGGCGCGGGTCGAGGGTGGTGACACGGTGTTGCCAAACGTGGCCGCCTGCGCCCGGGCCTGCCAGACCCCGAAGCCCGCCCACCGCCCCACCGCGACCGATGTGCTGGCCGGGTTGGCTTAGATGATGATATTTTTTGCCAATGGCGCTTTTTGGTATTGAATAGTTTGCTATGTAATCATTCAATGTCATTCGCTGCATCCATCACACACCTTGCCACCCGCCATGTGCACCAACTACATCCCCTCGGCACGTGACCACATTGCCAACGTGGCGGGCCTGGGCCCGGTGCAACTGCCTGCCCCGGAAGTGGGCTGGCCGGCTGAGACCTACCCCGGCTACCCGGCCCCCATCGTGCTGGGCAACGGACAATGCGTGGTGGCGCGGTTTGGCCTGGTGCCACGCTGGTGCCGCGATGCGCGGCAGGCTGCCACGGTGTCGCGTGGCACCTACAACGCCCGCAGCGAGACGGTGGCCAGCAAACCCAGCTTCCGCGCCGCCTGGCGCGAGCGGCGGTTTGCACTGGCCCCCATGCAGCAGTTTTTTGAGCCGTGCTGGGAGCAGGCCCACCTGCGCGGCAACCGCCCCACACGCTGGCGGCTGGGGCGGGCAGATGGCGCGCCCTTTGCCGCTGCGGCACTGCACGAATGCTGGGCCGATCCGGACAGTGGCGAGCAGGTGCACAGCTTCAGCCTGCTGACGGTCAATGCAGACGGCCACCCGCTGCTGGGCCGCATGCACCGCCCTGGTGACGAAAAGCGCATGCTGGTCATCGTGCCACCCGAGCGCTGTGCCGACTGGTTGAAGGCCTCTGTGGCAGACGCGCCCGGTTTCATGCGGACCACGCCTGCCGAGTTGCTGGTCGGTGAACCCGCAGACCTCAGGTCGGCCATGCAACAGGGATTCGATTTCTGAGCAGGTACAACCCGCTTGGCAGGTCCCGCTGCCTGCATTAAGTCTGACGCTGAACGAAGGGCTGTCACCATGGCTTTGTACAGGCTGTCCGGATCGATGGGCTTGGTGACGAAATCGTTCATGCCCGCATCCAGGCAGCGTTGGCGGTCGTCGGCGAATGCGTTGCCCGTCAGGGCCAGAATGGGTATGCAGTGCCCGGTCTCCATCTGGCGGATACGGCGGGTGGCTTCCAGGCCGTCCATGATGGGCATTTGCATGTCCATCAGAATCAGGTCGTACGGTCGTGCGGCCGATTGGTCTACCGCAGACTGTCCATTGTCGGCAAGGTCAGCCACCAGATTGACGTCCTGTACCAGCATCAGCGTAATTTCCTGATTGAAGGCATCATCCTCGGCGACCAGGACCCGTCGCCCGGCAAAGTAGGTTCGCAGTGTGTGTGCCCAGTCTTCAGACAGCAAGGCACCATATTCAGAGACGTCACTATTCGATGTGTCTTTTTTCAGGCTTGCCGTGAACCAGAACAGGCTGCCCTGGCCTTCGACGCTTTCGACACCGACATCGCCACCCATCAACTCCGCGATGTGCCGCGTGATGGCCAAACCCAAGCCTGTGCCCCCATATTTCCGGGTGGTGCTGGCATCCAATTGCTCGAAGGGTTGGAACAGCCGTTTTTGCCCCAGCAGCGGGATGCCGATGCCCGTGTCCTGCACCTCGAAGCGCCACACCATGACGTCGGGCGTTTCGGATTGCAAGCGCGCACGAATGGTCACCGAGCCGTGTTCGGTGAACTTCACCGCGTTTGTTGACAAGTTGAGAAGGGCTTGTACAAGGCGCGTCGAGTCACCCAGCAAGGGTGCCGTCTGACCATCTGCCTGCGATGTCAGCACCAACCCCTTAGCTTGTGCGCGGCTGCCCAGAATGGTGGCCACGGTGTTCACGGTGTCTTCGATGCTCAGGCGCTCTGTCGCGAGGTCGAACTTGCCCGACTCGATTTTGGACAGGTCCAGGATGTTGTCGAGGGTGCGCAACAGGTGGCCGGCGGCCATCTCAAGCTTTTTCAGGCGATCGCGTTGTTCTTCCGCCAAGGTGCCTTGCCCGATCAGCCAGGCCATTCCGTTGATGACGTTCAGCGGGGTGCGAATTTCGTGACTCATATTGGCCAGGAACGCACTCTTGGCCCGGTTGGCATCTTCTGCCTGGGCTTTCGCCGTTTGCAGTGTGGCCTCTGCGCCATGTGTTTCGGTGATGTCCATCATCACACCTTGCATATGGGTGGCCGCTCCCAGTTGGTTTCGGTGGATGCCGCCTCTGACGTGCAGCCAGATGACCCGTGCGTCCGAGGGTCGTTGGTAGGGAAACGAGATGTCCAGCAAGCCTTGATCGCCCTTGAGCGATGCTTCAAAAGTCTCGAGGGCAGCGTCAGCCAGTGCCTGGTCGGCTGCAGCGGCGGGCAGGTACAAGTCGTCGTGGATGGCGTAGCGGAAGCCATGGTTGGGTGTCAGGCCCAGAATGTCCACCGCCCTCGCTGAGGCGGTGATGTGTGTGTGGCCCTCGCTGAAATCGGCGGACCATGCGCCAGCGTTGGCGAGATCGAGCGCCTGTTCGTTCAGGTACTCGGCTTGTGACAGGGCATAGGTGCGCTGCGCTACCCAGTCCTCTAACTGTGTCTGGTAGCGGGCCAGTTCCTCTGCGGTCGCCTTTTGGACGGTGATGTCTTCGTACACGCCCAACACACCTGTGACGGCTTGCTGCCAGTTTTTGAGGGGCAATTTCGACGTGCGCAACCAGATGGTGCGTCCATCCGGGGTGGTTTGCGGCTCCTCGTATTGCAGTCGCGGTGCGTCACTCTTCATGACCGCCAGGTCATCCCCCTGGTACAGGTCGGCTTGAGCGGCCCAGGCCATGTCGTGATCGGTGCGGCCAATCACCTCAGCGGGCTTTGACTTGCCCGCATCGCGTGCAAAGGCGGTGTTGCAGCCCAGGTAGCGCAAATCCGGGCCCTTCCAGAACACCCGAAGCGGAATGTGCTCGATGACGTTCGTCAGCAGCTCGTGTGCCTGAGTGAGTTCAATTTCAGCCAACTTGCGTTGGGAAATATCCTGACAGGTGCCGATCAACCTGCCGGGCTTGCCGTCTTCACTGTTTTCGACTTGCGCTCGTTGCGCCAGCCACTTGATTTGCCCGCCCGCCAGCACCACCCTGTGCTCCATTTGATGTGGTAACCCGGTGGTCAGTGCCGTCTGCAACGCGGCTTCAACCATGGCACGGTCGTCGCGGTGAACACGTGCCATGAATGTGTCGATACTGGGTGTGAAAGTGGCCGGGTCTAGTCGGAACATTGCATACATCTGCTTGCTCCAGAACGTTTGCCGGCTTTCGAGTTCGAACGACCAGTTGCCGAGCTGTGAGATCTCCTGGGCCTGCTCCAGAACGCGCGCGGTTTCAATCAGTTTCTGCTCGCTGGCTTTGAGTTCCGATTCCCGCTGGAATTGGGCCTTCAGAAGTGTGTTGAATGCATGGATGAGTTGGCCGACCTCGTCCAATCTGCTCAAAGTCAGGAGTTGGGGAGGGGCATGCCCCTCAGCTTGCAGGTTCAGCTGCCGTGCTGCTGCAACCATGGGGCGGAGTTGGTATGTCAGCAGCCACAGCACCCCGCCAGTGGCCATCAGGCTGATCAATACCGTTGCCACCAACAGGGTTTGGCGAATATGTGACATGGGGGCAAACACCTCTTCGCTGGGTATGCTGGCGAGCAAGGTCCAGTTGGCTGAGGCGATGTGCTGAGACGAAGCCAGCAATTTTTGACCTGTTGGGTCGTTCAGCAGCAGGGTGTGGACTTGTCCCTGGAGCAGACGGTTCAGATCGGGCCCCAGCGCCAGTTGATGCACAGGTTGCAGGCTCAGTTGGCGATCCGTACCGGTGACCACCAGCCCCCAGTCGTTGGACAGCAAGGTGTAGTGGCCGTGCTGTCCGTAACGCGCTTGCAGAATGTTGTCCAGAAAGTTGGGCTTGGACAGGTCCGTCACCCCGACAAATGTGCCGATGGGTTGACCATCTGCACCTCGAATCGGTGCAGCAAAACTCACCACGGGCTGCATCAGGCGTTTGCCAATGACCGGTTGGCTGATTTTGGGGGCGTTGTGGGCCAGTGCGTGAGACACGTGGTCACGCTCGATGTAGCTTTGCCCTACCCGTCCCACGGAAACCGGATACGACGCGATGGCCACACCCTGCGCATCCGTCACGAAGTAACCACCGCTGAACAGTGTCGGCAACAGCGGGCGGTCCTCGAGAATGTCCTGCAGTTGCTGAGGTTGGGTCATCAGCTTTGCGTCAAACAGACGGGTGACACGCTCAGCCGTGACCAACCGGTGTGTCAACTCGGCCTCAATCGTTTTTCCGTGCATGGCCACCATGTCTCGCTGGTGGCCGCCCAGAGTGGTGTGCAGGTGTTCATCTACATGGCTGAGCAGATAGCCTGTCAGTGCCCAAAGGCTTGCCAGTGTGACTGTCAGCGTCAGTGTGGCGAGACGGACGGAGAGTGAACGCCAGGTCAGTCTTTGGCGTGAAAGGGCTGGGGTGTTCATGGTAAAGAGTGTCATGCAGGTTGGCCGACACAATCCGAGTCATTGTGCAGGTGGCGTTCAACGGTGTCGAGACCACATTTGACGCAGCGCGCGCAGGCTTTGACCTGCATCAAATGGGTTGGAATTGGGCCTTGGTGAGACGTCTGAAGCTGTTGCGTTCAGATATCCTGTACGGCATGAGTTTGCAGGGTTGATCTGCATGCACATGCGTCAGCTCTGATCTGGAACAAGGGGTTCAAACATGTCAAGTTCTGTTTCGGTGCCCACCAGTGGGCGCACGGCGCTGGTGGTGGATGACGATGCGTTCACCTGCAGTTGTCTGACCGAGTTGCTGGCCGATCTGGGCTTCAGTCGTGTCGAAACAGCCAGCAACGGCCGCCAAGCGCTGAAGTTGCTCCGCCAATTCGCGGCAACGCCAGATGTGCTGATCTGTGACATTTACATGCCGGATATGGACGGGATTGAGTTTTTGGAGCAACTCATCGAGCGCCGTTACACAGGTCGGCTGATGCTGGTCAGTGGGATGGATGTCCAGACGCTCACACTCGCGCGCGAAATCGCCGACGCAGGACCGATGAAATTTTTGGGTGCCTTTCTCAAACCCTTGTCGCGTGAAACGCTGGTGCAAGCGCTGGGCTCGATCTGAGCGCTGCTCGTGCACCAAGTGAGTCGTTGGAATTTTGAAGATGAACACGTCTGCCACATGCTTGCCGACCCCGTCGGCACCCGCTCAGACGACAGCTGTGACATGGGACGATCAGGCTGTTGTGCGTCTGGTCGGTGACCGGCCGGCCATGCAGCAACGTTTGCTGCTCAAGTTTCTGAGCACGTCGGCTGACACGCTGGCGGCGTTGCGTCAGGCCGGGTCAACCGGCGATTGGGTGGAAGTCGGTCGGCACGCTCACAGCTTGAAATCAGCCGCCCGGAGCGTTGGTGCCATGGCGCTGGGCGACCATTGTTGGGCATTGGAGCAGGCCGCCAAGGCGACGGACGTGCAGCAGTGTCATGCACTTTGCACCGAACTACCCGTATTGGCAGACCGGGTTTCGCGGCTGATAGGTGCACACCTTCAATCGGCTTCCACGGTTGACGGGGCAGTGCTCTGAAGCATGTACAGCCGGTCACCAGGTGCGGGGGTGCATGCCATGGGCAGGGCGGGCCCGTTGCGCCGCCAGACCACATGCTGTGCCGTGTAGCAAAACTCCCAGCTTTGTGTGTGTGGGTAGCGTTGCCGGACGAATTGCGCCAGCCCGTCAGGCATGCTCACGCGCAGGGTGCCCGCCTGCAGGTCGGCCTCGGGGTGGTCGCGGGTGTGCAGCCAGGGTGACAACCCGGCCAGCCACAGCAGTGGGGGCCAGCGCACATCCAGCTCGGTGGCCTGGTAGCCTGCATCGCGCAACCAGTGTTGGGCATGGGTGCGCGCGGTCAGGGTGTCGGCGGCCAATGGCTGCAAACTCCAAGCGGTTGCCAGCAGCTCAGCCAGCCACTGGTTGCAGTTCTGGAACAGAGTGCTGTACGCATGGGCATTGGCGCTGTAGCGGGGTGACAGCAGTTGCAGCGCCACCGTGTCGTTCAGTGCGGTGTGCGTGAGCAGCGCTTCAGGCTGTGCGGGTAGCAGCAATACCGACACAAAGCCCACGTCAGCGTCCTCGACGCCCAGCACAAAGCCAGGCAGCCCCTGGTCAAAGATGCG
Source organism: Comamonadaceae bacterium UBA2334 (assembly GCA_002344885.1). Taxonomy (GTDB): domain Bacteria; phylum Pseudomonadota; class Gammaproteobacteria; order Burkholderiales; family Burkholderiaceae_C; genus UBA2334. Next base: position 73,718 of record DDUQ01000041.1, read on the forward strand.
CGGGCGCTGCTCGTCGCAGGCAAAGTACAGCTGCCTGACGGACCAGGGCGCATTCGGACTGTGCCGCAGGCTCACCCCGGCATGCGAATAGCGTTGGCCCAGGCGTTGCAGCGCCAGGCCGGATCTGGCGACGATGGCGGCTTGGTGGCCACTGGTCTCCAGCTCTGCTTTGATGATGCCCGCCACGCGGATCAGCCGGTCTTGCTGGGCGGGGTGGAGTTCAACCGTTTCGGTGCAGAACGCGCTGCTGCCAGCCCAGCCAAACGTGGCCGCCAAACCGAGGCAGCAGCCGCACCACCACTGACGCCAGCTGGCGCCGCGCTGCTTCGGTCCGATGCGTTCAGCCACCGACAGGGCGGTTGTGCAGTTCACGGTGCCAGTTGTCGTCCAGCACCAGGAAGAAGGGCAGAGGCTGGCCGGTGGCGTCAGCCCGCGAGAAGGCCAGGCCGTATGGCCGGTGTTGGGCCAGCACGGTCTGGCCGGTGGCCAGCTGGGCGCGTTCGGCCGTCACACGGGGCAGCGTCAGGGTGAACTCGGCCGCTGGTTGGTCGGTGGGCACGGCGGCCTGTTGCAGGCGCAGTTGCAGGGCATCGGGTTGGTCGGGCAGTGTCAGCACGGCCACCACGGTGTAGGGGCCTTCTGCCACTTTGTCTTTGCTGGACGAGCTGTTGCTGGAAGCGTTGAGCGAGGTCGACGAGCTGCCCACCGATGTGGACGCTGCGCTGGAGGCTGACGATGTGCTGTCGGCCAGGGCAGGCGCACTGCCCAACAGGCAAACGGCCGCCAGGCTGGCGGTCAGGCTCAAATGACGAAAACGATTGGGCATGGTGATCCTGTGAGTGAAAAAAGGGCACAAATGCCAGGGCAACGTGGGGTAGTCTGGCGCTTGGTCGACAGCATAACGGCATGCCCGGCGAACACAGGCAAGCAAGAGTAAGAACAGGCGAGCACAGGTTGGCCACCGGCCCATCCCCGAGCCTGGCCGAACAGACTGCTTGCTGCCACGCCAGGGGGCAGAGGGGCTGATAGCATCCGTAGCATGACTGAAAGGTTTGAAAGTTTGTGGCCGCACAACCTGTATGACGAGGTTTTTGGTGCGGCGTTGGCCGGGGTGGACCTCCCGCGACAGGTGGGGCCGCGCCGGGTGGCTGCGTTCATCAGACGAGCGGCTGCCGACTTGCCTGCAGGCTCCGCGCAGCAGCCCGGCCGGTTGGCAGGCAGCGAACCCTGCCGTGAACAGGGTGGAAAACAAGACGGTGATACGGTTGTTGAAGCCAATGTTGAGGTGCCTGCCGCGCCGCCAGTGGCCTTGGGTCGTGAGCTGGCTGTCGGTCAGTTCGGGTTGGTGCCCAGGTGGGTCAAGTCGGCTTCCGATGCGCGTTTGCGGTCGGTCAAATTGGTGGCTGTGCGGGCCGAAACCGTCAGCACCGCGCACCCCACTTTCGGGGCATGGCAAGCCGGGCAACGTTGCATCGTGCCGGTGCAGGCCTTTTTGGTGGACGATATGCGCGGCGGCAAGCCCTTGGCCACGCGGATTGCGCGGGTGGATGGCAAGGCGATGGGGCTGGCCGGTGTGTGGGAGCATTGGCAAAAAGATGGCGAAGCCATCACGAGTTTTGCATTGCTGACCGTGAATGCCAACAGCCATGCCCTGATGCGGCGCTATGGGCACGAGGGCGCTGAAAAACGCATGCCTGCCGTCCTGAGCGAGGGGGCCTACGATGCCTGGCTGGGTGCGCGGCCTGACAAGGCACGCGAATTCTTGCGCGCCTACCCGGCCAACTGGTTATTGGCCAACCCGGTGGCCACACCCCAGAACAAAGTGCCCGCTGCGGTGCGCGGCCTCTGACACATGACACCTGCCATCACTCACAAACTGCCAGACCATGCGGTGCCCGTGCCGTTGGACAAGGCCTACCGGCTGATCAACCACGGCCCCACCGTGCTGGTGTCGGCTGCTCACGGCGGCGTCACGGACGTGATGGCCGCCGCATGGGCATGTGTGCTCGACTTCACGCCACCCAAGGTGACGGTGGTCATCGACAAAGCGACCTTCACGCGGGGCCTTCTGGAAGCCAGTGGCCAGTTTGCTTTGCAGCTGCCGACGCGGGCCATGGCACGGTTGACCACGGGCGTGGGCACCGACAGCGCCCGTGACGTGCCCGACAAGCTGGCGCGGCATGGTGTGTCGCTGTTCTCGCCGCCCGCTTGCCAGGTGCCGCTGGTGCAGGGCTGCGTGGGTTGGTTGGTGTGCCAACTCATCCCCGAGCCTCACAACCAGCAGGCTTACGACCTGTTCATCGGCGAGGTCACTGCTGCCTGGGCCGACGAGCGCGTGTTCCGCCAGGGGCGCTGGTGTTTTGACGACGCGCCGGATGACCTGCGCACCCTGCACCATGTTGCGGGGGGCTATTACCTGGTGTCAGGCGAGGGCGTTCAGGCTTGAGGGCTGAGCCGCCTTCGTGCGCGCCTGCTCGCCGACTGGGCGACGTTCCTCAGTACCGCACCAGTGTGCGGTAGGCCAGTGTGGTGCGCCCTTCGGCGGGCACGGTCACCTGCCACACGGCGGTGTTGCTGGCCGCTTTGTTGGAGGGGTGGGTTTCGCTCAGCATCTTCCAGTCACCCGGGATGGGCTCTTGCACGGTGACGGTGACCGGCTCTTTTTTGGCGTTTTTCAGCACCACTTCGAAGGCGGTTTCGAACTGGTTGTTGTAGCGGTCGGCCGAGCCGATTTTTTTGAAGTCGGTCTGCTTTTTGTCTGCGGTCACGTCGAAGGCATCCCCCAGCTTCAGGCGAACTTTTTCGTTCTTGGGTGTGTGATCAATGCGGTCTTCGCCGACAAACTGGGCGTTGCCTGCCGAGTCCTTTTTGTAGACCCTGATGATGCCCTTGGGCAGGGGTTGGCCGAGTTGCGCGCTTTCCTTGTTGTCAAACTCGACGAACACCCCGACTTTGATTTTCTGGCCCAGGTCACCGTAGCTGCTGCGGTAGTAGTGGTCGGCACCGCGCAACAGCAACTCTTTGCGTGCCGGCACGTTGGCAGCGCTCAGCAATGCCACCTGTTTGGTCTGGTTTTCAGCCAGGGTGGTGGGGCGCTGCAGCGTGTACAGGTGGTACTCGAACAGGGCCTCCTGCACCATGTCAGGCCGGGGTGCCGCAGCCGCCATGGGCGCAGACAGCACCTGGGCACGCTGCACGGATTGCATGGCGGGTGCAACCTGGTTCACGTCACCGGCCACCAGTTGCAGTTTCGCGTTGCGATAGGTGGCTCCACTGGTGTTGGTCAGGGTGACCCAGCCTGACATGTCCAGCTTGTCGTCGCTGGCATTGAGTTCCACCACATAGTCGGCTTTCCAGGACAGGCCGCCTGTCAGGTAGCTCAGTTCAACGTCCTGCTGGGCCTGTCCGGCATTGTTCAGGGCCATCACGAGGGTGGGGCGGTCACGCAGGTGTTTGGGCACATCGCCGTACGCGATGCGGGCGTTGGGCGTGCCGGTTTCAATGCGAGAGCCCACCTGCAGCACGATGCCGTTCTGTGCCGACAGCACCTGGGCCTGTTCAACCGTTTCCGCGCCCGTGGCGGGGTGGGTGCGCACCAGTTGCACCGTGCGGCCCACGTATTTTTCCAGCAGTTTCTGCGGGGTCAGCAGGTCGAAGTCGAAGTTCTGCTCCTGCACCTGCAGGCTGCCCGGCGAAGTCAGGCTGCGCAGTAAAGCGGTCTCGGGCCGCATGCGGGCGCTCACGTCCCGAAACGCCAGCGCCGAGCCGCCCGACGGGACGTTCAACTGCCGACGGTCTTTGACCAGCGCCAGGTTCTCGTTGTAGATGGTCACCGCCACCTGCTTCTGGTCGGCCAGCGTGCTGCGTGCCTCTTCCGGCTGCGCCCAGGCACCTGTGCACAACGCAAGTGCGGCCAATGCCGTCATGTGACGTTTGGAAGTGTTCATCTGAATACCCTATGTGTGTGTAAAGTGTGCCGCAGAGGCAACCGACAGAGCGCACATTCTGCGTGGTTGCCAGGCTGTGTCCACTGCAGCCTTGTTCGATTTGTAACAGCCCGTGCCCTGTGTGGCCCCGACGACATGACCCAAGCACCTGCCATCGAACGTTTTTATGCCATCGGTACACCCGGCGAGCCGTGGGGGCCTGCAGAGGTATTGCAATGGCGGGCCAGGCAGTTGCGCGTTCGCAGCCACGCCACGGATGTGCTGGCTCCCGCCGAGGCCTTGAGGCCCATGTTCGATGTGGTCACCTATGGTCAGGCGTCCGGGCCGGATGAACAGGGGGGTACGGCCACCTACCCGCTTGTCGTGTTGCGCAGCAAGGGGTGGCAAACCGGTTTGCCTGCTGTGCTGGTGACCGGTGGTGTGCACGGTTACGAAACCAGCGGTGTGCAAGGCGTGTTGCAGTTTGCAGGTAGCCATGCGCAGGCCTGGGCCGGGCGCTTCAACCTGCTGATGGTGCCCTGCGTCAGCCCTTGGGCTTACGAGCGGGTGCAGCGCTGGAACGCGCATGCGGTGGACCCCAACCGCAGTTTTTCGTCCGTCAGCGCAGCCACTGAGGCTGATGCCCTGATGCAACTGGTGGCACCGTTGCGGGGCCAGTTTGTGGCCCATATCGACTTGCACGAGACCACTGACTCCGACGAAACCGAGTTTCGACGTGCCGTGGCGGCGCGTGATGGCAAGACCTTTGTGCCGGGCAGCATCCCGGACGGCTTCTATCTGGTGGCTGACGCGGCCAACCCGCAGCCAGCGTTCCAGCAGGCCATCATCGAGGCCGTGTCGCGCGTCACGCACATCGCAGCGCCGGATGCTGCGGGGCGTCTCATCGGCTCGCCCATGGTCGCGCCGGGTGTCATTGGCTACCCGGTGAAAACCTTGGGCTTGTGCACCGGCATGACCGGTGCAAAGTACACCACGACGACCGAGGTCTATCCCGACAGCCCGCGCACCACGTCGGAGCAGTGCGTGGAGGCTCAGGTCGCCGCCATTGAGGCGGCCCTGTCGTATGTCACCGCAGGGCCACGTCCGTTCTGAGGCCTTGTCGGGCAGAGCGATTCGGGCCGTCATCCGTTCTCTTTCAGGAGCCTTGCATGTCAGACGTCACCACACAGGTTTCGCGCGGGCTCAAACCCGTGCTCGGCACAGTGTCCCTCTGGGGAATTGCGGTTGGCCTGGTCATTTCAGGCGAGTATTTCGGGTGGAGCTATGGATGGGCCAGCGCGGGCACACTCGGCTTCATGGTGGCCACCCTGTTTGTGGCCCTGATGTACACCACGTTCATTTTCAGCTTTACCGAGCTGTCAACTGCGATCCCTCATGCAGGCGGCCCGTTTGCCTATGCCCTCAGGGCCTTTGGTCCGACCGGTGGTTTTGTAGCCGGTTTTGCCACACTGGTGGAGTTCGTCTTTGCTCCGCCAGCGATTGCGCTGGCAATCGGTGCGTACCTGAATGTTCAGTACCCGGCGCTGGATCCGAAATGGGTGGCTGTCGGGGCCTATGTCGTGTTCGTGAGCCTGAATGCTGTGGGAGTGGGCATTGCCGCTGCTTTCGAGTTGTTTGTCACGGTGCTGGCCGTGATCGAACTGCTGGTGTTTGCCGGCGTGGTGGCTCCGGGTTGGTCGCTCGCTAACTTTACCGCCAATGGATGGGCTGGCTCGGCACAGTTCAGCATGGGGACCTGGGCGGGCATCTTTGCCTCCATTCCGTTCGCCATCTGGTTCTTCCTGGCCATTGAAGGTGCAGCCATGGCAGCCGAGGAAGCGAAAGATCCCAAACGGACCATTCCGATTGCCTACATTTCGGGCATTCTGACCCTGGTGTTTCTGGCTTTTCTGGTGATGGTGATGGCGGGCGGGGTGGGTGACTGGTCAACACTCTCCAATATCAATGATCCTTTGCCGCAAGCCATGAAGATGGTGGTCGGTGAGTCGAGTGGCTGGCTCCACATGCTGGTGTGGATCGGCCTGTTCGGGCTGGTTGCATCGTTCCATGGCATCGTGCTGGGCTACTCAAGACAGATGTTCGCGTTGGCGCGGGCTGGCTATTTGCCAAATCGATTTGCGCGCGTCCATCCTCGATTCCAGACTCCGGTCAATGCATTGGTGGGTGGGGGATTGGTCGGGGTGGCAGCGGTGTTCAGTGACCAGTGGGTGTCGATCGGTGGCCAGCCATTGACGGCCAACATCGTCACGATGGCCGTTCTGGGTGCTTTGGTCATGTACATTTTTTCCATGGCCGCGCTGTTCAAGCTTCGTGCCAGCGACCCCGGCATGGTGCGCCCGTTCCGCGCGCCTTTCTATCCACTCTTTCCTGCAATCGCCATTGTTTGTGGGGTGACCTGTCTGGCCGCCGTGGTGTACTTCAACCAGTTGCTTTCCCTGATCTTTCTGGGGCTGATGGGGTTGGCGTATGGTTACTTCAGGCTGACAGCGGCGCAGCGGCAGAACGCTGCGCCCGATGCCATGCTGTCGGCCGCAGCAGATTGATTCATAGCCCCCACACGCAGTTGATCAGGAGCGCTTCCATTGAATCTGAGTGCAACCATAGGTAAGCAGACCTTCCGCTTTGAGAGCCTGAAGGAGGTCATGGCCAAAGCATCCCCCTTGCGTTCGGGCGATTGCCTGGCTGGTTTGGCTGCGGCGTCCGAGCAAGAGAGGGTCGCTGCACGCTGGGTCTTGGCAGACGTACCGTTGCAGCGCTTTCTGGACGAATTGCTGATTCCGTACGAATCGGATGAAGTGACACGGCTCATCGTCGACGGACATGACCCATCGGCGTTTTCGTCGGTGCGCAGTCAGACGGTCGGGGAGTTTCGTGACTGGTTGCTGTCGGCGTCCGCTTCGACGGAAGCCCTGCGCAGGCTGTCGCCAGGCCTGACGCCCGAGATGGTGGCGGCTGTCAGCAAGCTCATGCGCAACCAGGATCTGATGCTGGTCGCCCGGCGCATGGAGGTGGTGACACGGTTTCGGAACACGGTGGGGCTGCGGGGTCATCTGGCGGTGAGGTTGCAGCCCAACCATCCGACGGATGACCCGGCTGGCATCGTCGCCAGCGTGATCGATGGCCTGATGCTGGGTGCCGGGGATGCAGTCATTGGTGTCAATCCAGTGTCTGACAACATAGCCGCCCTGGTCAGGTTGAACCATGTCCTCGCCGAGGTCATCGAGCGTGGGTCGATACCCACACAGAGCTGTGTGCTGACCCATGTCACCAACACCCTGCAGGCGGTGGCGTTTGGTGCGCCGGTTGATCTGGTTTTTCAGTCGATTGCAGGTACCGAACAGGCGAATCGTTCGTTCGGCATCACGCTCGAGCTGCTGGGTGAAGCACAGGAGGCGGCTCTTTCGCTCAAGCGAGGCACGGTTGGAAGCAATGTGATGTATTTCGAGACCGGCCAGGGCAGTGCGCTGTCCGCCAATGCGCACCATGGTGTTGACCAGCAGACCTGCGAAGCACGTGCCTACGCGGTTGCCAGGCGTTACAGCCCCCTGCTGGTCAACACCGTCGTGGGCTTTATTGGTCCGGAGTACCTGTATGACGGCAAGCAAATCATCCGGGCGGGATTGGAAGACCATTTCTGTGGCAAGTTGCTGGGGTTGCCGATGGGCTGCGACATCTGTTACACCAACCATGCCGAAGCGGACCAGGACGACATGGACAACCTGATGGCGTTGCTGGCTTGCGCAGGTCTGAACTTCATGATGGGCGTACCCGGTGCGGATGACGTGATGTTGAACTATCAGAGCACATCATTTCACGATGCCCTGGTGTTGCGTGATTTGTTGGGTCTGAAACGTGCGCCCGAGTTCGAGTCCTGGCTGCAACGAGTCGGCGTGACGGATGCAAATGGGCGACTGTTGCCGCCTGATGCCAACCTCGCACTCTCGCGCAGGTTGTGGACATTGCCGGAGCCCGCATGAACGACGATCCTCAAGCCACCACAACTGACGCATCCAAGACCCAGGTGGCGGTCGATCCCTGGTCGCTATTCCGACGGTTCACCCCGGCCAGGATTGCATTGGGTCGTGTGGGCGTCAGTTTGCCCACTCGGGAGGTATTGGGGTTCACGCAGGCACATGCCCAGGCGCGTGATGCTATTCACTTTCCTCTCGATACGGTTTCGCTGGTCGATCAGTTGTGTGCCGATGGCTGGCACTCGCCACTGGTGCTTCACAGCAAGGCCAGGGATCGGCACGAATACTTGCTCCGGCCCGATCTGGGACGTCGATTAGATGAGGCCAGTCTGGCCGCTCTCGCTGAATGGTGGCCGAACCATTCCAGGCCGGACCTTGCGCTGGTCATTGGCGATGGACTCTCGGCGCTCGGCATCCAGTGTCATGTGGTCCCGCTGATGTCGGCCATTCGGGCGGCGCTGCCCGAAAGCTGCGCACTGTGTCCACCTGTGGTGGTCAGGCAGGCACGTGTGGCCGTTGCGGACGAAGTGGGCCAGGCATTGGAAGCCAGGATGGTCGCGATCCTGGTCGGCGAGCGACCGGGCCTGAGTTCACCGGACAGCATCGGGATATACCTGACCCACTCCCCGGTGGTCGGGCGAACGGATGCCGAGCGCAATTGCATTTCAAATGTGCGTCCCGCTGGTCTTGACGTGTGTGCCGCAGCCCGCAAACTCGCGTGGCTGGTACAGGAGGGCCGTCGCCTGGGGTTCACCGGTGTGGGACTGAAGGATCAATCCGATGTCACTCGGGTATCTGTTCACTGCGCTGAGGACACATCCAACGATGTCCGTGCGATCCACTCAGGCATGCTCCCGTGACCAGTCGCTGGTCATCCTGACGATCAGCGCGAACGGCCTCCGATCTGACAGGGCCGCTAGCCTGCACAGGCCTACCGCGCGCCGTCGATGATCCACCGCACCAGTGCGAGGGCTGATTCGGGTGTGAGGGTTTCGTGGGCGCGGATGCTGCCGAACACATGGTGTTCGCGCAGCTTGTCGGCCAGCTTCTGGTCGGCGCCGGGCTGGTTTTTATACGGTGCAAACTGCACGGCCAAGGCCTGAAAACTCGGGGTGTTTTTCTTCGGCGGTGTGCCGTGGCAGGTCATGCAGCCTTTGTCCAGCGCGAGTTGGCCATTGGCCATGCAAACCGGCGCAGCCAGTGTGCCGATGACACACACGCAGCCTGCCACCCATTTGCAGGCCCTGGCCCGCATGGGCACACAGGGGTTGCGGGGCAGACAGGTGGGCTTGGCGTTCATGCGCTGGCTGCGGGCGACAGGGCATCGAAGGCGGCCAACGCTTCAGACGCGTACATGAGTGCCGGGCCACCGCCCATGTAGACGCAAACGGCCAGCATTTCTTCCAGCTCCTGGCGGGTGCAGCCCAGCCGTACCAGCGCTTTGACATGGAAGCCAATGCAACCCGAACAATGCTGTGTGATACCGATGGCCAGCGCAATCAGTTCTTTGTGTTTGGTGCTGACCGTGCCTTCGGCCATGGCTGCCTTGGCGAGTTGCCCGAAGCCTTGCATGGCCTCGGACTGGTTTTTGCGAAATGGCCCGAGATGGTTGTTGATCTGCTGCATCAGGCCGGTGTGGTCGAAAGTGCTCATGGCTTGCTCCTGTGAGGTGTTTGAAATACACCAACCAGTATAAAACCGATGACAACCGTTGCTTTGATCTGGCGCAAACTCAGGCCATCTGGAGGGCGCTCCATGGCCGAACAGACGTTTCGGGTCATGTGCGGCTTGAGGCGCCCGAGCAGCCGCGCTGGTCGGTCACCGGGGCATCGGGCCCAGGCACCCAAAATGCTTCACCCGCTGGGGGCTTCAGCACCAGGGGCGCTGTGCTCTGGGGGGCTCAGGCGGTGTTCGCCAGCGCCTGCACCCGTTGGCGCAGCGTGTCGGGCGTCACGGCCCGGCCATCGTCCGGTTCGCCCACGTTCAGCCCCACGCGGCTGAACAGGCCGCGCCGGAACGGTTTGACCATGGCGGTGGGCTGCCCGCCCACCAGCTCGATGCGGCTGAAGAACGATCCCCACAGGTGGGTCAGTGCCATGGGCACCACCGGCACATCGGGCAGTCCGCTGTCGCGGGCCTGCTGCAGCAGTTTCATGATGCCGCCTTTGAACGCCTGCAGTTCACCGTCGCGGGTGATGCCCCCTTCGGGAAAGATGCCCACCAGGTCACCCTCTTTCAGCACCTGCACGGCCTCGCGCCAGGCCGCTTCGTACACAGCCGGGTTCTCCTGTTGCGGGGCGATGGGGATGGCCTTGGCCAGCCTGAACAGCCAGCCCAGCACCGGGATGCGGAAAATGCGGTGGTCCATCAGGAAGCGGATGGGGCGTGGGCTGGCCGACATCAGCAGCACCGCGTCCACAAAGCTCACGTGGTTACAGACCAGCACGGCTGCGCCGCTGGTGGGCAAGTGGTGCTCGCCAGTGACTTTGAAGCGGTACACCAGCCGCGCCGCCAGCCAGGCCACGAAGCGCAGCAGGTACTCGGGCACCAGCAAAAATATCCACCCGGCCACCACAGCGTTGGCCAGGCCGATGAACAGGAACAGCTCGCTGATGCTGAAGCCTGCCGACAGCAGGGCACCGGCGATGAGCGAGCTGGCCACCATGTACAGGGCGTTCAGGATGTTGTTGGCCGCCACCACCCGTGCGCGGTGGCTGGGCTGGCTGCGCAGTTGCATCAGGGCGTACATGGGCACGCTGTAAATGCCGGCAGACATGGACAGCAGCGCCAGGTCGGCCAGCACGCGCCAGTGCAGCGGCTCGGCCATGAACTGGCCCAGCGTCAGCGTGACCTCGTGCCGGGGCAGTGCCGTGGCGGCAAAGTACAGGTCCACCGAGAACACCGTCATGCCCAGTGCGCCCAGTGGCACCAGGCCGATCTCGACATGCCTGCGGCTCAGCACCTCGCACAGGAGCGCACCAGCCCCGATGCCGATGGAAAACACCACCAGCAGCAAGGAGGCCACGCGCTCGTCACCCCTGAGTACGTCGTGCGCAAACGCCGGGAAGTTGGACAGGAACACCGCGCCGAAGAACCACATCCAGCTGATGCCCAGCAACGAGCGGAACACCACAGTGTTGCCATGGGCCAGCTTCAGGTTGCGCCAGGTTTCGGTGAACGGGTTCCAGTTGATGGTCAGCCCGGGGTCGATGGCGGGTGACACCGGCACGGCCTGCGCCGCCAAGCGGCCCACGATGGCAATGGCCAGGCACGCCGCCGCGACATATTGGGCACCCACCAGTGGCATGGCAATCAGCAGGCCACCGGCCACGTTGCCCAGCAAAATGGCGACGAAGGTGCCCATTTCGACCATGCCGTTGCCCCCGGTGATTTCGCGCTCGGTCAGGTGCTGGGGCAGGTAGGCAAACTTGACCGGACCGAACAGCGTGGACTGCAGGCCCATGAGAAAGATGCACAGCAGCAGCACCGGGATGTTTTGCATCAGAAACCCCCACCCGGCCAACGCCATGATCGCGATTTCCAGGTCTTTGGTGAAGCGGATCAGCCGTTCCTTGGGGTACTTGTCGGCCAGTTGCCCGCTGGTGGCCGAGAACAGCACAAAGGGCAGGATGAACAGTGCCCCGATCACCAGACCCGCCATGGCAGCAGGCAGCCACGCCACCTGCAACTGGTAGGTCACCATCACGGTGAAGGCAAACTTGAACACGTTGTCGTTGCCGGCCCCCAGGAATTGCACCCAGAAAAACGGTGCAAACCGGCGCTGCTTCAGCAGGTCAAACTGGTTGGGGTGGGGGGCTTCGGCAGCCGACTGTGCGGAGTGGGAGTGCGTCATGCTGCGTGGCATTTTGCAGCAAAGCCGCTACAGTGCAACGCCATGCCAACCCATTCCCATGCCCTGCCGCGTGTGCTGCTCACCGGTTTCGATCCGTTCAACGGTGCCAGCATCAACCCCAGTTGGCAGGCCGTGCAGGCGTTGCACGGCAAACGGGTGTTGGGGCGCAGGTTGGTGGCGGCGCAGTTGCCCACCGAATTTGGCACCGCATTGCACCGGCTGGATGCGCTGCTGGCGCGCTGGCAGCCGGAAATGGTGGTGTGCGTGGGGCAGGCCGGTGGCCGGGCGGCGCTGTCGCTGGAGCGTGTGGCCATCAACCTTATCGACGCACCCATTGCCGACAACGCGGGCGACCGGCCTGTCGACATGCCGGTTGTGCCGGGCGGTCCTGCGGCTTACTTCAGCACCCTGCCGGTCAAGGCTGCCTGTGCTGCGTTGCATCGTGCGGGGCTGCTGGCCGAGGTGTCTCACACCGCCGGTACGTTTGTGTGCAACCAGGTGTTTTACGGGTTGATGCACCGGCTGGCCACCCAACCAGCGCTGTCACAGGTCCGGGGTGGCTTCGTGCACGTGCCCTGGCTGCCCGAGCAGGGCTCGCCCGCCATGCCAATGGCCGATGTGGTGCGGGGTTTGAAAGAAATTGTGCGTCTGTCGCTTGATGATCAAGCACAAGATGCTATAAAAATGGTTGCTTCAGGTCGCACCCACTGACGTGTACTGAGGAGCGCCGTCGTTTGTTGACGCGTACCGACTGGGGCGCTAGCACGCTCGCCGCGCCTGGTGCCGGGTGTCAGAAAGTTTCCCAGTCGTCATCACCGCCCGCCGCCTTCGCCGCAGGCTTTGTCGCTGCAGCAGGCTTGGCCGATGCGATGCGAGCGGCCGGTGGCAAAGGGGTGGGGGCAGGCCTGGTGGTGGGTGAGGTCGCTTGGGCCGATTTGGGCGGTTTGGCCGGTTTGCTGCCCGCCAGCTTCGGCAATGACTTGGCGGGTGCCTGAGAGGGCGTGGCAGCCAGGGCCGGGTGCGGACGGGGTGCTGCAATGGGTGGGCGCGCAGAGGCGGGGGCTGCTGGCTGCGCGGCAGGTGCCCTGAAGGTGCTTGACGAACTGCCGCTGACCTTGAACACCGACACCGATTGCACCAGTTCCTGCGCTTGCTGCTTCAGGCTGGACGCAGCGGCCGCCATCTGCTCGACCAGCGCAGCGTTTTGTTGGGTGGACTGATCCATGGAGCCCATTTCGTCACCCACGTGGCCCACTTTGGTGGCTTGCTCGCCAGATGCGGCGTTGATTTCACCCATGATGTCGGCCACGCGCTGGATGGCGCTCACCACCTCGGTCATGGTGCTGCCCGCCTGGTCGACCAGTGTGGTGCCCTGTTCCACTTTCTCCACGCTGGCGCCGATCAGCTCCTTGATTTCTTTGGCCGCACCTGCGCTGCGTCCTGCCAGCGCACGGACTTCAGACGCGACCACGGCAAAACCCCGGCCCGCTTCGCCCGCCCGTGCGGCTTCGACAGCGGCGTTCAGTGCCAGGATGTTGGTCTGGAAGGCGATGCCGTCGATCACGGCGATGATGTCGGCAATCTTTCGGCTGGCATCGTTGATGTCCTTCATGGTTTCGACGACCTGACCCACCACCTCGCCACCTTGCACCGCAATCGTCGAGGCCGTGGAGGCCAGTTGGTTCGCCTGTCGTGCCGAGTCGGCGTTCTGGTTCACGGTTTGTCCGAGTTCCGCCATGGCAGCACTGGTCTTTTCGAGGGCCGCCGCCTGCTGTTCAGTCCGGGCAGAAAGGTCATGGTTGCCATGTGCGATTTCGGACGATGCCATGGCCACCGACTCGCTGCCCTGGCGCACGCTGGTAACCGTGCTGGCCAGGCTGTCCTGCATGGTTCGCAGCGCAACCATCATGTGGGCCACTTCGTCATTGCCGTGCACGGCGATGGCATTCGTCAGATTGCCCTCGGCAACCGACTCGGTGATTCGCACGGCCTGTCGCAAGGGCGTGACAATGGATCGTGTGTTGGCCCATGCCAGTGTGAAGCCCAGTGCCAGTGCCAGGGCCACTGCGCCTGCCAACATCATGGCCGCAGCGGCTTTGCTGCCATCAGCTTCTTGCTTGGACGCGGCTGCGTCGGTCAGTTGCAAGGCCATCAGCTTGTCCAGTGCGGCGGTGAACGGGGGGGCCAGCGGGCTGATCTTGCCGAAATAGAGTGCCTTGGCCGCGTCGTGGTCACCGTTCTGGCTGGCTTTGCGCGTGGGGTACAGGGCCTCTGTCCGGTACACCTTCAACGTGGTTTCCACTTCGTTGGACAACGCAATTTCTTCTGGCGTCCGTTGGGTGGCCAGGTAGGCTGCCCAGTTTTTGTCGATCTGGGCAGAGTTTTTCTCCTGTTCGTCTGACCGCTTGGCGATGTTGCCCGGGTCGGTGTTGAGCAACATGTCCATCGCCAGCACGCGGTTACGCTGGGTCAGGTATTGCATGTTAGCCAGGTAGGTGATGGGTTTGAGGTTGCTTTCCAGGATGTGGTCGCTGGTGGCGTGTACCGCCGCAATGCCACGGTAGCCAATGCCGGCCACCACCAGCATCAGGCCCAGAATGAGGGTAAACGCGATGGTCAGGCGCTTGCCAATGGACAGTTGTGTCACCATGCTGTGTCTCCGTTTTGTCGTGGGAACGCTACGGTGCATGATAGGCGCTCTTCACCACCGACAGCTGCTTTTTTCAATCATTGCCAACATGAAACTCAAGACAATTGCCGTGGCCAGCACACTGGTGTTGGTGGCGTCGGCTGGCGCGGGCTGGCTTGCTCTGGACAAGGAAACACGGGGTTTCCTGGCCGCCTTTCCCACCAACCGCGACGTGCTGTTCTGGAAAGAGTCGCAACGCGATGCGGCTTTCCGGGCCATGGACCGGCTGCCTGTGCTGGCCAAGCACCGGGTGGTGGCCGCCGGTGGCACGCCGTCGGCGCTGCCGCCCGGCCCACCGTTGCAGCTGGCGCTGGACGTGGATGCCTACATGCAAGGCCAGCGCAACGCTGCATTGGTGGTGTTGCACAAAGGCCAGGTGCGGCTGGAGCGCTATGGCCTTGACTTTGATGCAGCGGGCCGCTGGACCAGTTTTTCGGTTGCCAAGTCTCTGACGGCCACACTGGTGGGCGCTGCCGTGCGCCAGGGGCACATTGGCAGCATGGATGACAAGGTCAGCCAGTATGTTCAGGAGCTGAAAGGCTCCGCCTACGACGACGTTACCCTGCGCCAACTGCTGACGATGACATCGGGCGTGCAGTGGAACGAGGACTACAGCGACCCCAACTCCGACGTGGCCAGATTCAACAACCACAAGCCCGAGGCGGGCATGGACGCAACGGTCAGCTACCTGCGGCAGTTGCCCCGTGCAGCCCCCGCCGGTACCCGATGGCTGTACAGCACCGGCGAGACCAACCTGGTGGGCATTCTGCTGGCGCGTGCGGTGCAGAAGCCTCTGGCCGATTACCTGTCGGAAACCATCTGGAAGCCAGTGGGCATGGAGCAGCAGGCCACCTGGATACTCAACAAAACCGGCCAGGAGATCAGCGGCTGCTGTATCCAGGCCGCGACGCGGGACATGGCACGCTTCGGTCAGTTCATTCTGGGGGGTGCCCTGGTCAACGGCCAGCCTGTGTTGCCCGATGGGTGGCTGCAAGACGCTACCACCAAGCGGGTGGGCATCAACCAGCCCGGCAGCGGCTACGGCTACCAGTGGTGGACGTTTGATGATGGCACCTACATGGCACGTGGCATTTTTGGCCAGGGCATCTTCATCGACCCCCAGCGCCAGCTGGTGATCGCGTCCAACGCCAATTGGGCGGGCGGTGCCCGTGATGCTGTGGCCGCCCCGGCACGTGCAGCTTTTTACAGAGCGGTGCAGCAGGCGGTGGATCAGGAAGCCCAAGGCGCCAACCGGTCCTGAGCAGTTGGGTGGCCGATGGGGTTTGGCCCACCGGACAGCCCGTGCACGGAGATCACCCGCTCAGCGTCGCCGGACGGGTTGTATGGGGCGTGCTCAGGCCTTGGCTTTGGGCACCCGGCCCATCAGGTAGAACTCGGGGTTGGGCACCATGCCGCTGAACGAGGCCATGCGGTTGCTCAGCCCGAAAAACGCGGTGATGGCGGCGATGTCCCAAATATCTTCGTCGTCAAAGCCGTGGGCGTGCAGGGGGGCAAAGTCGGCTTCGTTCACGTCGTGCGACTGCAGGCACACCTTCATGGCGAAGTCCAGCATGGCTTTCTGGCGGGGAGAAATGTCGGCCTTGCGGTGGTTGATGGCCACCTGGTCGGCCACCAGCGGCTGCTTTTCGTAAATGCGCAGAATGGCACCGTGCGCCACCACGCAGTACAGGCAGTGGTTGGCCGCGCTGGTGGCGGTGACGATCATTTCGCGCTCGCCTTTGGTCAGGCCCGAGGTGCGGCCCACGGTTTCAGGCGTCATCAGCGCGTCGTGATAGGCAAAAAACGCCCGCCACTCAGCCGGGCGGTGTGCAAACGCCAGGAACACGTTGGGCACAAAACCAGCCTTCTCCTGCACCTCCAGGATGCGCTGGCGGATGTCTTCTGGCAGGTCGCCCAGGGCGGGGAAGGGGTAGCGGGTGGCAGGGGAGGTGGTGGTGTTTGTGGTCATGGTGGCAGCAGAAAAAAATGAAACAACAGGCCTCAAGCTTGCCACACCCCAAACCCGGCTGAGCGCAGGTCAATGCCCACTTCCACTTCGCGCGACTGTGCATCGCGGTAAGACATGGGGTTGAAGCCT
Source organism: Comamonadaceae bacterium UBA2334 (assembly GCA_002344885.1). Lineage (GTDB taxonomy): Bacteria > Pseudomonadota > Gammaproteobacteria > Burkholderiales > Burkholderiaceae_C > UBA2334. Next base: position 90,276 of record DDUQ01000041.1, read on the forward strand.
TCGTACAAGTCTGGCAGCAAACGCAGGCCGTACTTGCGCACGAAGGTGTTGGACTGGATACCCGCCTTGTGCTTGTCAAACCGCACATCGGGGTCCAGCCCCGTCATGCCCACGTACACGCAGGGCTTGCCCGCCACATAGCCTGGGTTGCACCGGCGGAACTTGTCTTCCAGCAGCACATCCGGGTGCAGTTCGATCACATAGACGTGGTGATGGCGGCGGGGCATGAAATCAAACAAACAGTAGCTGTGTATTCAATCCATAAAGGCGTCGGGGGCTGTTTTTATTCATAGTTCCATGCGTCAGAACGAAGACCCCGGCCCGCTCAAAACGCAAGCTCTACTTCCTTGCAACTGCAGCCAACAATCACCCTTCAAACAGGTTTCACCAGCCTGCGCAACGCGCGAACCTTCTGCCACACCACCGCTTTGGGCAGCGTCATGGCCTTGGCCTGCATGCAGCGCTCAAGCCAGCCAGCGCGGCCTTGCAGGCGGTCAATGGCTTTGGCCAGATCACGCGCCACAGAGTCGCCGTATGCCAGTTCGGCCTTGGCCAATGCCACTTGCAGCAGCGGCAAACGCAGGTTCATCATGGCCAGGTCAATCACATCGCGGCTGAACACACTGTCGTCCGCATGCCGGTCTGAATTGGCCAACAACATTGAAGCCGCCAAATCCAGCCGTGTGAGGGTGGCAATGCCGCATATCGCGTCGCTGTTGCCTGGTGCCTCCAGCTCAATACGTGCCTCGCGGACGATTTCAAACTTAATGGCTTGCCCGTCCATCTGCACCAGCGTTCTCAACCCATATTGGTCGGCGCGCAACTCGCGCCCCACGGTCAATGGCTCTGCGCCGGGCCTGAGCAGGGCGTTGAGCCCTTGGGCGCCTGTGACCATCTGGCGCAGTTCGCGGTAGCCACCGGCATCAGACACCAGAAAATCAATGTCCACCGACTCCCGGTACTCGCCATGGCGCAGCGCAATGCAGGTGCCGCCACCAAACAAGCAGCCGTGCTGACGCAGCAGGGCACCGTTCAGCGCGGCCAGCACATGCGCAATGCGTTGGTGGTGGGGCCGTTCAAACATGGGTGGGGTCTGCTGTTGCCGTGCCGCCACCCAGCCCCGTGCGCAAAGCATGTAGCAAAGCAAGTTCGGTGGGCGACATGGCGGTCATGTCCAAATGCCGGGCATTGCGCTCGTAAATGCCCCACGCCTCTGCCGGTGACAGCGTGTCAGTGCCGTGTACCTGCCAGGCTAAGGCTTTGAGCTGCGGGTAGTTTTGCAAGTGCACGCGCACCGGTATCCACTCGGCCAAGTTGACAGGCTTGCCCTGGTTTGCATCGTTGGTAGGCTTTTCTTCGGAATTGCGGGCTTGCAGCACCATGCCCAGCGCCGTCATGGCTTGCGCCCAGGCACCACCTGCCACCGTTGGCTCACCTTTTTCGATGCGGTGCAGCGTGACCCGCGACATGCCCGCCGCCTCAGCCGCTGCCGTGCTGCTGACGCGCAAAGCCTTGCGGCGAGCGCGAAGTTGCTGGCCCAAGGCCTGCAACTGAGCTTCGCTTGCGGGAGTGGTTTTGAGTGGCTGCGAGATCATTTGTTTCTCATCATGAACAAAACAGTATTTTTGTCAACTATGAGAAACAAATTTTCTGCCGATTGACTGCTTGGCTGGAGGGCATGACACGATTGCACAGCGCAAAAAAATATCAAACTACATAGCTTCTTAGGCTTATAAATAAAGCGATAAAGGCATAAAGTAACGGCAAACTAGTTTGTATCAGTCAGATGCACCCACGGACGAAGACAGAAGATTTGGGTACTTCGCAGTGACGGCAGACAAGGCCACGGCCCTGAGCTCTCCGCACTTGTAAGCATCGAGTCGGTCGTCAGCCTCTTTGGTCCAAAGCGCATCCAGCGTCGCGTGTGCATTCTTGATGCGCGTTAAGCCGCCTGCACAGCATTGACCAATTCATGCAGCCGGGCACCAGAAAGCTCCAGTCCATTTGGCCAACAAAGCGCACCAGCGTCCACGAAGCAGCGGCTGAAGTACGCGGGCTCGCGCAGCGCTTCCAGCAGAGGGCCTTGTCGGGTTGCGAGGTAGGCTGCACCGTCGAACACGCCTCGCGTGTGGTCGCTGAAACTCAGCTCCAGCACATGGGCCTTCATGGGCTTGACATCCAGTAACTTAATCACGGTCGGCTCCTTGAATGCGGTCCAGCGGCTCAAAACGCTGAGCCTTCTGCCAATTGTTGAGCAGTTCGGCCTGGTGAAGCAAACACCATTCCTTGACGATGGATGCCACCTTGCGCGGTAACTGCCCCTCGTGGACCTCACCTGTGCCAATCGCGACCAGCGCCTCGAACCCCTGGTACTCCACATGGATGTGAGGCGGCGGGTGATCGTCGTGCCACATCCGAATGACGATCCCGAAAAAGATGGCAATGGTCGGCATGGCGCGTATGTGAAGATTGGAAACGATGCTCAGAACGAAGACCCCGGCCCGCTCAAAAACGCCAGTTCTTCTGCCGTGGAACTGCGGGCCAGAATGGCGTTGCGGTGGGGGTAACGGCCAAAGCGGTCGATGATGGCCTTGTGCGCATGTTCAAAGCGCAGGTTGTCTTCCAGCCCCGGCTGTGAAAACAGCGCCACCGCCTGTTCATGCACCAGCGCCGACTCGCTGTGCATGTAGGGCATGTAGGCAAAGCGGCGCTGTTCCACGGGCAGGCTGCGGTCTTGCCCGCTGGCCACCAGCTCTTGCGCCAACGCCAGAGCCAGCGCGTCCTGCGCAAAGGCGCGGGGCGTGTCGCGCCACACGTTGCGCGAAAACTGGTCCAGCACAATGATTTCCGCCAGCCGCCCCTCTGGCGTGGCGCGCCAGCCAAACAGTTCGCATAGCGCAGCGGCCTCCAGCGTGGTGCCGAAGCGGGTGCGGATGGCTTCATCCAGCGCAGCGTCTTTGGCGAAGTGCTGCGCTGGGGTGAGTTCTGTGAACCAGAAGTGGAGGATGGGTTGGGGAGGCATGGCAAGTCAGTTGAGCGGGCAAAAACCCGTCTGGCGATCCATTCAATATGGGAAATCCCAAAACTTACTGCATTTGGCCACATGCTCTCATGCTGGCGCTATGGGTTGCCGCTTCACTTCATCCAGCGTTTTGCCACTTGCAGTCTTCCATTCGATCCACCCGTTGGCGGACCGCCCCATCACGGCCATCGCTGCCATGCTGGGGCTGGAGAACAGGTGATCCCTCGTGAAAACCAATTGATCGTTGTTCGCAGACAGGATGCCGTCCACCACCAGTTGATTGCGCAAACGTTCGTTGGATGTGCCTTGGATGGAAGCCACGATCTCGGCGCGTCCTTTGGAGCCTTTGTGCACCACAAAGCCCTCGGATGTGTACTTGCCCACCCCGACTGCACCCGATCCCTTGCAATAGAACAGTTCCGATTCCCCTTTGGCAGTTGGCGCGTTCGCCAGCGGTTCAAAAAGGGGTTGACCAAGCGTAGCCAGCAAGGTGGCTGCTGTTTCGTGAATTTCGTGGCAGTCGGCTTGCAGCGGTGCGGGGGTGTAGGGCTGCGAGCCTGTGTTGCCGTTTTCGAGGCTGTAGCGACCGGCCTTGGTGGCTTCTGCGATGGCCAACCACTCTAAAAAAAGTGCATGAGTTTGGGTGAGGCTGTTGGTGAGTGAAATGACCACCAGCGCCCGGTTCCAGAAGTCTTTGCTCTGGTTGTGTTGTGCCAACCGGTTACCCATATTGCCAGACTGACCAATGTAGGCCCGAGGCAGGCCACTATCTGACAACTCGCCTGTCAGCACATGGATTCCTACCTGCTGGGCTTCCGGCATCTTCAGAAATTCAGCCAATTGGCTGCGAGGCACTTCAATCACCCGCACGATGCGGGTCGTGATTTCGGCCACACGGATGCCTCGCGGGTCACCCTTGGGGGAGAAAAATGTGGATGGTTTGGGGACGGAGCGTGAACGATGGACTCAAGCTGCTTTCTTGAATTCCAATGGCAGCAATCCTTCCTTCTTCGCATCCAGCAATACGATTTCCACGATGGTGCCGTCTTCGGCGTAGCTGATGTTGGTGTGCCAGCCCTGCGAAGTCTCGCGCACGATGGGCTTGTCAGACACACGAATTTGCAGGATGTCGTCGTCTTCAAAGTAAGTCGATTTCATGGCAAGGGCTCCCAGTGATGCATGACGGGGCGGATTCAAAAGTGAAGTGC
>DDUQ01000033.1 GCA_002344885.1 Comamonadaceae bacterium UBA2334
TTACCCAGGGCATCACCGGCAAGACCGGCCAGTTGCACACCGAGAAGTGCCAGGAATACGCGAACGGCAAGAACTGCTTTGTCGCAGGTGTGAACCCCAAAAAGGCCGGCGAAAAGATCTTCAACATCCCGATCTACGCCAGCGTCAAGGAAGCCGCCAGCGACACCGGTGCCACCGTGTCCGTCATCTACGTGCCGCCAGCCGGTGCTGCGGCCGCCATCTGGGAAGCCGTTGAGGCCGACCTGGACCTGGCGATCTGCATCACCGAAGGCATTCCGGTCAAAGACATGTTGGAAGTGCGCAACCGCATGAAGGCCAAAGAGGCCGCCGGCGGCAAGCGCACCCTGCTGCTGGGCCCCAACTGCCCCGGTCTGATCACGCCTGACGAAATCAAGATCGGCATCATGCCTGGCCACATCCACCGCAAAGGTCGCATCGGTGTGGTGTCCCGTTCCGGTACCTTGACCTATGAAGCTGTGGCACAGTTGACCGAAATCGGTCTGGGCCAGTCGTCTGCAGTCGGTATCGGTGGTGACCCCATCAACGGTCTGAAGCACATCGATGTGATGAAGGCGTTCAACGACGATCCCGACACCGATGCCGTGATCATGATCGGCGAAATCGGTGGCCCCGATGAAGCCGAAGCCGCCATGTGGTGCAAGGCCAACATGAAGAAGCCAATCGTGGGCTTCATCGCTGGTGTGACAGCCCCTGCCGGCAAGCGCATGGGCCATGCCGGTGCGTTGATCAGCGGCGGTGCCGACACGGCTGATGCCAAATTGGCCATCATGGAAGAGTGTGGTTTCAAAGTCACCCGCAACCCGTCTGAAATGGGTAAGTTGCTGAAAGCGCTGCTCTGATCGATTCTTTGCGTGTCGGCTTGCCTGGTTCCGCCAGATGCCGACAGTCAAAAAAAGCAACGCCAGTGCGTTGCTTTTTTTTTGGTTCCACCTCATACCATCAGTGCCCAAACTTTTGGTAAAGTGTTCAAAAATAGAGCAAACAATGCAATAAAAACAAGCGCTAAAGCCCTGCAATGCGTTTGATTGCTATCCAGGCAGCCTGTTGCAGGTCAGTGTCTGTACCATGGCGGCATTCAGGCAGCAGGTGTACAACGTGCGATGGCGCAGAAGTCAATATCACCAGAGGGATTGGCCATGAAAACGAAATGGGGTGGTTCCACCACCATGAAGTCAGATGTCGGGGTCGGCATCGCACTGCTGCTTGCCGTGCTGGTGTTCCATGCAGCGACCAATGTATTGGCCACCCTCGAAAACAGGCTGTTTGACCAGGCCAGCAAACACACGGGCAGGCAGGCTTCCGATCAGATCGTGGTCGTGGCCATCGATGACCAGAGCATCGCCAATATAGGCCGCTGGCCATGGTCACGTGATGTTCATGCCAAAGCCATTGAGCGCCTGTCCGAGGCCAAGGTGATTGCGAACACGGTGTTTTTTTCGGAGCCGCAGACCGATGCCAGCTTGAAATACCTGGCGGACATTGAGAAAGCGTTGTCCGAGGCCAGGCCCGATGACCCGGCCCTGTCGGCCGTTGCAGCCATTGTCGCCAACGGCAAGAAAGCGCTGGACACTGACGGTGCGTTGGCGGCCAGCATGCAGCAGTCCAGGAAAGTTGTGTTGCCGATGGTGTTTGACCAACCAGGTATGGTGATGGGCAAGGCGGATACCGAGTTGCCTGACTTTGTGATGAAAGGCGTCATACCCGCTGCACCTGGCTTGGATGTCTTGGCCAGCACGCGTGCGCAACTGCCCTTGCCAGCATTCGGGCAGGCAGCGGCGGCCATTGGTTTCCTGAACCAGCGCCAAGACCCTTTCGACAATGTGATCCGAAGCGAACCACTGTTCATCAGCTATGACGGTTACTGGGTGCCCAGCCTGTCATTGGTGGCAGCGACAAAAGCGCTGAACCTGTCCACGGCCGACTTGAAGGAGAGGGGAGCGGGTATCTACCAAGTCGGCGGATTGAAGATACCTGTTGACGGGCAGGGGCAGGTGATGCCCCAGTTTTACCCTGACAGGGATGGGCGGCCTTCTTTTGCGGTGGATTCGTTTTTTGACGTGTACACCGGCAAAATTCCGCCCTCGCGTTATGCAGGCAAGATCGTGGTGATCGGTGCCACAGCTACAGGGGTGGGGACTTCTTTCGTGACGCCGCTGTCACCAGTCACCCATCCTGCGACGTTTCTGGCGCACACCACATCCAGCCTGCTGAGCGGGCATTTCTTTGAAACCCCTGACTGGGCCGGTGGTGCCATGCTGGGGACCTTGCTGTTGGTGATTCTGTTCGTGCTGCTGGCGCTGCCCCGCTTGTCGGCGGGCTGGGCCGCCGGCATCACCGCAGGGCTGCTGGTGCTGATGCTGGGCACCGAGTATGTATTGATCGCCACCCAGCACGTCTGGATTCAACTGGTGTTGCCAGCGGCTCTTTTGATCTTTTCGTACCTGGGGCTGACGACCAAACGCTTCCTGTTCACCGAAGCAGGCAAAGTCAAGTCAGATCAGGAGTCGGCAGAGACCAACCGGATGATGGGTCTGGCACTCCAGGGGCAAGGTCAGCTCGACATGGCGTTTGACCGTTTCCGCCGTGTGCCCTTGAACGATGCGCTGATGGACAACCTGGCCAACCTGGCCCTGGACTTCGAGCGCAAGCGCCAGTTCAACAAGGCGCAAGCCGTGTATGAGCACATGGCCACGCACAACCCCAACTACAAGGATTTGCCCAACCGGTTGAAGCGCGTGAAAAACCTGTCGGAGACCTTGATTCTCGGTGGCAGTGGTGGGCACAAAGGGGGCACCCTGGTGCTCGACGGTGACGCGATCGAAAAGCCCATGCTGGGCCGCTACCAGGTTGAAAAAGAGCTGGGCAAAGGTGCCATGGGTGTGGTGTACCTGGGCAAAGACCCCCGTATCGGTCGTGTGGTGGCCATCAAGACGATGGCGCTGGCGCAGGAGTTCGAGGGCGAGGAGCTGGACGATGCGCGTCAACGCTTCTTCCGGGAGGCAGAAACCGCCGGACGGTTGCAGCACCAGAACATCGTCACCATTTTCGATGCAGGCGAAGACCATGAACTGGCCTACATCGCGATGGAGTTCCTCAAAGGCAAGGACCTGGTCGGCTACACCCAAGTGGGTAAGCTGTTGCCCGTTGACAAGGTGCTCTCCATCGCGGCGCGGGTTGCAGAGGCCCTGGACTACGCGCATGGCCTGAACGTGGTGCACCGCGACATCAAGCCTGCCAACATCATGTACGAGCCCGAGGCAGATGTGGTCAAGGTGACCGACTTTGGCATTGCGCGGGTCACCGATGCCAGCCGCACCAAAACCGGCATGGTGCTGGGCACGCCGAGCTTCATGTCGCCCGAGCAGATCGCGGGCAAGAAGGTCGATGGCCGCTCCGACTTGTATTCGCTGGGCGTCATGATGTTCCAGCTGTTGTCGGGCGCGCTGCCGTTCCGCGCCGAGTCCATGGCAGAGTTGATGTACAAGATCGCCAATGAGCCAGCCCCCGACATCCGGGTGGTCAACCCGAAGCTGCCGGAGGCCATCGCCCGCGTGGTGGCGCGCGCGCTCAGCAAGAGCCTCACGGAACGCTACGCCAGCGGCGCACAGATGGCAGAAGACTTGAACGCCCTGTTGAACCAGGGGCTTGATGCCCGACCCGCCGCCGACAGGCCAGCTGCGCAGTCAGCGGTTGCGCCAGCCGTCAGCGCAGCGGCATTTGAAAAAACGGTCACCCTGAGTGCGCCGGATGCCGCGCCCGGTGGATCGGGTGTGGCAAACAGGTCGGAGTGAGGCGCACATGAGTTACGAATTTGTCTGCCTGACCGACCCAGGGCGTGTCCGCACCAACAACGAAGATTGTGTCGCCGCCAGCGAAACGCATGGCTTGGCCGTATTGGCCGATGGCATGGGCGGCTACAACGCGGGCGAGATTGCCAGTGCGATGGCCGTGTCGTTCATCACCACCGAACTGGGGCAGTGGCTGCTCGATGCGGGCAAGCACCCGGTCAGCCAGGCGTTGATGCGCGCGATCGAGGCCACGGTTGGCCAGGCCAATCTCAGCATTTACAACGCGGCCGTTGCCAATGCACAGTTCAGTGGCATGGGCACCACCATTGTCGTGGGCGTGTTCGAGCCCTCAAGGGTCACGCTCGCGCATGTGGGCGATTCGCGTTGCTATGTGTTACGCGACCATCGCCTCATCCAACTCACGCGCGATCACTCCCTGCTGCAAGAGCAACTCGATGCCGGACTGATCACGCCCGAGCTGGCCCGGATCGCCGCGCACAAAAACCTGGTCACGCGTGCGCTGGGTGTCGATGCGGGTGTGGCGATCGATGTGCAGGAATACCCGCCGCGAGAAGGTGACGTGTACCTGATGTGCTCAGATGGCCTGTCGGACATGTTGGACGACGAGACCTTGCTTGCGTTGCTGGATGTGCCGCTGCCTTTGGCCGAACGTGCGCAGGCACTGGTGCGTGCAGCCAACAGCGCCGGTGGCCGGGACAACATTTCGGTCATACTCGCGCAAGCCAAGGCAAAATCAGTCCATTTGGGCTTTTTCACGCGCGTTCTGCGCAAGAACTGAAGCAGCCAGCCAAGAATAAACACAGGAGTCGGCCGTGCCGAAATTGATTGTCTCCATCGATGGTGTCGTCATCAAGGAAGTGCAACTGACGAAAGACCGCACCACACTCGGGCGCAGGCCGTACAACGATATCGTGATCGACAACCTCGCGGTCAGCGGCGAGCACGCGGTGTTGCAGATGTCGGGGGCCGACGTGCACATTGAAGACCTGAACAGCACCAATGGCACCTACATCAATGGCAAAGCCGTGAAGAAGCAGTTGCTGAAGCACAACGATGCCATCGAAATCGGCAAGCACAAGATCAAGTTCCTGAACGAACATGCCGGTGCCGGTTTCGAAAAAACCATGGTCATCCGCACCCCCCATGTGACTGCGGAGCATCCTCCGGTCGGCGGAGCGGCCATCAAAGTCATCTCGGGTGCGGCAGCAGGCAGGGAGGTCACCCTGGTCAAGGTGGTGACCACCATCGGCAAGCCCGGTGTGGCGGTGGCATCCATCACGCGGCGGCCGCACGGGTATGTGGTTGCCCTGGTAGAGGGTGCCACCAAGCCCACGCTGAATGGCGTGGCGCTGGGTGCAGAGCCGCAGATGCTCGGGGATGGCGACATCCTCGAGCTGGCCGGTACCAAGATGCAGTTTGTGATGCTTTAATTGCCTCTGGCGCTTTACTGGCATGAATTGAATGCTATCAATTCATAGGCTCACGCTCAGGTTCGCGTTCGCCATCGTCCCCGTCGTGGTGGTCATCCTCCATGTGGTGGGGGCTGTGCGGTTGGATCTGTTCGACTGGATCGACAACCTCATTTACGACACCCGGTTGCGGGTCACCATGCCGCAAACGCTGGACGACCGGATTGTCATTGTCGACATCGATGAAAAAAGCCTGGCCGAAGTGGGCCGTTGGCCGTGGTCGCGCAACAAGATGGCCGCTCTGACCAATGAGTTGTTCGAGCGGCAACACGCCGGGGCGGTGGGCTTTGACGTGGTGTTTGCTGAACCCGATGAAAGCTCCGGCCTGCGCATATTGCAGGGCCTGGCGGGCAAAGAACTGGCGCACTTGCCCGAGTTTGAACAGGCCGTGGCGGGCCTCGCACCGTCGCTGGACTTTGACCGGCAGTTTGCGCGGGCGTTGGACAAGCGCTCGGTGGTGCTGGGGCATTACTTCACGGCTGATCGCGAAGGCCGGATGATCGGCAAACTGCCCGAGCCCGTCATGACCAAGGCAGACCTGAAAGGTGTGGCCGCGCGGTTTGTCACCTGGGACGGTTACGGTGCCAACTTGCCCGTGCTGATGGCTGCGGCAGGCACCAGTGGATCGGTCAATGCCATCACCGATGCAGACGGTGTGGTGCGTTCGGTGCCGCTGGTGTCGGCCTACCAGGACAAGTATTACGCCTCTTTCTCGTTGGCCGTTTACAGGGCCTTGCTGGGCAATACACAGGTCGAGCCAGGTTTCCCTTCTTCGCGTTTCCTGCCCAAAGGCTACCAGGGGCTGGAAAGCATTGTCATCCGCCAGGGTGATGTGTCGGTGGCTCTGCCGGTTGATGCCCGTGCGGCCAGTCTGGTGCCGTTCAGGGGGCCGGGTGGCGTGCGGGGTGGCTCGTTCCGTTACGTGTCTGCTTCCGATGTCCTCAACGGGCGCTTGCCTGCCGATTCACTCAATGGCAAGGTGGTGCTGGTGGGCACCACGGCACCCGGCCTGATGGATTTGCGCACCACGCCTGTCGGGGCCGCGTATCCGGGGGTCGAGGTGCATGCCAACCTCATCTCGGGCTTTCTGGATGGCAACGTGCTGTCAAGGCCCGATTACGCCATGGGTTATGAGCTCACGGTTGCGTTGGTCTCCGGTCTGTTGCTGGCCGCTTTGCTGCCGTGGTTGCCTGCGGCCATGGCAATTGCCTTCAGCGCTGGCCTGATGCTGGCGGTGGTGGCACTCAATTTCTGGCTGTACGTGGGGCATGGTCTGGTGTTTCCGCTGGCCTCGGCGTTGGTCATGATCGCATCGGCATTTGTGCTGAACATGGCCTACGGCTATTTTGCCGAGAGCCGCTCCAAGCGGGAACTGGCCAATTTGTTTGGTTCCTACGTGCCGCCTGAATTGGTCGATGAGATGGTCAAGGCACCTGAAAGCTATTCGATGCAGGCCGAGGCCCGTGAGCTCACGGTGCTGTTCTGCGACATGAAGGGCTTCACCCATTTGTCCGAAACGCTGAGCCCCGAACAGTTGCAGCACATGCTCAACCGTGTGTTCAGCCGGCTGACGGAGGTCATCCGTGCGCACCGGGGCACCATCGACAAGTACATGGGCGACTGTGTCATGGCTTTCTGGGGCGCACCGGTTCGCAGCCAGGACCATGCGTTGCAGGCGGTTGTGGCAGCGCGGGAAATGCTTCAGGTGTTGGAGCAGATCAACACCGAGAACGCAGCGCAAGGCCTGCCCGCTATCGGGCTCGGTATCGGCATCAACACCGGGCCCATGTACGTGGGCGACATGGGTTCCGACATACGCCGCAGCTACACCGTCATTGGCGATGCGGTCAACCTGGCGTCCCGGCTGGAGGCGTTGACCCGTGTGTACGGCGTGGACATTGTGGTCGGCGAGCTCACCCGCAAGCAGGCTCATGGCCTGGCATGGCAAGAGGTCGACAAGGTGGCTGTCAAAGGCAAGGATGAAGCCGTCACCATCTTCACGCCGGCAGGGCGTGCCGATGCGGCGGGCCAGGCCGCCGTGCAGGAAGAACTGTCTGTCTGGTCGCGCGTGCTCAAAGCCTACAAGGCTCAAGACTGGGACACCTGTGAGCTCCACCTGATGAACCTCAAGCGCCTCTACCCCCACAATGGCTTGTACGACCACTATGCCAGCCGACTGACCCAACTGCGGCAGCAGCATTTGCCCGCCGATTGGGACGGTGTCATGCGTTTCACCAGCAAATGAACCAGGCAGGTACAACGGGTTTGCCGCAAGTGAGTGCCGGTAGCCTGACGGTCAGGGTGCTGGGCTGTGCAGGTGCCATTGCCAAAGGCCATCGCACCACGTCTTTTCTGGTCAACAACGCGGTGTCGGTCGATGCAGGCACCGGCCTGGGTGACCTGAAACTGGAGGAAATGGCCCGCATCGACCATGTGCTGCTGACGCACGCGCACCTCGATCACATTGCCGCACTGCCCTTGATGCTTGACGCAGCGGCCGCGCTGCGCCACAGCCCGGTGACCGTCCATGCACTGCCCGAGACCATTGATGCCTTGCAACGACATGTGTTCAACGGGCTCATCTGGCCAGACTTCACTGTTTTGCCCAGCGTGGAGCATCCTTTTCTGGTGTTCGAGCCATTCCGTTTGGGGCAGGTTTTGCAGGTGGGTGGGTTGCATGTGGAGGTGCTGCCTGCGTCGCACACGGTGCCGGCTGTAGGTCTGGCGGTGGCGGCGCACGCAGGGGCTCCTCACTGGGTGTTCTCGGGCGACACGGACTGCCACCCGCCTTTCTGGCTGCGTATCAACCAGTTGCCTGTGGGCATGCTTGTCATTGAAACGGCCTTCAGCGACCGCGAAGCTGCCCTGGCGGCCATCAGCCAGCACCTCTGCCCGCGAACACTGGCCGATTGCCTGGCGCTCATGTCGCCACAGGCCAGTTACCCAGTGCGCATCACGCACGCCAAACCGGCTGAAGCTGCGTTGGTCATGTCCGAAATTGCCCAGTTCAACCAGACCCGCCAAGCCGCCGGTCTGGCACCGCTCACCATCCAGGCCTTGGCAACGGGCGACGTGTTGCGAGTCGGACCATGACCACCCCCCCACACACTGGTACGGCTGCCGAGGCAGCCTTTTTCAAGCGTTTGCAGCAGGTCACCACCCGTATCCATGACACGGATCACCTGGAGCAGATCATGCTCGAGACCAGCGCCGACATCTGTCAATTGCTGGGCGCTGACCGGTTCACCCTCTATGTGGTCAATGACGACCGCTCGGCCATCGTCTCCAAAGTCAAAACCGGCCTGAACACGGCCCGTGAGCTGAAGCTGCCCATCGGCCCGCAAAGCATTGCCGGGTTTGTTGCACTCACGCAGCGCACCCTCAACATCGCTGACGTGTACGACGATGCCGAGCTCAAGCGGCTGGATCCGCGGCTCACTTTTTTGAAAGAGGTGGATCGCCGCTCGGGCTATCGCACCTGCCAGATGCTCATAGCGCCGATTGCACGGTCGGGTGAGCTGCAAGGGGTTTTCCAGTTGGTCAACCGGCCGGCCGGTGGCACCTTCAGCCAGCTGGAACAGGAAGGGGTGCAGCAGTTGTGCGAAACCCTGTCGGCAGCCATTCGTCAGCGCATGGCCCCACCTCAACGGGCTGCCGTGCTGACCTCGCGTTACCACGGCCTGGTGGCAGATGGCATCGTCACCGCCGATGAACTGACACAGTGTGTGCAAACCGCACGTGCGCAGTCCGTGCCGGTTGAAAAGGCGCTGATGTCCGAGTTGGGTGTCACGGCCGCGCAGTTGGGCAGTTCGATGGCCAGGTTCTTCCAGACCATTTACCTGCCATTCGATGCCAAGCGTCTGCGCAGTGACGCGTTGCAAGGCAAACTCAAGCGTGAGTTTGTGCAGACGCACCACTGGATTCCGCTGGAAGACACGCCAGAGGGCCTGCTGGTCATGACCCTCGACCCTGAAGATGTGCGCAATTCGCGCATCGTGCAGCAGGTGTTCCCGCAGTTTGCCAAATGTGTTTACGCCGTGACGACCGTGGCCGAATTCGAGCAGACGGTCGAGCAGTTCTGGGGTGCGCAGGCGGTGGAGGGCAGCGTGGAAGACATGCTGGCCGATCTGGTGCCGGTTGAAACGGAAGCCGAATCGGTCGAGAACAACCTTGCCACTGCCGCGCAGGACAATGAACTGGTCAAGTTCGTCAACAAGGTCATCGTCGATGCCTACCGGCAGGGCGCGTCAGACATCCATTTCGAGCCCCTGCCAGGCAAAGCCAAGGCTGGCATCCGGTTTCGCATCGATGGCAGTTTGCAGCCTTATGCCGAAGTGCCTGCCTCGTACCGTGATGCCATCGTTGCGCGCCTGAAAATCATGTGCGACCTTGATATTTCCGAAAAGCGCAAGCCCCAGGACGGCAAAATCAAGTTCAAAAAATATGGCCCGCTTGACATTGAGCTGCGCGTGGCCACCTTGCCGTCAGCCGGTGGGGTGGAAGATGTCGTCATGCGCATTCTGGCGGCCGGAGAACCCATACCGCTTGAAAAGCTGGGCCTGACCCAGCACAACCGCGAACGCCTGGAGGCCACAGTCAGCAAGCCCTATGGGTTGTTTTATGTGTGCGGCCCCACAGGTTCGGGCAAAACCACCACGTTGCACTCCATCCTGAAGTACCTGAACACGCCGGAAACCAAAATCTGGACGGCTGAAGACCCGGTTGAAATCACTCAGAAGGGGTTGCGGCAGGTACAGGTCAACAAAAAGGCCGGCATTGACTTTGCGATGGTGATGCGGGCATTCTTGCGGGCCGACCCCGACATCATCATGGTTGGCGAAAGCCGCGACAAGGAAACCGTGAGCATGGGTGTGGAAGCTTCGCTGACGGGGCACCTGGTGTTCTCGACCCTGCACACCAATTCAGCGCCCGAATCCATCACCCGCCTGCTGGACATGGGCATGGACCCGTTCAATTTTGCCGATGCCTTGCTGGGCATTCTGGCGCAGCGCCTGGCCAAGCGCCTGTGCGACTGCAAGGAGGCTTACAAACCCGACTCGGCCGAGGTGAAAAGCTTCATCAAGGAGTACGCCCAGGACCTCATGCACACCCTGGCCTGGCGTGCCAACCCTGGCGACGCTGCCCAAGGGTTGTTGGCTGACTGGTCAGAACGCTACGGGCAGGATGGCGAGTTGGTGTTCTACCGCGCCAAGGGCTGCGACACCTGCCGGGGCACTGGCTACAAAGGCCGTGTGGGCTTGCACGAGCTGCTGGTGGCCGATGATTTGACCCGTAAACTGATTCAGGAGCGCGCACGCGTGGCCGAACTGTTCACCGCGTGCGTGGAAGGCGGCATGCGCAGCCTGAAAATGGACGGCATGGAAAAGGTGCTGATGGGGCTGACGGACTTGAAGCAGGTGCGGGCGGTGTGCATCAAGTGATTTGGAGGGCAGGGCGGAGGTGCGACCAATTTATGTCATTTGCATTTCATAGGGGAGGGCAAAAATGTTGACAATAAATGTCATGTTTGCCTGTTCTGCGCGGAAAAACTGAGCTCACAGTTGCCGTTTCCGCTTGGCATGCAATGTGCTGTAAATGATCCGCTTCTTTCATCATCAACTTTCTGGAGGTCACCATGAAGCACTCACTGCAAAAAGGTTTTACGCTTATCGAACTGATGATCGTTGTGGCGATCATCGGTATTCTGGCAGCTGTGGCTTTGCCCGCGTATCAGGATTACACGGTGCGCGCACGCGTATCCGAAGCGCTGGTTGCT
The DNA here is from genome assembly GCA_002344885.1 of Comamonadaceae bacterium UBA2334. Taxonomy (GTDB): domain Bacteria; phylum Pseudomonadota; class Gammaproteobacteria; order Burkholderiales; family Burkholderiaceae_C; genus UBA2334. The sequence goes on from DDUQ01000033.1 coordinate 11,076, forward strand.
GCCTCGGCAGCGAAAGTCACGGTGGCTGACAATCTGTCGTCCGGAAATCCTCAAGGTTTGGCTACTGGGTACAACACTGGCTTCAACGCGCCGACTGCAACTAACAACCTGGGTGGTGTGGCGATCACGCCTGCAACAGGTGTGATCACCTTGACATTGACGGCTGCTTCGGGTGGCGCGGGTACTACGCTCATTCTGACTCCGAATTCTCCGATTGGTACCATTCTGCCTGTTGGCACAGCGGCGTTCACGCCTCCCGCGTCACAGCTGGCGTGGAGGTGTCGTGCCCTGGGCGCAGGTGCTGGTACGCCAGCTTTTGCAGGTGGTGCTGCGGGAACCTTGCCTGCTCGCTATGCGCCAGCAGAGTGCAAGTAATTGTTTTCCACAAAAAAGGAGCGCTTCGGCGCTCTTTTTTTTGTCCTGTTGTTTTATGTTGAATGGTTGCAATGAACTTTGAGCGGTTTAAGTTTGCGTCCCGCGCAATGCTATGGCATTTGTTGGTTTCCCTGTGTGTTGCCGCCCTGGTTTCGCTCGTTGTATTTATTTTTTGGTATCCGGCACCCTATGCGTCAATGGTGGGTGGCGGACTGCTGTTTGCCATTCTGGTGGGCGTGGATGTGGTGTGCGGACCGTTGCTGACATTTGTGGTTTTCAATCCGGTCAAGTCTCGCAGAGAGCTGGTGATTGACCTGGGAGTGATTGCAATCATCCAATGTGCTGCGTTGGGTTACGGGTTGCAAACGATGTGGCATGCCCGACCGGTCTACCTTGCCTACGAACTTGATCGGTTTTATGTGATCTCGCCCTCGACGTTAGAGCCACAAGCGTGGGCAGGCATGCCGACTGATGTGCCTCGTCCAGGCTGGACTGGGCCACACTTGCTGGCAACAAGGGTGGCCAAAGAGACAGATTCTGATTACGCGGATCAACTTCAACTATCGCTGACGGGCCTGCCGCCAGTATTCAGACCAGATAGGTGGATACCGTTTCAGCAAAGTACCACCGATCTGAAAGCGCGTGCTCTGCCTATGGTTGAGTTGTATGCGTTGCACCCCGACAATCGGACAATGATTGAAAGCGCGGAACAGGCAACTGGCGTAGCCAAGGAAAACATTCGGTGGTTACCCGTGCAAGTTAAAGATAGATTGGACTGGGTGGTGCTGCTTGATATCGCGACGCCAGCGGTGAAAGGTTTCCTGCCATTGAGCGGTGTCAAGGAATGAGACTGGACTCAGCTATCTACCGTTGGCTGGCATTGGGTCGCCACAAAACTCCCACTTTTTCCCCCGTGCTTCTCCAGCAGCCGGATGCCTGACATCTCCATACCCCGATCAGCGGCCTTGCACATGTCGTAAATCGTCAGCAGGGCCACCTGCACGGCGGTGAGGGCTTCCATTTCCACGCCGGTCGGGCCCGTGGTTTCAGCCGTTGCCGTGCAGCGCACGGCCGATAGCTCGCGCAGCACCTCGAACTCCACCGCCACGCGAGTCAGTGCAATGGGGTGGCACAGCGGGATCAGGTCGGCGGTTTTTTTGGCACCCATGATGCCCGCCAGCCGTGCGATGCCCAGCACGTCCCCTTTTTTGGCGGTGCCACTTTCAATCAAGGCCAGTGTGGCGGGCTGCATGGTGATGCGCCCCTGGGCCACGGCAACCCTGTGAGTGTGCGCCTTGGAGCCGACATCGACCATGTGGGCCTGGCCTTGGGCATCAAAGTGGGTAAGCGGGGACGGAGTGTGAGGAGGTGGCTGCGTGTTCATGGGCAGCAGTTTAGCCGTCAGGCAGGTTCACCAAACCACTCGTGCAAGGGTTTGGGCTTACCGAAAGCAAAGCCCTGGCTTTCGTCTACGCCCAGAGCTTTGACGGCCCCATACAACTCCATTGAACCGACGAATTCGGCCACCGTGCGTACGTTCATCTGGTGCGCCACTTTGACGATGGATTCGACGATGACCCGGTCGACGGGGTCGTCCAGCAGGCTCTTGATGAACTGTCCGTCGATCTTGATGTAGTCCACGTCAAAGCGCTTCAGGTAATCGAATGTCGCCACGCCGGTGCCGAAATCGTCAATGGCTACACGGCACCCGCAGGCGCGGATGGCGCGGATGGTCTCGGTGGCCTGGGCCGGGTTGGCAATGGCTTGGCTTTCGGTGATCTCGAATGTGAATTTGTGTGCGGGCAGCTTGTGCTCTGCCAAGCCTTCCGCAATGCGTTGTGCGATCACCGGGCTGGCGACGGTGGGGCCTGACAGGTTGATGGCGCAATGGCTCAGTGCTTCCAGCGCAGCGGGGTGGGAGGCAAACCACTCGAAGGTTTCTTCCATCACCGCCATGTCCAGGCTCTGCATCATGCCGGCCCGCATCGCAATGGGCATCCACAGGTCGGGCGGCACGATGGTGCCGTCGTCGTCACGCAGCCGAATCAACACTTCGTATTTGTGCTTCAATGATTCAGGGTCGGTATTGGCCACGATGGGTTGGGCAAACAGCACCAGCTGTTTGCGCTGAATGACTTGGCGGATGCGCTCGGCCTGTTCGGCTTCCTGCTTCAAGGCAGAACCTGACTCCTGGTTAACGGCCATAATGTGGCTGTGGCGCGAGTCCTGCGCGATCTGCTCGGCCTTGCGCAGGCAGGCCATGACGATTTCAACTGGTGGCAGCGGGTCAACGTCGAGCGTGACGGCAGCCAGCGTCCACAACGGTCGGCCGATGTTTTCGTTCACCAGATTTTTGGCTTCCACCACTGCAAAATTGACCTTGCTCAGCAGTTGGTCCAGGTCTTCGCCGCTCTCATTCACCAGGCCGACAAAATGGGCCTTGGAGATGCGTGACCACAGCACGCGCGGCGCGATGGCGGTCAGCGCGCCGCTGGTGGCCCGCTCCAGCACGTCACTCTTGCGCGACCCCAGCAGTTGCTCGATGGAGTCGGCATTGGTCATTTGCACGCTGACCAACGCACGCCTGCTGAGCATCGGGGTGTCCTGGGCATAAACGCTGATCTGGGTCTCGCCCGGGTCGTCAGCGCGGTCATTCAGCTCTTCAAGCTTGCGGTACAGGCCCGTCACGCTCAGCAGGTTGGTCAGCGGGTCGGTGTCGGCCTGGCGCTCCAGGCGCTTGAGCGCCAGTCGTCGCTCGTGTGCAGTGACCAGCAGCACTTGCACCGCAGCCACGCCGACCAATACGGCCAATGAAAGCCAGACCAGCTCCCGGTCGTGGCTCATCCCCGGTGCGCCTGCAGGCAGCGTCAGGGCAGCGGTGCTGAGCACCGCCACACCGGCCAGCAGCGTGATGATGTGGATGGTCAGTGGGCCGGCGCGGGTGGCATCGAAGGCCAGCACGGGCAGCATCAGCAGCAGCGCGGCGCGCGCCAGCACGGGCTGGCCCAACAGCCATAACGCCCCTGCCAGGCATGTGATGGCGGCGACGCTGGCCACCGTTTGCCAGTCGGTCTGCAGCGCTTCCCATACTTTTGAGAAAAAGCGCGGCAGGCCGCTGCGCGTGCGTGATATCAACAGCTCCCACGCCAGGGGTGCGAACAGCACGGTGCCGCACAGCTCCATGATCCACAACGCCCCCCAGATGTAGGCTGCCTGGGCAATGTCCGTGACCTGGCCGAGCAGCCAGGCGCCCGTGACGGCAATGCCCGCTGACAACGGTGCACCCACGAGCCCTTGCGCCCGCAGGAACGCCAACATGGTTGTCTGGCGGGCAAATGGCTGGGATGTGCCCGCAAAACGCACCTGCAACTTGCGCCAGACCCACCATTGGCCGGCCACGGTGGCCGCCATGGCAAAAGGCACCATGCCCAGGTTTTGCGGAAAATGGATGGCAGACCACAAGCCCACCCCCAAGCCCAGCGCCCAGGCGGCCGGTTTGCCCTGTGTGCAAAGCATGGCAAACCCGATGCCGGCTGCCGGCCAGTAGAGTGTCAAGGGCAATTCGTTGGTGCTCGCCCAGCCAGAAAGCGTGGTCAACCCGGCAATCACGATGGCGCCCAGCACGACGGTAACCATCAGTTGCAAAAACGTGGGCGGTGAGTGGGACGGGTGTGAAGCCATGGAACCAAATTGACGAATGAGCGCCCAAAATGCGGAGCACAACGCCTACGATAGGCGAGTTTGGCCCCGGAGCCAATGGTAATCAAACAACAGTCCATGCCACACCGGTTGGTCTTGCCAACCTAACTTTTCATATTTATGAATAAAAAATGGGCTCCAGCGCTTTTAATTAAAGCACTGGGCGCTATATTTTGTTGTAATGCCATCGTGGCCCAAGCCCAGTTTCAGCCTCCCTTGCGGCCGCAGGCCACGGCTGGCTTGCCACGGTTGGGAGAGGCCGGGGCCCTTGACCTGACAGCCGAGCGTCAGTTGGGCGACCGCATTGCCCAGCACATCTACCGCGACCCGGATTACCTGGATGATCCGGCTCTTGTGGACTACCTGGATGCCATCTGGCAGCCTCTGCTGGCGGCAGCCCAGGCGCGGGGCGATGTGCCGCCTGATCTGGCCGAGCGGTTCGCTTGGAAGCTCATGCCCGTTCGCGACCGTACCGTCAATGCGTTTGCGCTGCCAGGTGGTTATTTGGGCGTGCACCTGGGCTTGATGGCCACGGTGACATCGGCTGACGAGTTGGCCTCGGTGCTGGCGCACGAGCTCAGCCACGTGTCTCAACGGCATATTTCCCGCATGGTGGCGCAGCAGGACCGGCAGATGCCCTGGATCGTGGGCGCCATGATCCTGGGCGCACTGGCGGCGAGCGCCAGCAAAAATGCCGACATCGGGCAGGCAGCCGTGGTGGGCGGCCAGGCGTTGGCTGCGCAGACCCAGCTCAATTTTTCGCGGGACATGGAGCGGGAGGCCGACAGGGTGGGCTACAACGTCATGACAGGTGCCGGGTTCGACGGTTTGGCATTTGTGAGCATGTTTGACAAGCTCCAGCAGGCGTCCCGTCTGAACGACGATGGCGCGTTTCCGTACCTGCGCAGCCACCCGTTGACCACCGAACGCATGGCTGACATGCGGGCACGTTTGCCCCAGGGGTCGGCCACGCAGGTGCCCGGTCGCCAACCGGCCGTTTCGCCTGTGTGGCATGCCATGATGGCCGCCCGGGCCAAGGTGCTGGCTGAGACCGATACCCAGCGCCTCAATGCGGCCATGGGGGCCACCACTGCCAAAGCCAGTACTGAGGGGTGGGGCGTGCAATACGGGGCGGCTTTGGCTGCTCTGCGCCTGAAGCAACCGGCTGAAGCCTGGCGGCGTGTGCAGGCTCTGCTGGCTCAGCCACAACTGGAGGGCCGGGGTCGCCAGGCGGCTGAATGGCTGGCACTGGAGGTGCTGGTGTTGGGCGATCTGGACGCGGCCACGCATGCGGGTGCCACTGCCGAGATGCGCAAACGTGCGCTGCAGGCACCGGACCGCGCATCGGTGCTGTGGGGCGCGCAAGTGGCCATTCGCTGGGGCCAGGCAGCGCTGGCGAGCGATCGGCTGCAAACATGGGTCGCTGACAGGCCAGGTGATGCCGCAGCCTGGCACACCCTCTCGATGGCATGGGCTGCACAAGGGCAGACGCTGCGGGCCGTGCGTGCCGAAGCGGAGGCACGCCGCGCCATGCTGGATCTGCAAGGGGCTGTTGACCGCTTGCGTGCGGCGCGTGACAGTGTTCGTGAACGGCGCGACACCGACCATGTCGAGTTGTCGATCATTGACGCCCGCTACCGCGAGCTGAGCCAACTGCTGCGTGAACAACAAGCTGCCGACAAAGCCAAGCCTTGATGCCAGGCGAAGCTGCCAACCAGGTTAGGCGGCCATGTTGCGGTGCCATAATCCAGCGACTTGATTTTCAGGAGACCTTGTTTGGAAAGCAGCCCGAGTGGCACGCTTTCAACACGCCGTTTCACCTGATCCACGTGTGCCCACCGGCTGACGGTGTGTGGCCTGTGCGGTTCCAGGCGGATTCGGGGGGTTGAAAGCGACGCCCAACCCCCCCTCATGTGCCCGCGTGGCCAAACGCCACCGGACACCCCGACGAACCCGCCGCAACGGAGCCTTGTCATGCTCAACGTGTTCACGCTGGCCAACGGCCGACTGTTTCAGGAAGAAATCGAATCCCTCGAAGAACTGGCCCGGTTCAAACCCATCTGGGTCGACCTGGAGGCCCCCACGCCGGAAGAGCGCCGTTGGGTCAAACAGCACTTCGGCCTCAGCATCCCGGAAGATGCGATGGACGAGGATATCGAGGAGTCCGCCCGCTTCTTCGAGGAAGACAACGGCGAACTGCACATCCGATCCGACTTTCTGATCGACGACGACGATGACCCCCGCGCCGTCCGTGTCGCTTTCATTTTGAATGAGCAGAACGATGCCCTGAAAAGCCGTGGCGTGCTGTTTTCCATCCATGACGAAGACGTGCCCGTGTTCCGCCTGCTGCGCATGCGCGCACGCCGCATGCCCGGCCTGATCGACGACGCCAAGGACGTGCTGCTCAAGCTCTTTGACGCCGATGCCGAATACAGCGCCGACACGCTGGAGGACATTTACGATGACCTCGAAGTGGTCAGCGGCAAGGTGTTGAAAGGCGATGTGGACGATGCCCTGGCCGGTGAGGTGCTGGCGGCCATTGCGCGCCACGAAGACATGTCCAGTCGCATTCGCCGCAATGTGATGGACACGCGGCGCGCCGTGAGCTTCATGATGCGCACCCGCATGCTGGGTACCGAACAGTTTGAGGATGCACGCCAGATCCTGCGCGACCTCGACTCGCTCGATGGCCACACCGCTTTCCTGTTCGACAAGATCAACTTCCTGATGGACGCGACGGTGGGTTTCATCAACATCAACCAGAACAAGATCATCAAGATTTTCTCGGTGGCCAGCGTGTCGCTGCTGCCGCCTACCCTGGTGGCCAGCAGCTACGGCATGAACTTCCAGTTCATGCCCGAGTTGCAGTGGGCCTACGGCTACCCGTTTGCGCTGGGCCTGATGGTGGTGTCAGCCGTCATTCCCATGGTGTATTTCAGGAAACGCGGCTGGCTGAAATGATCAATGGGCGGGCTGCCGAGCTTGCAGGCAGGCCAGCACCATGGCAGCGCTGTAGCGGCTGGCGACTTCGCTGACAAACCGGTTGAAGTCCACGTGGGCGCTGTCGTCGGCCCGGTCCGAGATGGTGCGCACCGCCGCAAACGGCACCCCGCAGTCGAGGCACACCTGCGCCACGGCCGCGCCTTCCATTTCCACCGCCAGCGCATCGGGCAACTCGCGCCGCAGGGCATCGCTTTCGGCGCTGGTGGCCACGAAGCGGTCACCGCTGATGATCAAACCTTCGTGCACCCGCGCGTGGGCCAGGCCAAAATCGTTCACGGCTTTTTGCCCGAGGTGCTGAACCCGGTGGTTCAATGTGGTGCGGGCAGCTTGCGACAGTCTGCCTTGCCAGGTGGGGTCAGCCGTGAACCGGCTGAGTCCGTAGCCGGGAACTTCATGGCGCGGGAACAGCGGTGACACGTCGAGGTCATGCTGCATCAGTTGGTTGGCCGCCACCACATCACCGACCCTCACACCGTCTCCCAGGCCACCGGCCACACCGGTGAACAGCAGGGCCTGGACACCATACCGCTCGATCAGCAAGGTGGCGGTGGTGGCCGCCGCCACCTTGCCGATGCCCGACACCACGGCCACCACGTCGTTACCCGCCAACCGGCCGGGCCAGAAGTGGCGTCCCGCCAGCGTTTCCCGGTGTTCGTCGGGCATCAGGTCCAGCACCGCCTGAAGTTCAGGCGGCATGGCGGCCATGATGCCGATGCGGCCTGCCGTCATGCCTTGTCGCGCAACTCCCGGCGCAGGATTTTGCCGACCGGGGTCTTGGGCATTTCGGCACGGAATTCGACCACCTTGGGCTGCTTGTAGCCGGTCAGGTTGGATTTGCAGTAGTCGCGCACGGCAGCTTCGGTCAGGGAAGCATCTTTCTTGACCACCACCAATTTGACGGCTTCGCCGGTTTTGTCGTCGGCCACGCCCACCACGGCGCATTCCAGCACCCCGGGGCAATTGGCTACCACGTCTTCCACCTCGTTCGGGTAGACGTTGAAGCCGCTGACCAGCACCATGTCCTTCTTACGGTCAACGATCTTGAAGTAGCCACGGTCGTCCATGATGCCCACGTCGCCGGTCTTGAAGTAGCCGTCGGGTGTCATGACCTTGGCGGTTTCGTCGGGGCGCTGCCAGTAGCCGGCCATCACCTGCGGGCCTTTGATGGCGATTTCGCCCGGCTGGCCGTGCGGTACCTCGTTGCCGTCGTCATCCAGACACTTCAGCCAGGTGTTGGGCAATGGCACGCCGATGGTGCCGCTGAACTCGTGCGAGGTGACCGGGTTGCACGAAGCCGACGGGCTGGTCTCCGACAGCCCATAGCCTTCGACGATGGGGCAGCCGGTCTTTTCGAGCCAAAGCTTGGCGACTGCGGACTGTACCGCCATGCCGCCACCCAGAGACACCTTCAGGTTGCGCCAGTTGACGGTGCCGAAGTCAGGGTGGTTGGCCAGCCCGTTGAACAGGGTGTTGACCGCCGGGAAGCTGTGGAAGGTGTGCTGCGACAGCTCCTTCAGCACAGCCGGCAGGTCGCGTGGGTTGGGGATGAGGATGGTTTTGCCGCCCATGCGCATGGTCAGCATCATGTTCACCGTGAACGCGAAGATATGGTACAGCGGCAGGGCGCAGACCGAGGTGTACTGTTCGCTGGCAGGGATGGTCTTGATGACCGGACCGTTCCACGCCTCGGACTGCAGCGCGTTGGCCACCACGTTGCGGTGTTGCAGCACCGCGCCTTTGCTCACGCCCGTCGTGCCGCCGGTGTACTGCAGCACAGCCACATCGGTGGGGGCAATTTCGGGCTTTTTCAGGGTGCCGCGTGTGCCCCGCGCCACTGCATCGTTGAAGCGCACGGCGTTGGGCAGGTTGTAGGCAGGCACCATCTTTTTGACGTTGCGCACCACGTAGTTGACGATGGCGCCTTTCAACAGCCCCAGCATGTCGCCCATGGCGGCCAGCACCACATGTTTGATCGGCGTTTTGGCGATGCACTCGGTCAGGGTGGTGGCAAAGTTCTCGATGATGACGATGGCTTTGGCCCCCGAGTCTTTCAGCTGGTGTTCCAGTTCACGCGGGGTGTAGAGCGGGTTGACGTTGACGACCACCAGGCCTGCGCGCAGGATGGCCGCCACCGCGACCGGGTACTGCGGCACGTTGGGCATCATCACCGCCACACGGTCGCCTTTGCTCAGGCCCAGGCCCTGCAGGTAGGTGGCGAAAGCCGTGGACAGGCTGTCAATCTGTGCATATGAGAACGACTTGCCCATGAAGCTGTAGGCGGCACGGTCGGAAAACTGGCGGAAGCTGTCTTCCATCAGTTGAACCAGCGAGCTGTACTGCTCCACATTGATGTCGGCTGGAACGCCCTGGGGGTAGCTTTTGAGCCAGGGGCGGGTGTCGGTGGTGGTCATGGGGTTTGTTCTCCGGGAGCGGCTGAGCGGAATTAGCGAACGGTCGTTCGTTTCAGCAGGCATTTTCGGTCATTTTTCGCCCTGTCTGACATCAGGCTGACAAGGGATTTCCCGCAAAAAAGGGTGGCAACCTGTCGATTGCCACCCTTTTAGAGATGAAGGTCTAGAGGCTGAATGCGCCGAGGCGCTCAGCCCATCAGGCTTTCAGCGCTACCAGCACTTCGTCCAGCATCTTCTTGGCGTCGCCGAACAGCATGCGGTTGTTGTCTTTGTAGAACAGCGGGTTGTCCACGCCTGCGTAGCCGCTGGCCATGGACCGCTTCATGACGATGGAGGTGTGAGCCTTCCACACCTCCAGCACCGGCATGCCGGCGATGGGGCTGGTGGGGTCGTCCTGTGCGGCGGGGTTCACGATGTCGTTCGCACCGATCACGATGGCCACATCGGTGTCGGGGAAGTCTTCGTTGATCTCGTCCATCTCCAGCACGATGTCGTAGGGCACCTTGGCCTCGGCCAGCAGCACGTTCATGTGGCCGGGCAGGCGGCCCGCGACCGGGTGGATCGCGAACCTCACCTCGACGCCCTTCTTGCGCAGGAGCTCGGTCAGCTCGCGCACCGCGTGCTGCGCGCGCGCCACCGCCATGCCGTAGCCCG
>DDUQ01000025.1:0-348 GCA_002344885.1 Comamonadaceae bacterium UBA2334
AGCCTCAAACTGGAACGGGATGAGGCGGGGGCCTGAAGGCTTACTTCGCTTTGCGGGCAGGCGCTGCTTTGACCGCAGGCTTGGCCGGGTTCTGCAGCACCGTGTCCAATGACTGAGCCACCGTCGCCAACGCTGATTTCATGCTGTCGGCAAAGCCGGCAAACGCTTCAGGCGCAGGATGGCTCTTGGCCGCGCTGTCCAGAGCAGCATTGAACTGCTCGACGCTCAGTGCCGTGGCAGCTTTGACATGCCGTGTGAACAATGCCACGCCGCTTTCTGCGCTGGCCTGAAAAACCGTCAAAGCGGCCTGAGGATCTTTGATGCCCTTGAAGGCCTCGACCGTTTCAG
>DDUQ01000025.1:560-1134 GCA_002344885.1 Comamonadaceae bacterium UBA2334
CCTTGAAGGCCTCGACCGTTTCAGCTGCCGCAGCCTGAGCGGCCTGCACCTGAGACTGGGCCAGTTCACCCCATGCCTTCATGTTGTCCTGGGCTTGCTGCCAGGAAGCCTGGATGACCGCTGGATCGAACTTGGGAACAGATACCGCGATGGACTGGGCGAACGACTCGAAAGGTTTTTGGGCGTACATGATGGTTTCCAGTTAAAAAATGTTGCAGTGCAGCAATTATGCATCTGAAACCTGGAAGACCCGTCCAAACCCCATCAGAAAAGCGCAAGGGCGTGTCGTGCAGACACCACGTCGGCACTTCAAGAGCGGCTTACCTGGACGACGGATGGGGGACCAAAGACATCGCGCGCAGATAGGCCAGCAAACGTTCGGCCAATGCCTGACGGTCTGCCAGCGGCATGGCATCGGCCAAGGGTGGCATGGTGGTGCCGGGCTTGACACGGTGCGGCTCCAGCACCCACGCCATGAACTCGGCATCCGACAGCTTGCGCACCTCTGGCACGAGGTTGGTGGGCCGCTTGTCCCCGCCGAATCCGTTGACCTGGTGACAATTCAGGCAGTGCT
>DDUQ01000025.1:1364-1821 GCA_002344885.1 Comamonadaceae bacterium UBA2334
GGACTTGTACCGCTCGGCCATTTGCCCTGGCAGCAAGGCCTGCAACCTTTCGGTGGACACCTTCACCTCAGCCACCTGATAGGGCCAGAAACTGCCACCTTCGGCCACGAGCTCGGGCGCTCTGATGTTGTCCCACACCAGGTAGTACGGCCCCAGTGCCACGGCTTTTTCGTTTTGCTTGAGGTTGTCGACGGTGAAGCTGGCATGTCCCACACGCTCGACCACCCAGTACGCCTGGTACTGCGTGAACCGCTCGGCCGGTATGCGGGACACGTAGCCGTCCAGCGCGCGGAATTCCACGTCCACATCGGGCTTGCGCCAGTTGGCAGCACCCAGCACGCTGTCCAGCACCACCTCGGCCGGCCACCCCAGGTACTCAACCCGCACCGGCTTGTCAACGGTGCTGAGGTGTGGCTCCACCACCGACAGGCGTTGCGGCGCACGCTGCAGCACCTGG
>DDUQ01000025.1:2030-3225 GCA_002344885.1 Comamonadaceae bacterium UBA2334
TGCGGCGCACGCTGCAGCACCTGGGCGAGTGCGGCCTTGTCGGGCAGGGGAGCGGCCTGCACCGGCCAGACGAGCGCTGCAAGGGCGGTCACACTGCCCAGCAAACCCGCACGCAACAGAAGAAAAAACGACACACAACGCTTCATGGCCAGGCCCTCAGAAAAGCAATCAACACACGGGCCGAGTTCGAGGCGGCCAGCCCCATGAACGTGGCCATCTCATTGGCACCCTCGCCGCCACCCGCCAGGTCGCTGAGCGAACGGAACGCGATGTAGGGCACCCCGTTGCTGTGGGCCACCATGGCCGTGGCAGCGGTTTCCATGTCGAGCACGTTGGCACCGAACGTGTTGAACACGTATTCCCGGTACACCTTGTTGTCCACAAACGCCTGGCCAGAGACGCCGTTGCCCCCCACCTGTACCCGCGGCGTGTGTGACAGGCATGCATTGCCCTGGCAACGCGCCAGCTGCACCGCAGTCAACCCCGATGCCACCCGCAACATCTGCGCGTCCACCGGGAACCAGAAATGCCGCTGGATGCGAGGCTGCGCAGCCGACCGCACCTCAACCGGTCGGGGATGCATCATCCCGAAGGCAGGCAGGGTCAGCTCGGCTTGCATCCAGTCGGGGGCGGTGTAGCGGCCCGGCGTCACCTCACGGGCCATCAGCACCTCGAGGTACTGCCCCCATTGGGCGGCCACCACCACGTCGCCGATGTTCAGGCTGGGGTTGACACCACCCGCGATGCCGCTGAACACGATGTGGCTGACGTTGAAATGGTCCAGCGCCCGCTGCGTGTTCATGGTGGCATTGGTCATGCTGATGCCGGACAGGAACAACACCACCGGCTTGCCGGCCAGCGTGCCGGTGGTGAAATCAACCCCATGCAGCCGGTGCGTCCGCGCGCCTTCGACCTGTGGCAGCAATTCGACCAGTTCAGGCTCGAAGGCAGAAATGATGGCCATGCGTGGCGTGGCATCCAACCGACCCACCACACCATTAACGGCGCCGGGCAAGGACGTGCACGCAGACAACACCAGCAAACCAGCCAAGGCCAGCAAACGCCCAGCCCAGCGAACCCACGGCAAACAACATGCAGTGATCACAGCACACCTTTCATGTCATGCCGTCGGGCGACCCATCGCCAGCGGCAGACACGGGTTGTCTCACGAAATGCGAACGCAGGCAAGAGGCAA
>DDUQ01000025.1:3426-4140 GCA_002344885.1 Comamonadaceae bacterium UBA2334
AATGCGAACGCAGGCAAGAGGCAAGTCGAGCACGGCACAAAGACCCGGAACGGGAGCATGGACCACCCCACGCACCTTTGTGAGCCCGGCGGCGTGTCGATGCCGAATGGGCCCTGGCGGACGTTCAGGCCTGTACTTCTGCCTGCGCCAGCCACCCAGCAGCCCAGTCGACCGCCCGGCGCAAACGTTCGCTCGCCGCAGCCGTGGGCGCATCGCCCAGTTCCCAGCTGTCGCCAGCGATGGTCAGCAGCCAGGCCGGGGGCGGAGGATGGCCTTGCGTGTCGGCAAACACACGCAGCAACGCAGACGGGCTCATCGCATGGGTGGTGTAGCTGTCATCTCGCTCGGGACACAGGCGCTCGACCCGGTAACCGGCTGCATCGTCAGGCTCAGCCCGGCAGGACGCATCGACAAACAGCACGCGGTCGCGCCCCTGCAAATCCAACACATGCTCGATCTGCAACTGGAAATCGGTCAGGCATTCGACATCTGGCAAGGACAATGCCTCGATGGCCTGAGCGGCCAGTGGACCCAGTGCATCATCACCCCGGCTCGGGTTTCCAAACGAAAACACGAGCTGACGCTTGAATGTATTCACTTCTTTGCTATCACTGTTTGTATTTTCGATCCAGCTCGTGTCCCGCCGCATCCAGCAAGACCACCTCCAGCGGCATTTTGCCGATGGCATGGGTGGCGCACGACAGACAGGGATCG
>DDUQ01000025.1:4422-4733 GCA_002344885.1 Comamonadaceae bacterium UBA2334
CACCTCGATGTGGTTCAGCAGGCCTTCAGTGATTTCATGGCCGTCCAGATACTTGCTGGCCACCTCACGCACGGCCGTGTTCATGGCGTGGTTGTTGTTGGTGGTGGACACAATCAGGTTGGCCATGGTCACCAGATCGTTTTCATCCACCTGGTAATGGTGGAACAGCGTGCCACGCGGCGCTTCGATGACACCCACCCCTTCGCGTTGCCGCTCACCGGTCACCATCAGGTCGGTGCCCTCCAGGTCGTCGTCGTGCAGCAAGTCCCGGACGGTTTCAGCCGCGCACAGCATCTCGATCATGCGCGCCC
>DDUQ01000025.1:4939-5059 GCA_002344885.1 Comamonadaceae bacterium UBA2334
CTCGATCATGCGCGCCCAGTGGTAACCGAGTGATGCGTGCATGAGCGCGCCACCGCCTTGTGCCGCATAGGCCATCAGCGCCTGACGCTCCAGTTCGGCCAGCGGCGTGGGAATGCGGTC
>DDUQ01000106.1:0-311 GCA_002344885.1 Comamonadaceae bacterium UBA2334
GTCCACCACCCACACCTGTGCACCCCGCGCCGCGGCAGACCCATGGCTGGCCCCGGCTGGCACCACCAGCCCGGCGGCGCCATCGACCCGCATCAGGTGCCCGTTCACCTCCACCTCCAGGCACCCCATGCGCCCGAACAGCACCTGGGCATGGTCGTGCACGTGTGCACCATGGTCGCCACGGTAGTGCCGCAACTCCACCACGGGTTGCGACAGCCTGTGGATGCATGGCGCACCCGTCCACTGGCCCCCTGTGGTCATGCCCATGCCCCTGCCACTGGCCCCACTGTCGGGATGACTGGTCTCACAGC
>DDUQ01000106.1:533-689 GCA_002344885.1 Comamonadaceae bacterium UBA2334
TGTCGGGATGACTGGTCTCACAGCGTCAGGTCGTATTGCACGGTGACCGGCGCGTGGTCGGAGAACTTCTGGTCTTTGTAGATGTCCACGGCCCGCGCCTGCTCGGCCAGTGCGGGCGTGGCCAGGTGGTAATCCAGGCGCCACCCCACGTTGTTG
>DDUQ01000106.1:933-1094 GCA_002344885.1 Comamonadaceae bacterium UBA2334
CAGGCGCCACCCCACGTTGTTGGCATACGCCTGTCCCCGGTTGCTCCACCAGGTGTAACAGGTGTCGGTGGTGTCGGGGTGCAAACGGCGGTACACATCGACCAGACCACCCTGATCGGCATCCGGGCCCAGCACGCGGGTCATCCAGGCGCGCTCTTCGG
>DDUQ01000106.1:1381-29035 GCA_002344885.1 Comamonadaceae bacterium UBA2334
GTTGCTGCGCCAGTTCTTCAGGTCTTTTTCCTGGTGGGCAATGTTGACATCACTGCACACAATGAACTCACGCTGGCGCTTCAGTTGCATCAGGTAGGGGTGAAACACGTCCAGGAACCGGTACTTGGCCGCCTGCCTGTCTTCACCGGACGAGCCGCTGGGAAAGTACACGCTGAGGATGGAGAGTCTGCGGGCTGGCGTGTCGAATCGGAGCTCGATGCAACGGCCTTCGGCATCGAACTCACCCCCATCAAACCCCACCACCACCTCACTGGGTTCGTGCCGTGTGTACACGCCCACGCCTGAGTAGCCTTTTTTCTCGGCGCACTGGAAATGCCCCCGCAGGCCTGCCAGCGTGTCAAACCGCCCGGCCAGATCGGGCCATTGGGCCTTGAGCTCCTGCACGCAAATACAATCTGGCGCGCTGGATGCCAGCCAGTCTTCCAGCCCTTTACTGGTGGCTGAACGGATGCCGTTGAGGTTGAGGCTGGTCAGTTTGAACAAGGATTTCCCCATGGTGGAACAAAACAATGCCGCGGCCGACACGCTGGCCCAGGACTTTGTGGCCTTTGCGGTGGAAGCCGGCGTGCTGCGCTTTGGCGAATTCAAGACCAAAGCCGGGCGCATGAGCCCGTATTTTTTCAATGCAGGCCTGTTTGACGACGGTGCCAAGCTGGGCAGGCTGGCGCAATTCTATGCACGGCGCATCATGGCCAGCGGCATGGACTTCGACATGATTTTCGGCCCGGCCTACAAAGGCATCCCGCTGGGCGCGGCGGTGGCGATCGAGTTGGCCCGCCTGGGGCGCAATGTGCCATTCGCCTACAACCGCAAAGAAGCCAAGGATCACGGTGAGGGTGGCACGCTGGTGGGCGCGCCGCTGAAAGGCCGCGTGCTGATCGTGGACGACGTGATGAGCGCGGGCACGGCAGCCCGCGAATCCATTGCGCTCATCCAGGCAGCGGGGGCCACCGCCTATGGCGTGGCGATTGCACTGGACCGGCAGGAAATGGCCACCGGCAAGGGCCCGGACGGTGGTCTGATGGATTTACCCCACAGTGCTGTCCAATATGTCCAGCAAACCCTGGGGCTCCAGGTGTGCGCCATTGCACGGCTGAATGATTTGCTTCAATATTTGGACGGACAGGTCCACGATCCGCAAGGCAATGCCCAATTGGCCGAGCACCATGCCAGGGTGCAGGCTTACCGGCAGCGGTACGGCGTGGACGCTTCAGATCACTGAAACCCCAAACGTGCCGGAGCCGCCGCAGAGTGGCCTGGCACCCTTTTCAAGGTGAGGATTTGCGTACCGGACACACTGGGTTGATCGGCCTGAAGAGGCGTTGGCTCGTGCACCTGACAAGGGTGTCTGCGGCGGGCGTTTTCATGGTCATCCTGATGGCGACTGGATTGACCGCGCAGGCACAATCGTCGGGCCCTGGCATTTATGTGTGCGTGGACGCAAAAGGGCGGCGCATCACATCTGACCGCCCGATCCCGGAATGTCTTGACCGCGAACAGCGCGAGCTGAACGCTTCGGGCGTGACCCGTCGGGTCGTGCCACCCAGCCTGACCGCCGATGAGCGTGCCCGCGACGAAGCTGCCGCACAGCAGGAAGCGGCTTTGCGCAGCAAGGAGGCCGATGCCAAACGGCGCGACCGCGCCCTGCTGGCACGCTACCCCAGCGTGCGCCACCACGATGCGGAGCGCAACAAACAACTCGAGCAGGTGGACGTGGCGCTGGGCATGATCGAGCAACGCAATGCCGATCTGCGCAAACAGCAACTGGCCGTCCAGGACGAGATGGAGTTCTACAAGGCCGATCCGTCCAAAGCACCGGCGTGGCTGAAGCAGCGCGCCAGCGATGTGGTTGCACAACAGGCCAGCCAGAAGCGCCTGGCGGCCGACCAGTTGGACGAAAAAAAACGCATCAACGCCCGGTTTGACGAGGAGCTGGCCAGGCTGAAGCAACTGCTGGCAGGTGCCGACGCGAACACCGCTCGCCCCGCCCCATCCCAAACCCGGTGACGCGGCAAGCCCGCCGTCAGCCCAGGGCTTTTTTCAGCAGCTCATTCACCTGTGCCGGGTTGGCCTTGCCCTTGCTGGCCTTCATGACCTGACCCACCAGTGCATTGAACGCCTTGTCCTTGCCTGCGCGGTATTCGGCCACGTTCTTGTCGTTGGCCGCGATCACCTCGGCAATGATGACTTCCAGCGCACCGCTGTCGTTCATCTGCTTGAGGCCTTTGGCCTCGATGACGGCATCCACCTCGCCACCCTCGTTCCACAACGCGTCAAACACCTGCTTGGCGGCATTGTTGGAAATGGTGCCGTCCTGGATGCGCCCGATGAGCGCGCCCAGCTGACCAGCCGACACAGGCAGCGCATCGATGGTGACCTCACCCGAATTCAGTCGGCGGGAAATCTCGCCCATCACCCAGTTGCTGGCCAGCTTGGGCTGGCCGCAGGCTTTCGCAGCCGCCTCGAAGTAGGCGGCCATGGCCTGGCTTTGCGTGAGCGTGGTGGCGTCATACTCGGGCAAGCCGTACTGGTCCATGAAACGCTGGGCCATCACGCGAGGCAACTCGGCCATTTCGGAGCGCACGCGTTCCACCCACTCGCGCCCGATCACCAGCGGGGGCAAATCGGGGTCGGGGAAGTAGCGGTAGTCGGCCGCGTCTTCCTTGGTGCGCATGGCGCGGGTTTCGCCGGTGTCGGGGTCGAACAGCACGGTGGCCTGCTGGATGGCGTGGCCGTCCTCGATCTGCTCGATCTGCCAGCGGATTTCAAAGTCGATGGCCTGCTGCATGAACTTGAACGAGTTCAGGTTCTTGATTTCGCGGCGGGTGCCCAGCTGCGCACCGGGCTTGCGAACCGACACGTTGGCGTCGCAGCGGAAGCTGCCTTCCTGCATGTTGCCGTCGCAAATGCCAATCCAGGTGACGATCTTGTGCAGCTCTTTGGCATAGGCCACAGCCTCGGCGCTGGAGCGGATGTCTGGCTCGGTCACGATTTCCAGCAGCGGTGTGCCCGCGCGGTTGAGGTCGATGCCACTCTGCCCAATGAAGTCCTCGTGAAGGCTCTTGCCCGCGTCTTCCTCCAGGTGGGCGCGCACCAGGCGGACGGATTTCTTCTCGTCGCCCAGGTAGAACTCCACGCTGCCGCCCTGCACCACCGGGATCTCGAACTGGCTGATCTGGTAACCCTTGGGCAGGTCGGGGTAGAAGTAGTTTTTGCGGGCGAACACACTGTGCTCGGCCACGTGCGAACCCACGGCAAGCCCGAACTGGATGGCACGTTCGACCGCGCCCTTGTTCATCACCGGCAGGGTGCCGGGCAGCGCCAGGTCCACGGCGCAGGCCTGGGTGTTGGGCTCGGCCCCGAACGCGGTGGACGCGCGGCTGAAAATTTTGCTCGCTGTGGACAGCTGGGCGTGCGTTTCAAAGCCGATGACGACTTCGTAGCCTTGCACCAAAAGGGATTTGGACGGTGTGCTCATGTTCAGGACTCCCGCTGGGCCGCCCCGAGGGAGGCCTGCGCCCCCTTGGGGGGCAGCGAATTCACGAAGTGGAAAGCGTGGGGGCTCATGTTTGGAACTCCGCAGGGGCGCGGGTGTGCCAATCGGTGGCGAGTTGGAACTGGTGGGCCACGCCCAGCAGTTGCGCTTCCTTGAAGTAGTTGCCGATCAGTTGCAGGCCCACGGGCATGCCGTGCTCGCCAAACCCGGCGGGGATGCTCATGCCAGGCAGGCCGGCCAGGCTGGTGGACAGGGTGTAGATGTCGGCCAGGTAGTTGGCCACGGGGTCGTCGGACTTTTCGCCGATCTTCCAGGCCACGGTGGGCGACACGGGGCCGGCGATCACGTCGCACTGGGTGAAGGCCTGCTGGAAGTCCTGCGCGATGAGGCGGCGGATCTGCTGGGCCTTGAGGTAATAGGCATCGTAGTAGCCGTGGCTCAGCACGTAGGTGCCGATCATGATGCGCTTTTGCACCTCGGGGCCAAAGCCTTCGGCCCGCGACTTCTTGTACATGTCGGCCAGGTCGGTGTACTGCTTGGCGCGGTGGCCGAACTTCACGCCGTCAAAGCGGCTGAGGTTGGAGCTGGCCTCGGCAGGGGCAATGATGTAGTACACGGGGATGGACAGCTCGGTGCGCGGCAGCGAAATGTCCACCAGCGTGGCACCCAGTTTTTCGAACTCGGCCAGCGCAGCCCGCACCGCGGCCTGCACGCCGGGGGCGCAGCCGTCGCCAAAGAACTCTTTGGGCAAGCCAATGCGCAAACCCTGCAAATTTTTAAAGCTTTTTTGGCCACCATCGCTTTCTGAATATGCACTGACAGCACCTGAATTGGAAGCAATCAGGGGCGTAGCGAAGTCTTCAGCCGGGTGGTCCAGCGAGGTGGAATCGCGGTCCAGGTCTGGCCCGGCCATGGCCGACAGCAGCAGCGCACAGTCCAGCGCACTGCGGGCCATGGGCCCAGCCTGGTCCAGGCTGGAGGCAAAGGCCACCATGCCGTAACGCGAGCAGCGGCCATAGGTGGGCTTGATGCCGGTGATGCCGGTCAACGAAGCGGGCTGGCGGATGGAGCCGCCGGTGTCCGTGCCGGTGGCGGCGGGCACCAGGCGCGCGGCCACCGCAGCGGCCGAACCGCCGGAGGAACCACCAGGGATGCGGCTGCGGTCCCAGGGGTTGTGCGCCGGGGCGTAGGCCGAGTTGTCGTTGCCCGAGCCCATGGCGAACTCGTCGCAGTTGAGCTTGCCCAGGTTGACCATGCCCGCATCGGCCAGTTTGGCCACCACGGTGGCGTCGAAGGGGCTGCGGTAGCCCTCCAGCATCTTGGAGCCCGCGGTGGTGGGCAGGTCGCGGGTCACAAAAATGTCTTTGTGCGCCAGCGGCACGCCCAGCAGCGGGGTGCGCTCACCGGCGGCCAGCCGCGCATCGGCGGCCTGGGCCTGGGCCAGTGCAGCCTCCTCGTTCAGGGCCAGGTAGGCCCCCAGGTCCTGGTGGGCTTGGGCGCGGGCCAGCAGGTGGCGGGTGACTTCGATGCTGGAGACTTCGCGGGCCGCCAGTTGGACGGCCAGTTCGGCCACGCCGAGTTGATGCAAGGATGGATGACTCATTAGACTGATCACTCTATGACTTTGGGCACCAGGAACAGACCACGCTCCACTGCCGGGGCGCTTTGCTGATTGGCTTCGCGCTGGTTGGGTTCGCTGGCCACGTCGTCTCGCAGGCGCAGGGCCACACGCTCCATGACCGCAGTGGGATGCGCCAAGGGCTCGACGCCCTTGGTGTCCACGGCATTCATCTGCTCGACGATGTCGAAAAATCCGTTGAGTTGTTGCAGCATCCGCTCGGCATGCGGGGCATCAAGCTCCAAACGGGCCAAATTGGCGATCCGCGTGATGTCCTGGGGGGTAAGCGACATGAAAAATCCGCCTCAAAAACCTGTCAAAACCGCCTGAACTCGCGCCAAAGCGAGCGCCTCAGGCGAGGGGTGCGGTATTATCTGCCGTTTGACAGCTCCACCCGGCCTGACTTTTGGCAAATATGCCAAACGCCTGTCTCATGCGGCGGATGCGGTGGTCATGTGTCACGAAAAAGGCCTTTCCGCTCCGATCCGTGCATGGCTCCCGCACACGACATGACAACAGACCAGCTCCGTGCAGCCTGTCGAAAGCCCCGCCCCCTTACCCGATCACAGCGGCCACACACACTTTGACACACCCCGGCGACGTCTGGCTACCGGCTCGGCGCGCCATTTTGGACTTTGACAGTCATGTTTGAATCTATCCGTCGGCAATTTTCCACCGACCTCGCCATCGACCTGGGCACCGCCAACACCCTGATCTACGTCCGTGGCAAGGGTATCGTGCTGGACGAGCCTTCCGTGGTCTCCATCCGCCACGAAGGCGGCCCGCAAGGCAAAAAAACCATCCAGGCCGTCGGCAAGGAAGCCAAGGCCATGCTTGGCAAGGTGCCCGGCAACATCGAAGCCATCCGCCCCATGAAGGACGGCGTGATCGCCGACTTCACGGTCACCGAGCAAATGCTCAAGCAGTTCATCAAGATGGTGCACCCCCGCTCGGCCTTCAAACCCAGCCCGCGCATCATCATCTGCGTACCCTGCGGCTCCACCCAGGTGGAGCGCCGGGCCATCCGCGAATCCGCGCTCGGCGCGGGCGCTTCCGAGGTGTATCTGATCGAGGAACCCATGGCCGCAGCCATCGGTGCGGGCCTGCCCGTGAGCGACGCCAGCGGCTCGATGGTCGTGGACATCGGCGGTGGCACCACGGAAGTGGGCGTCATCAGCTTGGGTGGCATGGTCTACAAGGGCAGTGTGCGCGTGGGTGGCGACCGGTTCGACGATGCCATCATCAACTACATCCGCCGCAACTACGGCATGCTGATCGGCGAGCCCACCGCAGAAGCCATCAAGAAGCAGATCGGCTCGGCCTTCCCGGGCTCCGAAGTGAAAGAGATGGAAGTCAAGGGACGCAACCTGTCGGAAGGCGTGCCACGCAGCTTCACCATTTCGTCCAACGAAATCCTGGAAGCACTGACCGATCCGCTGAACAACATCGTGTCGGCCGTGAAAACGGCGCTGGAACACACCCCACCCGAACTGGGCGCAGACATTGCCGAGCGCGGCATGATGCTCACCGGCGGCGGCGCACTGCTGCGTGACCTGGACCGCCTGCTGGCCGAAGAAACCGGCCTGCCGGTGTTGGTGGCTGAAGAGCCGCTGACCTGCGTGGTGCGGGGCTGTGGCATGGCGCTGGAGCGCATGGAGCGCCTGGGCACCATTTTCACGTCGGAGTGACGGCATGCGGCGGCGCAACTCCGCACCCGCCCCTGATTGTCGCCCCCTGAAGTCGGCAACGCCTCCCGGCGCGTTGCCGTAATGCCTTTTCAGACCGTCACATGCCCTTAGGCACGCTCGATCGCACGCCCCCGCCCTTTTTCAAGCAGGGGCCGTCGGCGCTGTCCAAACTGTTGTTCTTCAGTGCTTTGGCCCTGTTCCTGATGGTGGCCGACTCGCGCCTGACCTTGGTCAAACCGCTGCGTGCCGTGCTGATGACCCTGATCTACCCGGCCCAATGGCTGGTGATGCAACCGGTGCAGGCGGTGGGCGGGCTGAACAACTACCTCACCTCCATCGACGCTGCGCTGGCCGACAAACGGGCGTCCCAGACACGGCTGGCACTGCAAGCAGGCCGCGCGGCGCAGGTCGAGGAACTGATGATCGAAAACAACCGCCTGCGCTCACTGCTGGACCTGCGTGAGCGGCTGGCACTGCAAGGCACGGCGGCACAGGTGCTGTATGACGCTGCCGACCCTTACACCCGCAAAGTCATCATCGACAAAGGCCTGACGCACGGGATCGAAGCGGGCTCGCCTGTGGTGGATGAAGCGGGGGTTCTGGGCCAGGTGACGCGCGCCCACCCGTTGGTGTCGGAGGTGACGTTGCTGACCGACCGTGACCAGGCCATTCCTGTGCTCAACACCCGCACCGGTGTGCGCAGCGTGGCCCACGGCCAGCCGGGCGGTACCGATCTGGAATTGCGCTTCATGGCCGGCAACGCCGACGTGCAGGCCGGTGACATCCTGAGCACCAGTGGCATTGACGGCATTTACCCCGCAGGGCTTCCGGTCGCGGTGGTCAGCCATGTCGAACGCCGCGCCGAGTCAGCCTTTGCAAGGGTGCTGTGCAAACCCAGCGCACAGGTTCACAGCGCCCTGCATGTTCTGGTCTTGCCGCCTGCAGGCATTGACCAGCCGCCCCCACCCATCGCGACGCCGGCAACTGCCCCCAAAAAGGGCAAGCTCGCACCGGGCAAGCACTGACACAGCAGCACTCAGGACCCGTCGCCATGATCATGCGCCCCGGACAACCTCTCTTGCTGCCTGCGCGGCCCTGGTTCATCTGGGGCAGCCTGCTGGCAGCGCTGATGGGCAACATGCTGTTCAACATGGGTGGCATGGGCCGCGCCGCCTGGCTGCCCGACCTGCTGGCACTGGTGTTGGTGTTCTGGAATGTGCATCAACCCCAGCGTGTCAGTGTGGGTGCCGCCTTCATGTTCGGACTCGCCATGGATGTGCACCAGACCGCGCTGCTGGGCCAGCATGCACTGGCCTACACCGTGCTTGGCTTTCTGGCGGTGTCGATTCACCGCCGGCTGCTGTGGTTTCCCGTCATGACGCAGGCCGTGCACGTGTTGCCGCTGTTTGCGGTGGCACAAACACTGGTGATCACCATACGACTGCTCTGGGGTGACACATTCCCGGGCTGGGAAGTGGTGGTCGCACCGGTCTTGACAGCGGCCTTGTGGCCCGTGGCCAATGTGTTGTTGCTGGCACCCCAGCGGCGCGCGCACGACCCCGATGACAACCGGCCACTCTGAACGGGGCAACACGTGACGGCACTGCGAGATGTCGAAGCCGACCTGTCGCGTTTTCGCGCCAGGGTGTGGATTGCGGCCCTGGGCGTGTTGGCGGCTTTCAGCCTGATTGCTGCACGGGCCTATTACCTGCAGGTCACCCGCCACGACGATTTGAGGGCACAGGCCGAAAGCAACCGCACAGCCGTGCTGCCCATCGTTCCCCACCGGGGACTGATTCTGGACCGCAATGGCATCGCACTGGCCACCAACTACTCTGCCTACACACTTGAAATCACGCCATCCAGGGTCGGGGATGTGGAAGCGGTCATTGACGAACTCGCCCAGATCATCGACATCCAACCCAAAGACCGCAAGCGCTTCAAACGGCTGCGCGACGAGTCGCGCAATTTCGATTCATTGCCCATCCGCACCCGCCTGACGGATACCGAGGTGGCCCGCTTCACCGCGATGCGCTTCCGTTTTCCCGGCGTTGAAATCAAGGCCCGGCTGTTCAGGCAATACCCGTATGAAGAC
The DNA here is from genome assembly GCA_002344885.1 of Comamonadaceae bacterium UBA2334. GTDB lineage: Bacteria > Pseudomonadota > Gammaproteobacteria > Burkholderiales > Burkholderiaceae_C > UBA2334. Next base: position 10,300 of record DDUQ01000106.1, read on the forward strand.
GTGGCCAGTCATGTGGTGGGGTACATCGGCCGCATCAACCGGGCCGAAAAAGCACTGATGGAGGACTGGCCCGACGAGGACCGCGCCAACTATCGGGGCACCGAATACATTGGCAAACTGGGCATTGAACAAAGCTTCGAGCAACACCTGCACGGCCAGGCCGGCTTCGACCAGATCGAAACCTCGGCGGGCGGCCGTGCGGTGCGCACGTTGGCCCGCACCTCGGCCACACCTGGCAACACCGTGATGCTGACGCTGGACATCAAGCTGCAGAAGCTGGTGGAAGACATGTTCGGCCAGCGACGCGGCGCGCTGGTGGCACTCGACCCACGCAACGGCGAAGTGCTGGCCTTCGTGAGCAAACCCACCTTCGACCCCAACCTGTTTGTCGATGGCATCGACGTTGACAACTGGAAGATGCTGAACGAGTCCATCGACAAACCGTTGCTCAACCGCGCCTTGCGGGGCACCTACCCACCGGGTTCAACCTACAAACCGTTCATGGGGCTGGCCGCATTGGCGACAGGCAAGCGCACACCCCAGAGCATCACCCATGACCCCGGCTACTGGATGTTCGGCGACCACCGTTTCCGCAGCCATGGCGACTCGGGCCTGGGCTCGGTGGATCTGTACCGCAGCATCGTCAAGTCCAGCAACGTGTACTACTACGTGCTGGCCAATGACCTGGGGGTGGACGCGATCCACGACTTCATGAAGCCCTTTGACTTCGGACAGCTCACCGGGCTGGACCTGAAGGGCGAGGTCAAAGGCGTGCTACCCAGCCAGGCATGGAAGCGTCGCACCTACAAGAAGCCTGAACAACAGCGTTGGTATGCAGGCGAAACCATTTCGCTGGGTATCGGCCAGGGTTACAACAGCTTCACGATGTTGCAACTGGCGCAGGCCACCGCCATTCTGGCCAACCGTGGTGTGAAGCATGTCCCCCACCTGGGTCTGGCCACCGAAGACGCCATCACCCGCACCCGCCACCCCATCGAGCGACCGCCGGGTGAGAACCTGGGGCTGCAGCCAGCGCATCTGGAAGCGGTCGTCAAAGCCATGGTCGGCGTGACACAGGAAGGCACGTCAACCCGGGTGTTTGCCGGCGCACCCTACCTCAGCGCAGGCAAAACGGGGACCGCCCAAGCCGTCACCATCGGCCAGAAAGACAAATACGACGCCCGCAAACTCGAAGAACACAAGCGCGACCACTCGCTCTACGTGGCTTTTGCGCCGGCCGACAAGCCACAGGTGGCGCTGGCCATCGTGGTGGAGAACGCTGGCTTTGGTGCCGCACATGCTGCGCCGATCGCGAGGCGGGTGTTCGACTATGTGCTGCTCGACCAGTACCCCAATGACGACGACATGCGGGCCGTGCAACAAGGTCTTGCCGCCGCACCGATCGGCAAGCCACTCAAGGCCAGCGAGATGCCTTGGCCACCGGCACCGATCGCCGCATCTGCCACGGTGGGCAGCATCGCATCCTCGCCTGCGTTCATGCCGGGCACCAACGGCTCTCCCGGCGCGAACGCCCCGCCCCCACCGGCACAGGCGGCGGGCGCTGCTCCGCCCGCTGAACCCACCGACGACGCGTCCACCAAGATCATCACCATCGACCCCTCGCGGGCCGTGCAGCCTCAGGAATAAGCGGCGACACCCGTTTTCACGATCAGCGCTGCCACCACGATCATGAAGAAGACACGGACGAAACCGGAGCCGTGCTTCATGGCCAGCCGTGCGCCCAGCAAGCTGCCGAGCACATTGGCCACTGCCGTGACGGCCACCACCGACCACCAGATGTGGCCACCCCATGCAAACAGGCTGAGCGCCGCCAGGTTGGACGAGGTGTTGAGCAACTTGGCCGACGCACTGGCATGCATGAAGTCGTAACCCAGCCAGCGCACGAGCACAAACACAAAGAAACTGCCTGTGCCGGGGCCGAAAAAGCCATCGTAAAAACCGATGGTCAAACCGATGGCCCCCATGACCCACGCCTCGCGACGGCCGCTGTACGTGGGTGCGTGCTGCTGTCCGAAGTCTTTGCGCAAGAGTGTGTAAACGAACACCACCACCAGGGCCACCGGCAGCAATTGCCGCAACACATCGGGTGAAACCTGCGTCACGAGCCAGGCACCACCCCAAGCCCCCACCAAGGCGCACAGTGCGCCCGGCAACACCGCAGCCCAGGGCATGTCCACCCGCTGGGCGTACTGCCAGGTGGCGACTGCTGTGCCCCAGATCGACGTGCCTTTGTTGATGCCGAGCACCGTAGCAGGCGGCGCAGCCGGAAACACCGAAAACAGGGCGGGTAAAAGAATCAGGCCACCTCCGCCGACGATGGCATCGACAAACCCGGCCAGCAATGAGGCCAACGCTGCAAACACAAGTTCCATCGGGGCGATGGTATACAAATGCGCAGTCGAAAAAAACGCCGGTGTCACCGGCGTTTGGGGGTGCCAGCAAACAGCTTCTGGCGAGCTGTCGGTTGCTGGCGAAGGCGAAAGTTGTCTCCTCGGCCCTTAGGGTTTGCCAGCTCACCCACTGAGGTCAGCCGCAAACAGTGGCCGTAATGTAAGGGCTGGCCAGCCGCGCATCCATTGGTGCTTTCCCTCGGATGCGGTTGCCGCATCGGCCTACCAAACCGGCCTACCCAACCGGCCGACGCACGGTCAGTGCAGCTTGAGCTTCGGACACCGATTGTCAGTCTCCCCGCATCATCCAGCGCGCGGCCTGCTCGGCCATCATCAGGGTCGGGCTGTTGGTGTTGCCGCTGGTGATGGTGGGCATGGCCCCCGCATCGACCACCCGCAAGCCCGCGATGCGCCCGCCGCGACCGTCCAGCACCCGCATGTGCGAGTCCAGCACCGCCTGCGGGTCACCCACCTTGCCCATGGCCGTGGTGCCCACCGGATGGAAGATGGTGGTGGCGATGTCGCCGGCCAGCCGCACCAGATCATCATCGGTCTGGTACTGGACACCAGGCTTGAATTCCTCGGGCGAATAGGCGGCCAGCGCGGGCTGGGCGGCAATGCGCCGGGTCAACCGCAAGCTGTCTGCCGCCACCCGCTGGTCGGCTTGGGTAGACAGGTAGTTGGGAGCGATGGCCGGGGCATCCTCGAACCTGGGCGAGCGGATGGACACCGACCCCCGGCTGGTCGGGTTGAGGTTGCACACGCTGGCGGTGATGGCCGGGAACGGGTGCAGCGGCTCGCCGAAGGCCTCCAGGCTGAGGGGTTGCACGTGGTATTCCACATTGGGCCAGGGCTGTGAGGGGTCGCTGCGCGTGAAGGCCCCCAGCTGACTCGGGGCCATGCTCATGGGGCCTGACTGCCTGAACGCGTATTCCAGGCCGATGCGCGCCTTGCCCAACAGCGAGTTGGCCAGGGTGTTGAGCGTCTGCACCCCTTGCACCTTGTACACACTGCGGATCTGCAGATGGTCCTGCAGGTTCTGACCGACACCGGGCAGATCCACCTTCACGTCAACTCCATGTGACCGCAGCAGTGCCCCCGGACCGATGCCCGACAGCTGCAGAATCTGCGGGCTGCCGATGGCCCCTGCACTCAGCACCACCTCACGGGTGGCATGCGCACTCACCATTTCCTGACCCGTCCAGACCTGCACGCCGGTGCAGCGCTGGCTGCCATCGGCCTGCGTTTCCAGCACCAATTGGCTGACCTGGGCAGACGTCCACAACTCAAAGTTGGGACGCCCGTAACATTTGGGCCGCAAAAACGCCTTGGCGGTGTTCCAGCGCCAGCCTGCCTTCTGGTTCACCTCGAAGTAACCCACACCTTCGTTGCTGCCACGGTTGAAGTCCTCAGTGGCCGGTATGCCTGCCTGCTGCGCGGCCAGCGCAAAGGCATCCAACACATCCCAGCGCAAACGCTGACGCTCGACGCGCCACTCTCCGCCCGCCTGACGGTGGCGCATGACCTTGCCATAGGTGGACTCGTCGCCCAGCAGCAACGGCGAAGCTGTGCCTTTCGCGCCATGCCAGTCACTTGCGCCACCGTGGTGGTCTTCATGCAGTCTGAAAAAAGGCAGGCTGTTGTCCCACGTCCAGCTGTCGTCACCGGTCAGCTGCGCCCACTGGTCGTAGTCACGCGCCTGGCCCCGCATGTAGATCATGCCGTTGATGCTGGAGCACCCACCCAGGGTTTTGCCGCGCGGGTAGCGCAGGCTGCGGCCATTCAGCCCCGCATCGGGTTCGGTCTTGTACAGCCAGTCGGTTCGGGGATTGCCGATGCAGTACAGGTAGCCGACCGGGATGTGTATCCAGTGGTAGTCATCCTTGCGCCCCGCCTCGATGAGCAGCACCTTGCGCGATGCATCGGCCGAGATGCGGTTGGCAAGCAGGCAACCTGCCGTGCCCGCGCCGATGATGATGGTGTCGAATGTCAGATCAGTCATGTGGCTGTGTCCCCTCGGTTCAGATTACACCGCATCCCGCGCCTGTGTCCCGTCACATCGTCACCGCGTCACTCGGAAATGCGCTCGCCATGCATGCCGTCGGCATCACCGCTGCATGCGATGCCCGGTCGGCAAGCTGCGCACCAGCATCAGGCCGATCACGGCCGCCACGCCGGTCACCACCCACGTGTGCTGCCACCCCCCTTGCTGCGCGGCCACCCATGCCACCAGCGGCGGACCGGCGAACTGCCCGGCAGACGAGCACTGCTGCACCCAGCCGACCGTGGTGGAGACCGTTTGCTGTGACGGTGCCAGCGCCACCGCCAGCGAAAACAGCGTGCCCGGCACCACACCGCCCACCGCCGAAAACAGCCACACGAACACAAATTGCCCGCCCGGCAGCGTGGCCACGACCGGATGAAACGCGAGCCAGGCCATCACCCCCATGGTCACGAAACCCACCGTGAGCACCGTACGCGCCGACACACCTTTGTGCAGCAGGCGACCGGCAGCGACATTGCCCAGGATGTTGGCCGCGCACACCGCAGCCGTCAGCACCCCGGCCAGCTGCCCCGACACCCCCGCCTCCGCGTACACCGAAGGCAGGAAACCCACCACGGCCAGCCATTGGCTGGAATACATTGCAAATGCCAGCGCCACCACCCAGGGGCCGGCAGCTGACAGCGTTTGAAACAACCGGTCACCGTGTGACCGCCAAAGGTCGGCAATCGGTTTCGGTGGGCGCGCTGGCTCAGGAGGGTGATTGGAGCCTTGTCCTGCCCCAGCCTGTACAGGGATTGAACCCGCCACCATGGGCAAACCCCGACTCGCCAGCACCCACACGGCCGAGGTGGCAGCAGCCATCAGCCATGACCACCCGACCCAACCCATGCTGCCCAGCACCCACGGCCCCAGCAACAAAGCCAGTGCGGTGCCGGTGGGCATGTAGGCACCCCACATGCCCAGGAACCGGGCCAGGCTGGCCGGTGGCACGCACTGGCGGATCAGGCTCGGTGCGGGCAAGGCCACCATCAGCACACCCAAGCCCTCGCAGGCGCGCAGGGCCAGCAATTCAACGGGGTGGCTCACCCAAGCCCCGAGGGCGCTCGACACAGCCAACACCGCCAGGCCCCACAACATGCTGCACCGCAGGCCAAACCCGTCTGCCACCAGCCCGACCAGCACGCCTGCCAGCATACCGGCCAGCTGCACGAGCGACAGCAGAAAACCGGCCTGCACCAGCGTCACCCCCAGCTGCGCCTGCAGCAGGGGAATGGCAGGCGGCAGCTTGCCTACATGCAATGCGGCCACCACCCCGCACAGGATGACCAACATGGCCGGGGAGGCATCAGACTGTTTCATGCCTCACGCAAGCCAGCTGAGAAGAAAAACACCTGATCAAAACAATAGCAACCAATGCCACCCATCAAACGCTGGAAGCCAAAAATATCATTGACCGGCTGGCACGATGGCGGCCACTGGCTCCGGGGCCAGCAAGCTGCCCTCGCGCAGCCCCCTCACCGTGGCCAGACAGAGGCCGCACACCACCAGCGAGGTCAGCGCCAGCATCAGGGTGCCCAGCATCTGCACACCCGACGAGCCCGACAACCTGGCCAGGTGCAGGGTGAGCGAAGTGAACGCGGCCAGCGGGAAAGACAGGCCCCAGAACGGCAGCGAGAACGGTTGGGCCACGATCTGACGCGCCAGCGTACCCACCAGCAGCAAAAAAAACGCGGCCACGCCCCAGGCACCCGCCACCCACGCCACAGGAGCCTGGCTTTGCACCCACACCAGGCCGATGACCGACGGCGGCGCGACTGCGATGAACCAGGTTGGCAGCAGGCGGTCAGGGAGTGCGCCCTGCGCCGCGCGCCGCACGAACAGCAAGGCCAGCACCACCGGCCACAGCACCACACCGATACCGAACTGGGCCATGGCCCACACGCCATGCCCCAGCGGCACACCGGCCATGGGTGCCAACACATTGCCCACCACCGGGATCAGCAGCACCGGTGTGACCACGGGCCAGAAGGCCGGTGGCGCTGTAGCGGGTTTGGCCACCGGTGCCGACAGCTGTGCACCGTCGATCAGGGACTGCAAGCCAGCGGGCGCACTGACCGGCGGCAGCATGGGCGTGGGCACCAGCCAGCGTTTGAGCACCCACACCGTGACCCACACCTGTGCCAACGCACCGAGCGTCCACACCGCAGTGACCCAACCATCGGTCAGCCCGAGTGACACCAGCCATGCACTGAGCAGCAGCAGGCCGACAGGCACCGTTGCCACAAACGCGTGGCGCACCGGGTGCCGCAAGTCTTCGGCCAGTGCCGCCGGGTAGCGCTGCGCACGCACCACCGACAACGCCAGCAAGACAAGCAAGGTCAATGCTGCGAACGCACCCAGCACCAGCGACACGCCCGCAGCCGTGTCCCCGAACACGGCCTCTGCGCCGCGCCAGGCCAGGGCCAGCCCCGTGAGGCCCATGACCACCGAGAACCAACCGGGTGCGAGGAATTTCAGGGGCTGAGCATGCTTCATGGTGCAGGTGTCTTCCGGTGGGCTGGGGTGGTCAGGGCAGTTTTACCTGGGTGTCGCGCAAGCCTTGCCCGCCCCACAGCTGTCGGCCCCTCCCGGCACGCCCAGCTTGGCGAGGATGGTACACAGCGGGCAGAAATTGGTGAAACCGAACTGGAAAAGGTTGGCACCCACAAAGGCCGTCATGGCCAGGAACCACTTGCTGACGAACAGCGGGCTGCCCTCCACCCCCAGTGCCAGCGACACCATGATGAACAAACCGGCAATCACGCGGATGTAACGTTCAACGGTCATGATTCAAACTCCTTTAAAAAACAAATAGCAACAAACGACACCATCAAAGCGGCAGAGCACTTTTTTGCTCAAATTTCTTGCGGTACACCGCGTAATACAGCACGGGAATGACCACCAGCGTCAGCAGCGTGGACACGGCAATACCGAAAATCAGCGAAACGGCCAGCCCGTTGAAGATGGGGTCGTCCAGGATGAAGAATGCGCCCATCATGGCGGCCAGCGCGGTGAGGGCAATCGGCTGTGCACGCACCACCGCCGACTGCACCACGGCCTGGGCAAACGGCACGCCACGGGCGGTTTCCAGGTCGATGAAGTCCACCAGCAGGATGGAGTTGCGGACGATGATGCCAGCCAGCGCGATCATGCCGATCATGCTGGTGGCGGTGAACTGGGCCCCCAGCAAGGCATGGCCGGGCATGACACCGATGATGGTCAGCGGAATGGGGGCCATGATGACCAGTGGCGTGACATAGCTCTTGAACTGCGCCACCACCAGCAGGTAAATCAGGATCAGGCCCACCCCATAGGCGGCACCCATGTCGCGGAAGGTGTCGTAGGTGATCTGCCATTCGCCGTCCCACTTGACGGCGTACTGCCGGTAAGGGTCGGAGGGCTGGCGGATCCAGTATTCGGCCAGCTCACCGGTACCAGGCAGCGCGGCGGCTTGCAGGCGTGAACGGATATCGGCCAGGCCGTACAGCGGCGAGTCGAGCCGCCCGGCCATGTCGCCCACCACGTAGGTCACAGGCAACAGGTTCTTGGAATAGCGGGGCATGTCGATGACACCACGCTCCAGCCGGACCAGTTCGGACAGCGGCACCATGCTGCCGTTGGCCGCCTTCATGGGCAGGGCCAGCACACTGTCCAGGCCCACTTGCGCCTCGCGCGGCAATTGCAGACGCACCGGCACGGCAAACTTGCTGTGGCCGTCGTGCAGGTAGGTGGCATCGCTGCCCGACAGGGCGGCATACACCGTCTGCGAAATGGCAGCCACCGGAATGCCCAGCGCCTCGGCCCGCGTGCGGTTGACACGCAGGAACACGCGGGGGGCGTTGTCCTTCAACGTGGTGTCCACCCCCACGATGTCAGGCGTGGCGGCAAAGGCCTGGGCCAGGCGGCGAGCCAGTTCGTCACGACCGGCGGCATCGGGCCCGTACACCTCGGCCACGATGGGCGCCATCACTGGCGGGCCGGGCGGCACTTCCACGACCTTCACCCGTGCACCGTGCGCCTGTGCAATGCGCTCCAGCTCGGGGCGCAGGCGCTGGGCAATGGCGTGGCTCTGCTCTTTGCGGCGGGACTTGTCTACCAGGTTGACCTGCAGGTCGCCACTTTCGGCCTCGGCCCGCAGGTAATACTGGCGCACCAGACCGTTGAACGTGATGGGGCTGGCCGTGCCCGCATACCCCTGGATGTCGGTGACCTCGGGGGCCTTCGCCAGGAAGGCCGCCATGTCCTGCAGGGCCGCAGCGGTGTTTTCCAGCGGGGTACCGGCGGGCATGTCCACCACCACCTGGAATTCGCTCTTGTTGTCAAACGGCAGCATCTTCATCACGACGGCCTGTACCACCGTCAACCCTACCGACAGCAGCAAGGCCGCCAGAATGCCTGCCAGCAACAACCAGCGCTTGGCAGCGCTGGCCAGCAGCGGTGCCAGTGTGCGGTCGAAAAAGGCCTGCAGCCCCCGCGTGACGCGGCTGGGGCCATGCGCTGCGTGGTGTGCATGGGCAGGCATGAGCTTGAGCGCCAGCCAGGGTGTCACCGTAAAAGCAATGGCCAGCGACAGCGCCATGCCCATGCTGGAGTTGATGGGGATGGGGCTCATGTACGGCCCCATCAGGCCGCTGACGAACGCCATGGGCAGCAAGGCGGCGATCACCGTCAGCGTGGCCAGGATGGTTGGCCCCCCCACTTCGTCCACCGCACGGGGAATGATGGTGGCCAATGGCAGGTCGGGCGTGAGCTGTCGATGGCGGTGGATGTTTTCCACCACCACAATGGCGTCGTCCACCAAGATACCGATGGAGAAAATGAGTGCAAACAAGCTCACGCGGTTGAGCGTGAAACCCCACGCCCACGACGCAAACAGCGTGGCCGTGAGCGTCAGGATGACCGCCCCGCCTACGATCACCGCCTCGCGTTTGCCCAAGGCAAACCCCACCAGGATGATGACGCTTGCGGTCGCGAATGCCAGTTTCTGGATGAGCTTGTTGGCCTTCTCGGCGGCGGTTTCACCATAGTCACGGGTGATGCTGACCTGCACACCGTCGGGGATGAGGGTGTTCTTCAGTTCGTCCACCCGCGCACGGGCGGCGCGCGCCACGTCCACCGCGTTTTCGCCGGGCTTTTTTGTCAACTGCAAGGTCACGGCCGGGAAAACCTGACCGGCAGCGGCATCCACGGGCGCGGAAGCAGCCTGACCACCCAACGCGGCTCCCGGCGTGAACCAGACATAGCGCTGCGGTTGCGCCGCACCGGCCTCCACGCGGGCGACTTCACGCAGGTAGACCGGCCGCCCTTTGCTGACCGCCACCACGATGTCGCCCACCTCGTCGGCAGACTGCAGGAACTCGCCGGTTTCCACCGTCAGCATGCCGGGGCCACCTGCACTGCGATCGGCCACGGAGCCTGATGGCAGACCCAGGTTGGCCGAGGCAACGGCCTGCTGCAGTTGCTGAGCACTGACACCACGCTCACGCATGCGGGACGGGTCGAGCCAGACATGCACGGCCCGACCGGGACCACCGATGGTCTGCACCTCGCGCGTGCCTTTGACGCGCTTCAGGTCCGCCTCGACGCTGCGGGCCACGCGCTCCAACTCCTCGGCTGCCAGCTGCTCGCGGCTCCACAGGGTGACGGCCAGCACCGGGACGTCGTCGATCCCTTTGGGCTTGACGATGGGCTCCATCACCCCCAGACCCGGCGGCAGCCAGTCTTTGTTGGCGTTGAGCACGTCATGCAAGCGCACCAGCGCTTCGGTACGCGGCACCCCCACCTGGAACTGAACGGTCAGCACCGCCACGCCGGGGCGAGAGACCGCATAGGTGTGCTCGATGCCCTGAATCTGTGACAGCACCTGTTCGGCGGGCGAGGCCACCATCTTCTCCACATCGGCACTAGACGCACCGGGGAACGGGATGATGACGTTGGCCATGGTCACGTTGATCTGAGGCTCTTCCTCGCGGGGTGTGACCAGCACGGCAAACAGGCCGAGCAGCAAGGCGACAATGGCCAGCAGCGGCGTGATGGCATTGGCCTGGAACCGCGCCGCGATGCGGCCGGACAGGCCCATGCCTGCCTCGGCCGGATGCGGCATGGATGAGCCCGAAGGCGCTGCACCCGCCTCGGCCATGCCAGGCGTTGCGCCGACAGACGACGAGGCGCTTTCGGCCGAATGAGCGTGTGAAGTGGGGTGTTGCACGTTGCTGCCTCGCTGGTTCAAGGCTTCACGGCTGCAGGCCGTGCCCCGGCCAGACCGGCACGCAAGGGCTCCAGCGCCACGCGGTCGCCGGAAGCCAGCCCTGCCAGCACTTCATAGCCCGCAGCGCCGTGGCGGGCCCCTACCCGCACCGCCCGCAGCACAAACCCACTCTGGGTGGCCTGCGCCGATGGAACACTGGCATCGGTGCGCAGCACGTACACCGCACTCAACTCGCCACGGCGAAAAACTGCCTGCGCGGGCACCGTGAGACGCTCGGCCGCGCCGGATGCAAAACGGACCTGCACCTGCTGGCCGGGCACCCAGTTGGCGGCGACGGCAGCGGGCAGATCGAGACGCCACTCCACGGTCTGGGATACCGGGTCGGCCGCTGGCACGGTCGTCTGGGCGGCGGGCCGGACCCAGCTGCCGTCGGGCAGACCGACCTCGACCTGCTTGGCCTGTGCAGCCTGCCGCTGGCGTGTGGCAGGCACGTGCACGACCGCCCGCAGCGGCTGAGGGGCATAAACCGTGAGCAGCGGTGCTCCGGGCATGGCCACATCGCCGGCCTCGGCGTGTGTTGCCAGCACCCAGCCGTCATAAGGTGCCGTCAGGCGGGTGAAGCCTTGCGTCACCTGCGACTGCGTCTGCCCGGCCTGGGCACCGCTGGCACCGGCCTGGGCAGCCTTGAGCTGTGAATCGGCCACGTCCAGAGCCGCCTTGCTGACAAACCCCTTGGCATGCAATTCCTGTGTGCGGGCGTGGTGCGCGCGAGCCTGCACCAGTTGGGCGTCTGCCTGCGCGACCTGCGCCTGCGCCTGATGCACACCGGCCTGCGACACCCGATCGTCGACCACGGCCAGCACCTGCCCCGCTTTGACGCGGTCGCCCGCCTTCACTGCCCACTGGGTGATGCGGCCACTGACCTGCACCGACAGGGTGCTCTGCCGCGCAGCTTGCAACACACCCTCGAGCTCAAAACCCTGCGACACCTGCTGGACGGCCACCACACCCACCGGCACGTCTGGCGACTGGGCCTGCGCTGCCCACGGCAGCCAGGCTGCGATGACCAGGCCCCATGCAGCGGCGTGGCGGGCTCCTGTCAAGGATGTGTGTTGAATGGCTTGTTTCATGCGCTTTGTTCCCATGATGGTCGCGAGTATACCAATATACCCCCCAGAGTACAACAGTCGAGTGCCAACAAGGTCATTCGGCGTCCACCCTGTCCCGGGGGTCAGGCGAACACCCAGCGACACTAAAACAATAGCTGATAGCGCTTTTCAAAAAAAGCGCTAGAGCCAATTTTTATTCGAAGTTCACGCGCGCGGCCACCGCGCACATCAATTCATACGAAATGGTGCCCGCCGCCTGCGCCACTTCGTCGATCGGCAGCACCGCACCCGTGTGGCTGGTGCCCCACAGCACCACCTCTGCGCCGATGCCGACCAGGGGCAGGCCGTTTTCGGCGCGCGCCCGGTCCACTGGGTCGAGGTCCACCGTCAGCATGTCCATGCTGACGCGGCCCACCAAGCGCGTCCGCACCCCTTCCACCAGCACCGGCGCGCCCACCGACGGCCCACCAGGCGCGTGACGCGGGTAACCATCGGCATAGCCACAGGCCACCACACCAATGCGCTGGGGCCCTGTGGCCTGGTAGGTGGACCCATACCCCACAGTGTCACCCGCCGCGAGCGTTTGGGTGGCGATGAGCTTGCTGGACAGGGTCATGGCCGGCCGCAGTTGCCACTGGGTGGATGTGTGTTCTGGATGATCCGGGGCACTGCCATATACCGCGATGCCCGGTCGCACCCAGTCAGCTGCCAGTGCGCCCGCATGCCCGAACGGCTGTGCGGCATGGCGCAGCGTGGCCGCGCTGTTGCACAGGCTGCGCTCGCCCGACAGGTCATGCGTGGTGCGCAAGAACACCTCCACCTGGTGCTCGATGCCGCTGCGGCCCTGCCGCTGGCCGTCCGCATCGCTGAAGTGGGTCATCAGGCTGATCTCGTCAACCTGCGGCAAGGCATTCAGTCGCGTCCATGCCGCACGGAAGACATCGGGCCGGAAACCCAGGCGGTTCATGCCCGAGTTCATTTTCAGAAACACACGGTGCGGCACCTGTGTTTTGTGGGTGGCCAGCATGTCGATCTGCTCGTCACAGTGCACCACGTGCCACAGATCCAGACGGGAGCACAGTTCCAGGTCGCGGAGCTCAAAAGCGCCCTCCAGCAACAGGATGGGGCCACGCCAGCCCAGCGCCCTGACCCGTTGCGCCTCGGACAAATCCAGCAACGCAAAGCCATCGGCGGCTCGCATGGCTTCGAACACCCGCTCGATGCCATGTCCGTAGGCATTGGCCTTGACCACAGCCCACACTTTGGCGTCACCCGCCGCCAGGCGGGCACGCGACAGGTTGTGGGACAGGGCATCGAGGTGAACGGTGGCGCGGATGGGACGTGGCATGGTCAGGATGCGCAGACAAATGAAGCCGCGAGTGTGCCAGACCGGCCGCGCCACACACCCCGACGATGCTGCTATAAAGGCGGGCTGAGCGGGCGCTTGCGTGGCCCGACCAGTTCTCCCGCAGCGGACGTGCCACCCACACACAACAAGAGACCATGGAAGTATTCAACGCACTGCTGCCCATCTTCACCGAATACGGCTACATCGCAGTGTTCACCATGCTGCTGATTTGCGGCTTTGGCGTGCCTGTCCCGGAGGACGTGACACTGGTCACCGGTGGCGTGATTGCCGGGCTGGGCTATGCGGACGTCCACACCATGTTCGCCGTGGGCATGGCCGGTGTGCTGGTCGGTGACGGACTGGTCTTCACGGTCGGACGGTTCAAAGGTGAGCGCGTCATGCAGTTCAAAACGGTTCAGCGCGTGATCACGCCTGCGCGCTTTCATGCCGCGCAGGAAACGTTCCACAAATACGGGCGCTGGGTGATGTTCGTTGCCCGGTTTCTGCCGGGTCTGCGCACACCCGTTTTTTTTACCGCCGGCATGTCCAAGCGGGTCAGCTACCCGACCTGGTTTCTCATGGACGGCGTGGCGGCCCTCATCAGCGTGCCGATCTGGGTGTACCTGGGCTACTTCGGGGCGCGCAATTTCGATTGGATGTTCAGCATCCTGCACCGCTTCCAGTACGGCATCTTCACGCTGCTGGGCGTGGGCGCAGCCATCCTGGGTTACCGGTGGTGGCGCAAACGCCAGGCAGCCAAGGGCGACTCAGACGCCATCCGCTGAACCATTGCCAGGCTTTGCATGGCGGGCATCGGCCATGCGCCGTTTGGCCAGCATCCGCCCGAGTCGGGTGACTCCAAGCCATGCAGCCTGTGCATGCAACCCCGCACCCAAGCCACGCTGACCGCCGTGACCCGAACCGACCGCTGCACGCAAACGCACACGGCATTGCGGCGACAGACATCGCCCCGCGATTCGGCATAAAAAAGCGCCTGCCGCTTGATTAACAAACAGCAAGCGCTCTTATTTTTGAAGCAGGCGATTACTCGGCTGCAGCACCTTCGCTGGCGTGGTCAGCCTGATCGGCTGCCAGTTGGGCGGCATCGGCCTCGGCAATGGCACGGCGCTCGTCGTCGTCCATCTTTTCCTTGACTTTGCGCGCGTCGTGATAGGCCATACCGGTACCGGCAGGGATCAGGCGACCCACGATCACGTTCTCCTTCAGACCCCGCAACTCGTCGCGCTTGCCCATGATGGCCGCCTCGGTCAACACGCGAGTGGTTTCCTGGAACGATGCTGCAGAGATGAACGAATCGGTCGACAGCGACGCCTTGGTGATACCCAGCAACACGTTGCTGTAGGTCGCTGGCAGTTTGCCCTCGGCACGCAGCGCATCGTTGGTGTTGAGGATTTCGCTGCGCTCGACCTGCTCACCCGCGATGTAGCTGGAGTCGCCCACGTTCTCGACGATCACGCGGCGCAGCATCTGGCGAACGATCACCTCGATGTGCTTGTCGTTGATCTTCACGCCCTGGAGTCGGTACACGTCCTGCACCTCGTCCACGATGTAGCGTGCCAGCTCTTCCATGCCCAGCAGGCGCAGGATGTCCTGCGGGTCGGCAGGGCCGTCGACGATGCTCTCGCCCTTGTTGACCACCTGGCCTTCGTGCACCAGGATGTTCTTTTCCTTGGGGATCAGCTCTTCCCAAACCTTGCCGTCAGGGTCGGTGATCTGCAGACGAACCTTGCCTTTGGTCTCTTTGCCGAACGACACGGTACCGGTCATCTCGGCCAGGATGCCTTTGTCCTTGGGCGAACGGGCTTCGAACAGCTCGGCCACACGCGGCAGACCGCCGGTGATGTCTCGGGTTTTCTGGCCTTCGATCGGGATACGCGCCAGCACTTCGCCGGGGCCCACGTCCTGACCGTCACGCACTTGCAGCAACGCACCGACCTGGAAGCCGATGGTCACCGAGTGGTCGGTACCGGGAATCTTCACTTCGTTGCCTGTGGCGTCGATCAGTTTGACCTGGGGACGCACCACTTTGGCAGCACCACGGCGCTTGGGGTCGATGACCACCAGCGTTGACAAGCCGGTCACATCGTCCACCTGCTTGGCAACCGTCAGGCCTTCTTCCACGTTCTCGAACTTCACCTGACCGGCGAATTCGGTGATGATGGGGCGGGTCAGCGGATCCCAGTTGGCCAGGATGGTGCCAGCCTTGATCTGCTGGTCGGGCTTGACCGACAAGGTCGCACCGTAAGGCACTTTGTGGCGCTCGCGCTCGCGGCCCAGGTCGTCATGGATGACGATTTCGCCCGAACGGGCAATCACCACCAGTTCGCCCTTGCTGTTACTGACGTAACGCATGGTGGCGTTGAAGCCGATGGCACCGCTGGACTTGGCTTCCACACTGGACGCAATGGCCGCACGCGAAGCCGCACCACCGATGTGGAATGTGCGCATGGTCAGCTGCGTGCCGGGTTCGCCGATGGACTGTGCAGCAATCACACCCACCGCTTCGCCCATGTTCACCAGACCGCCAC
This sequence comes from Comamonadaceae bacterium UBA2334, assembly GCA_002344885.1. GTDB lineage: Bacteria > Pseudomonadota > Gammaproteobacteria > Burkholderiales > Burkholderiaceae_C > UBA2334. The sequence continues at coordinate 25,969 of DDUQ01000106.1, forward strand.
GACCCAGATCGCGACCGTAGCACTTGGCACAGATACCGAAACGGGTTTCGCAGGTCAGTGCGGTGCGAACTTTAACTTCGTCCACGCCGGCGGCTTCCAGTTCTTCGATGGTGTCTTCGTCCAGCATTTCGCCGGCGGGCACCAACACGGCGCGGGTTTCGGGGTGCAGCACTTCTTCTGCCGTGGTGCGACCCAGAATGCGGTCGCGCAGTGATTCGATCACTTCACCGCCTTCGACGATGGCGCGCATCAGCGTACCGTTGCTGGTGCCGCAGTCGTCTTCGTTCACGACCAGATCCTGCGTCACATCGACCAGACGGCGTGTCAGGTAACCCGAGTTGGCGGTCTTCAACGCCGTGTCGGCTAAGCCCTTGCGAGCGCCGTGCGTGGAAATGAAGTACTGCAACACGTTCAGGCCTTCGCGGAAGTTGGCCGTGATGGGTGTCTCGATAATCGAGCCGTCAGGCTTGGCCATCAGGCCCCGCATACCGGCCAACTGGCGGATCTGGGCAGCAGAACCCCGCGCACCCGAGTCAGCCATCATGTAGATGGAGTTGAACGACTCCTGGTCCACTTCGTTGCCGTCACGGTCGGTGGTCTTCTGTTTGGCCAGCTGGGCCATCATGACCTTGGAGACTTCGTCACCGGCCTTGCCCCAGATGTCAACCACCTTGTTGTAGCGCTCGCCGGCGGTCACCAAGCCCGATGCGTACTGCTGGGCGATTTCCTTCACCTCGGTTTCAGCACGTTCGATGATGCCGTGCTTTTCCTTGGGCACCAGCATGTCGTCCACGGCAATCGAAATACCGGCGCGGGTGGCCAGACGGAAGCCGTTCTGCAGCAGCTTGTCGGCGAACACCACCGTTTCCTTCAGACCGCACTTGCGGAACGAGGCATTGATGAGGCGCGAGATTTCCTTCTTCTTCAGCGCCTTGTTCAGGTTGCTGAAGGGCAGGCCCTTGGGCAGGATTTCGGACAACAGGGCACGGCCGGCCGTGGTGGAAACCACCTTGGTTTCAGGTGTGAATTCGCCCGTGGCCTTGTCCTTGATGTACTCGGTCATGCGGACGCTGATCTTGGCCGTCAGCTCCACCGTACCTGAAGCCAACGCACGCTCGATCTCGGCCACGTCGGTGAACATCATGCCCTCGCCCTTGCCGTTGATGCGCTCGCGGGTGGCGTAGTACAGGCCCAGCACCACGTCCTGCGACGGCACGATGGAGGGTTCGCCGTTGGCAGGGAACAGCACGTTGTTGGACGCCAGCATCAGGGTGCGGGCTTCCATTTGCGCCTCGACAGACAGGGGCACGTGAACAGCCATCTGGTCACCGTCGAAGTCGGCGTTGAATGCAGAGCAGACCAGCGGGTGCAACTGAATGGCCTTGCCTTCGATCAGGATGGGTTCGAACGCCTGAATGCCCAAGCGGTGCAGCGTGGGCGCACGGTTCAGCAGCACGGGGTGCTCTTTGATCACCTCTTCCAGGATGTCCCACACCACCGGAGTGCCGGATTCGACTTCCTTCTTCGCCGCCTTGATCGTGGTGGCAATGCCCATCGCTTCGAGGCGCGAGAAGATGAACGGCTTGAACAGCTCCAGGGCCATCAGCTTGGGCAAGCCGCACTGATGCAACTTGAGGGTTGGGCCCACGGTGATGACGGAACGGCCCGAGTAGTCAACCCGCTTGCCCAGCAGGTTCTGACGGAAACGACCACTCTTGCCTTTGATCATGTCGGCCAGCGACTTGAGGGCACGCTTGTTCGCGCCGGTCATCGCCTTGCCACGACGGCCGTTGTCCAGCAGACTGTCCACAGCTTCCTGCAGCATCCGCTTTTCGTTGCGCGCAATGATTTCAGGCGCCTTCAACTCCAACAGGCGACGCAGACGGCTGTTGCGGTTGATCACGCGGCGGTACAGGTCGTTCAGGTCGGATGTGGCGAAACGGCCACCATCCAACGGCACCAGCGGACGCAGGTCGGGCGGCAGCACGGGCAGCACGTCCAACACCATCCATTCGGGCTTGATGCCCGACTTCTTGAATGCCTCGATGACCTTCAGACGCTTGGCGTTCTTCTTGATCTTGAGTTCGGAACCGGTCAGGTCGTTGCGCAGCTTTTCAATCTCGACATCGAGGTCAATGCTTTCCAGCAACTCCTTGATGCCTTCCGCGCCCATCTTGGCCACGAATTCGTCGTAGCCGTACTCTTTGCACTTCGCGTCATAGTCGTCCTCGGACATGATGCTGTATTTCTTCAGCGGGGTCATGCCGGGATCAACGACCACATATGCCTCGAAGTACAGCACCCGCTCGATGTCACGCAGGGTCATGTCCAGCACCATGCCCAAGCGGCTGGGCAAAGACTTCAGGAACCAGATGTGGGCACAGGGCGCTGCTAGGTCGATATGACCCATGCGCTCGCGGCGCACTTTGGTCTGCGTGACTTCAACGCCACACTTTTCGCAAATGACACCGCGGTGCTTCAGGCGCTTGTACTTGCCGCACAGGCATTCGTAGTCTTTGATGGGGCCAAAAATCTTGGCGCAGAACAGTCCGTCACGCTCGGGTTTGAACGTGCGGTAGTTGATGGTTTCGGGCTTTTTGACTTCGCCGAACGACCACGAACGGATTTTTTCCGGGGATGCCAGACCGATGCGGATGGCATCGAAATGCTCGTCGGGCGTGAACTGCTTGAACAGGTCGAGTAATGATTTCATGGTTTTGAATCCTTGATCTTTCCTGCAAATTAAGAGCGGTCGAGCTCGATGTCGATGCCCAGCGAGCGGATTTCCTTCACCAGCACGTTGAAGGATTCGGGCATGCCCGCCGTGATGGCGTGCTCGCCCTTGACGATGCTTTCGTACACCTTGGTACGGCCTTGCACGTCGTCGGACTTGACGGTGAGCATTTCCTGCAGGGTGTAGGAGGCGCCATAGGCTTCCAGCGCCCACACTTCCATCTCACCGAAGCGCTGGCCACCGAACTGGGCCTTGCCGCCCAGCGGTTGCTGCGTGACCAGCGAGTACGGACCGGTGGAGCGGGCATGCATCTTGTCATCGACCAGGTGGTGC
>DDUQ01000116.1 GCA_002344885.1 Comamonadaceae bacterium UBA2334
GCCGGCATTGACCAGTTCCGCGATGACCTGATCAACCACATCCACCTGGAAAACAACGTTCTGTTCACCCATTTCGAGCAGCTGAAAGCGCCTGTGTACGGCGGTTGTGGCGGCGGTGGTGGTGGCTGCCGGTGCAGTTGATCCGGGCCGGGTTTACCCTATGATGGACGACCCGCCGGGCTCGCCTCAGGCTGCGTTCTGAGGTGTGTGCCTGGTGGCGGCATCATCTTTTCCCCATCCTCACCCAGGCGACCCATCATGAAACGGGACAACCCTTCCCAATTGAATCCTGGCGCAAACGAGCAACCCATCAGCCTCGACGTCCTGCGCGAAAAATACCTCAAAGCCGACGAACAAACTGCTGCCGACCTGTACGCCCGCGTGGCCAAGGCGCTGGCCAGCGTCGAAGCGCCCGAGCGCCGCGCCGAGTGGGAGCAGCGTTTTCTGGACAACCTGCAGGCGGGTGCCATTGGCGCTGGCCGCATCATGAGCGCGGCGGGCGCGGGCATCGAGGCCACGCTCATCAACTGCTTCGTTCAGCCGGTGGGTGATTGCATACAGGGCGCCGATGCCGGGGGCTATCCCGGCATTTACGAGGCGCTGCGCGAAGCCGCCGAAACCATGCGCCGTGGGGGTGGCGTGGGTTACGACTTCTCCCGCATCCGACCCAAAGGTGCTGAGGTCAAGGGCACGGCATCGCTGGCGTCCGGCCCATGCAGTTACATCAATGTGTTCGACCAGTCCTGTTCCACAGTCGAGAGCGCAGGGGCACGGCGCGGGGCGCAGATGGGTGTGCTGCGCATCGACCACCCCGACGTGCTCGATTTCATCACCGCCAAGCGCACACCCGGCCGCTGGAACAACTTCAACGTGTCCGTCGCGGTGACCGACGCATTTATGCAGGCACTGTCCGCTGGCCAGAACTGGGAGCTGGTGCATCCGGCCAAGCCGGGCAAGGCGTTGCTGGCGGCGGGTGCCAGCCAGCGTGGCGACGGGCAGTGGGTGTACCGCAGCCTGCCCGCCGCCGAGTTGTGGGACACCATCATGCGCTCGGCCTACGACTTTGCCGAACCCGGCATCCTGTTCCTGGACAACATCAACCAGGACAACAACCTGCGGTATTGCGAGTCGATTGCGGCCACCAACCCCTGTGTCACGGCTGATACATGGGTCATGACCGAAGAGGGTGCCCGGCAGGTCCGGGAGCTGGTGGGGCAGGATTTCAAAGCGGTTGTGGATGGGCGGAGTTACTCGCTGCAAAGCCAGGGGTTCTTCCCCACAGGTGTCAAGCCAGTTTTCAGGTTGCGCACGCACGAAGGGCACAGCCTGCGGTTGACGGCTGACCACCGCGTGCGCCGCGTTGCCCGCAAAACCCGCTACACCCTGGAGCTGGACTGGACACCTGCCGCTCAGCTCCAGCCGGGTGACGAGATCATGCTCAACAACCACCGTGCCCTGGCAGGCTGGGCGGGCGAAGGCACGCAGGAACAGGGGTATCTGCTGGGCTTGCTCATCGGTGACGGTCTGCTCAAGGCCGACAAGGCGGTGTTGTCCGTCTGGGCGCCTGAATTGCGTGTGGTGGGGTCGGATACATCGGTGCGCGCACGGCACGGCGTGATGCGCGCCGCCGAAGCCGCAGCCGCCACGCTGCACCACCGTGCTGATTTCAAAGGCTTTCAGCGGCCCGTGGCGGGCCGTGGCGAGTCACGGTTGGCCAGCGCTGCAATCGCCCGGCTGGCGCATTCGCTGGGCATGTCAGCGGCACACAAAACCATCACCCCGGCCATGGAGCAACAGTCCAGCGAGTTCGTCACAGGCCTGCTGCGTGGCCTGTTCGATGCCGACGGCAGTGTGCAAGGCGACCAGGAAAAGGGTGTCAGCGTCCGGCTGTCGCAAAGCAACCATGCATTGCTGGAAACCGTTCAACGCCTCTTGCTGCGTTTGGGCGTGGCCAGCACCGTTTACGGCAACCGCCGCCCGGCACTTGAGCGCTTGCTCCCGGATGGCAGGGGCGGCCAGCGTGCGTACGCCACGCAAGCGCAGCATGAACTGGTCATCAGCGGTGACAACTTGCGTGTGTTTGCCGAGCAGATTGGCTTTGAAGACGACGAGAAAGCCGCTCGGCTTCAGGCGTCCTTGGGCAACTACCGACGCAACCTGAACCGCGAGCGCTTCGTGACCACGGTTCAGGCCATCGAACCCGATGGTGTGGAAGAGGTGTTCGATGTCACGGTGGCAGATGTCCATGCATTCGATGCCAATGGTCTGATGGTGCACAACTGTGGCGAGCAACCCTTGCCCGCTTACGGCTGCTGTGACCTGGGGCCGGTCATCCTGACGCGCTTTGTGCGCAACCCGTTTGGTGTGGATGGCGAGCCCGGTTTCGACTTTGCCGCATTTGAGGCAGTGGTGGCCACCCAGGTGCGCGCGCTGGACAACGTGCTGGACCTCACGTTCTGGCCCCTGGCGCAGCAGCGCGACGAAGCGCAGGCCAAGCGGCGCATCGGTGTGGGCTTCACCGGCATGGGCAATGCGCTGTGCATGCTGAAGCTGCGCTACGACCAGGCCGACGGCCGGGCCATGGCCACGCGCATCGCCCGCAGCATGCGCGACGCCGCCTACCGCGCATCGGTGGCGCTGGCCCAGGAAAAGGGTGCGTTCCCGGCGTTCGACGCCGAGGCCTACCTGGCACAGGGCACGTTCGCAAGCCGCCTGGATGCCGATGTGCAACAGGCCATCCGCACCCACGGCATCCGCAACAGCCATTTGCTGTCCATTGCGCCCACCGGCACGGTCAGCCTGGCGTTTGCAGACAACGCGTCCAACGGCATCGAGCCGCCGTTTTCCTGGACCTACCAGCGCAAGAAGCGCGAGGCCGATGGCAGCACCGCCACCTACACCGTGGAAGACCATGCCTGGCGCGTGTACCGGCAACTGGGCGGCAGCGTGGACAGTTTGCCGCCCTGGTTCGTGTCGGCGCTGGCCATGTCGGCGCAGGACCACATTGCCATGATGGCAGCCGTGCAACCGTTTGTAGACACCGCCATTTCCAAGACGGTCAACGTGCCGGCAGAGTACCCGTATGACAGCTTCAAGGACCTGTACCTGCAAGCCTGGCAGGCGCGGCTGAAGGGCCTGGCCACCTACCGGCCCAATGCCATTCTGGGGTCGGTGTTGTCTGAAACACCGGCGGCACCAGCACCGGCTGAGCAGGTTAAAAAACAGGTAGCAAACAAATCAGACCCCATGCGCGCTGTGGTCGAAAAAAGACCCAAAGGTGCGCTGCCAGCCGTGGCCGAGAAGGTGGAATACTGGACGCAGGAGGGGCACCAGACCGTTTACCTGGTGGTGTCGTTCCTGCCCATCCATGACGACACCGGCCGAGTGGTGTCGCACCGCGCCATCGAGTTCTTCATGCCGGTGGGCCAGAACAGTGACAGCCAGCAGTGGAACACGGCCAGCATGCGCCTGCTGTCGCTGGCAGCACGCGGTGGCTTTTTGGACCGTGCGCTGACCGACATGCGCAAGGTGGCGTGGGACCGTGGCCCCGTGCGCCTGGGGCACCACACCAAGGAAGACGGCACCCGCGTGCCCAAGTGGCATGAATCTGAAGTGGCAGCCATTGCGTTTGCGGTGCAGCAGATCATGGCCGAGCAGGAACGCCGCGATGCCGAGGCGGCCGCATCAGGCCACCCGGTGGCCGAGGCTGCGCTGCAAAGCAACCGGCTGAACGACGGGCAGGCCACTGCCCACAACGTCATGGCGGGCAAGCTCTGCAGCGAGTGCGGCGCGCATGCCGTCATCCGCAAAGATGGCTGCGACTACTGCACCAACTGCGGACACCTGGGCAGTTGCGGCTGAGCGTCGCGCCAGCCCCTTGGGGCTGGTCAGCCTTGCCAACCGTCACGGCATCCCGTGGCGGGCCAGCGACGCAGGGTTGAGGATCAGGATGTCGCGTTTGTCGATGCGGATGAGGCCGGCCGCCTCCAGCTCGTGCAACACCTTCGAGAAATATTCGGGGGTGAGCGACAGCCGCGATGCGATCGTGCCTTTGCTGACCGGCAGCGACACCGTGTAAGGGGTGTTGTCGGCGGTTGCATCGGGCGGCGTGTCGCGCAGCAGGTAACCGATGACCCGCTGCATGCCGGAGTGCAGCGCGCCCGATTCGATGTCATGCACCAACCCGTGCAGGCGGCGGGAAATGCCCGCCAGCATCCGCATCGAAAAGCGGGGGTCGAGTTGGATTTCGTTCAGGATGACCTGTTTGCTCACGCTCAGCAGCAGCGTGCTGGTCAGTGCCTGCGCGTTCAGGATGTACGGCTTGCCGGTGAACATCAGTGCCTCGGCAAAGCTCTGTCCGGGGCTGATCAGCTCGATGACCTTTTCCTGGCCCATGGGCGACAGCGCAAACAGCTTGACCTGCCCCAGCACGACCACATGGAACTCGTTGCAGGGTTCGCCGTAGCGGAACACCGTATCCGCTTTGGCCAGTCTGCGCACGGTGCAACCCGCAGCAATGCGGGTCAGCTCCTCGGGCGACAGGTGACTGAACAGTGCCTGGGTGGCCAGAAAGCGCGGAATGTTGAAGTCACTGAGTTCCATGGTGGTGCACAGCAGAGGTCGGGGGTGCATTGTAGGAACGGCCTGTCTGGAAAGTTCATCGGCTGATGACTTTCTGCGTGGTTCTTGAACCGGTTCAAGGAACGCGGAGGGTGATTTCCCTACGCTTCAGTCTGCTTCATTTTCACAGTCAGAGCAGATATGAACCAAGTCAAATCAAGCGGATTCACCAAGCAAATGGCCCGCAACATGTTCTACGGGGGAAGCATGTTCTTCATCCTCGTTTTCATCGGCCTCATTTTTGACAGCGAGCGGCGGATTCCGCAACGCTCGAATGCCGAAGCCATCACGCCAGCTGTCATCGCGGGCAAGCAGTTGTGGGAAACGCGCAATTGCATCGGTTGCCACACGCTGCTGGGCGAGGGTGCCTACTTTGCGCCGGAGCTGGGCAATGTGTACCCGCGTCGGGGCCCCGAGTTCATCAAAGCCTGGATCAAGGCGCAACCCACCCATGTGGAGGGTCGCCGCCAGATGCCGCAGTTCAACTTCACAGACCAGCAACTGGATGACCTGGTGGAGTTCCTGCGCTGGACCAGTCAGATCAACACCGAAAAGTGGCCGCCGAACATCGAAGGCTGATGCAGGCAAGCAGACACATTCAAGGACTTCACCATGCAACTGAAACCTGTCAAATACGCCTCGCAGTCGGTGGCAAAGTACTACTTTGTCGCGGCGCTGGCACTCTTCACCGCCCAAATCGTTTTCGGTATCGCGCTGGGCTTGCAATACCTGCTGGGCGACTTTCTGTTCCCCTACATCCCGTTCAACCAGGCACGGATGGTGCACACCAACTTGCTGATCGTGTGGCTGCTGTTCGGGTTCATGGGCGCAGCCTACTACCTCGTGCCCGAGGAGGCTGAAACCGAGTTGCACAGCCCCAAGCTGGCCTTGGCTCTGTTCTGGATTTTTCTGTTGGCCGGCGCACTGACCATTGTGGGTTACCTGGCTGTGCCCTATGCCAAGCTTGCGGAGCTGACGGGCAATGATTTGTTGCAGACCATGGGGCGCGAGTTTCTGGAGCAACCGTTGCCTACAAAAGTCGGCATCGTCATCGTGGCGCTGGGCTTTCTGTACAACATCAGCATGACGGTGCTGAAAGGGCGCAAGACCAGCATCTCGCTGGTGTTGCTCATGGGGCTGTGGGGGCTGGCCTTGCTGTTCCTCTTCAGCTTTGTCAACCCGCATAACCTGGTGCGAGACAAGATGTACTGGTGGTTCGTGGTGCACCTGTGGGTGGAGGGCACCTGGGAACTGATCCTGGGGTCGCTGCTGGCATTCGTGCTCATCAAGACCACTGGCGTGGACCGTGAGGTGATCGACAAATGGCTGTACGTGATCATCGCCATGGCGCTCATCACCGGCATCCTGGGGACGGGACATCACTTCTATTTCATCGGCATGCCCGGCTACTGGCAGTGGGTGGGCTCCATTTTTTCTGCTCTGGAGCCCATTCCCTTCTTCATGATGACCGTGTTTGCGTTCAACATGGTGCAGCGTCGCCGCCGTGAGCACCCCAACCAGGCCGCCCTGCTGTGGGCCGTGGGTTGTTCGGTGGTGGGTTTCCTGGGGGCAGGTCTGTGGGGCTTCATCCACACGCTGAGCCCGGTCAATTACTACACCCATGGGTCGCAAGTCACGGCTGCCCACGGGCACCTGGCGTTTTACGGGGCCTATGTGATGGTGGTGCTGGCCATGATCAGCTATGCCATGCCCGTGCTGCGTGGCCGCGTGGCCAACAGCCGGGGCGCACAGAACCTGGAAATGTGGAGCTTCTGGATCATGACCATCGGCATGGGCGTGATGGCCTTGGCGCTCACCGGAGCGGGCATTCTGCAGGTGTGGTTGCAGCGCATGCCCACCACGGGTGCCATGTCGTTCATGGACACGCAGGATCAGCTCCGCTTCTTCTACTGGCTGCGCATGGCCGGCGGTGTCAGCTTCCTGCTGGGGCTCATCGCTTACCTGTCCAGTTTCTTCGTGGGTGGCGCCTGGGACGAGCGTGTGGACGGTCATGCCGATCTGAGGACACAGCGTGCGTGATCCGTTCGGCGCAGTGTGGGCTGTTCCCCAGGCTGCTGGCCTGCCCTTCTATGCGGAACAGGCAGATGAGTGCACGGTGTTCGAGCACACCTGGCGCTGCAAGCTGCCACTGCTCATCAAAGGCCCCACGGGGTGCGGTAAAACGCGCTTCGTCGAGCACATGGCGGCCCGGCTCGGCCGACCACTGGTCACGGTGTCGTGCCATGACGACCTGAGCGCGGCAGACCTGGTGGGTCGCTTCCTGATCGGAGATGGCGAAACCATCTGGTCCGATGGGCCATTGGCTCGGGCTGTTCGGCAAGGCGCCATCTGCTACCTGGACGAGGTGGTCGAGGCGCGCAAAGACACCACCGTGGTGCTGCATCCGCTGGCCGATGACCGGCGTGCATTGCCGATCGAACGCACCGGCGAGCAGCTGGACGCGGCTCCGGGCTTCATGCTGGTCATGTCGTACAACCCCGGTTACCAGAACGTGCTGAAAGGTTTGAAGCCCAGCACACGCCAGCGTTTCGTGGCGCTGGACATGGGCTATCCAAACCCCGATGTGGAAAGCCGCATCGTGGCTGCCGAGGGCGGCGTGGCAGAACCCGTGGCCGCCAGCCTGGTGCGCCTGGCACAGGCGCTGCGTTCGCTGACCGACCACGACCTCGAAGAAACCGCCAGCACCCGCTTGCTGGTGGCCGCAGCACGCTTGCAGGCGTCTGGCATGCCCATGTTGCTGGCTTGCCGCATGGCCATCGTCAACGCACTGACCGACGACCCTGCCACGGCCAGTGGCCTGTACGAGGTGGTGCGTGCCGTGATGGGCGACGGTTGTTGATGTGCAGACCTGTGCTGAATGGCACCAGCGCCAGCGCCACCGCCTGACGCCGTGACGATGGCTCGGTTGTTGCCACTTTCCATGCTCACCGTACAAAAACTGCGTCGCGCCACGCAGGCGGGCTTCTTTCTGCTGTTTCTGGTCGCGCCAGCGTTCAACTGGCTGCGCTTTGATCTGGACGAGGCCCAGCTGTGGTTTCTGGGCATGCGCTGGTCGCTGGGCATCGACGCTTTGCGGGCCGGGCAGATCGATGCCACCCAGGCCGGTTTGAACCTGGTGTGGCGGGCGCTGGTGCCACTGCTGGTGCTGGTGATGGGTTTTCTGTGGGTGGCGTACCGCTACGGCCGGGTGTACTGCGGATGGCTGTGCCCACACTTCTCTTTTGTCGAAACGCTGAACCATATCTTGCACCGGGCATGTGGCAAGCTCAGTGTGTGGGACAGCCACACGGTGTTCCGGCCCGGTGTCACACCGAACAGGGTCTGGTGGCCGCTGTTTGTCATCAGCTGTCTGGCAGCGGCGTTCACATGGGCCATCACTTTGCTGACGTATCTGCTGCCGCCTGCGACCATCTGGGGCGGGTTGCTGCACGGCACCCTCACCCCCAACCAGACCCGATTCCTGGTGGTGGGCACGGTGGTGTTCTTCGTGGAGTTTGCGCTGGCCCGCCACCTGTTTTGCCGTTTTGGTTGTGCCGTCGGCTTGTTCCAGAGCCTGGTGTGGATGGCCAACCCGCGTGCACTGGTGGTGGCATTTGACAGGGGGCAGGCCCGTGATTGCAAGACTTGCCAGCGCGAGCTGGGCACCAACCCAGCGAGTGGAAATGCCTGTGACAGCCATTGCCCCATGCGTTTGAAGCCGCGCAACATCAAGCGGCGCATGTTCTCGTGTGTGCAGTGCGGGCAATGCCTGCAGGCCTGTGACACCACCCAGCAGGCGCAGGGTCGTCAGCCCAACCTCACCTGGAAAGTCGGTGTGGATGCGCTGCGCGAAACACTGAAACAACGCCACGCCGACGCGCAGAAGGACAGGGCCTGATGGAAGAAGTGGTTGGCCGCTGGTGGCACGATGCCCTGGTCAAATTCACCACGCCTGCTGCATCAGCGGCCACGGTGCGTCTGGACGAAGTCCGCACCGCCATCGGCCTGATGTTCCGTGCGGCGGGTGGCAGTGCTACGGTGCGCCTGGCTCCGGCCAGTCTGCAGCGAACCGCAGCACCTTCACACTGGCTGTACCGGCTGGCAAGCGCGGGGGGGCGATCACCTTTGCCCACCTGCGATCCCGAGGTCCTCGCGCTGCCCGACAGTCTGAGCGTATTCGACGAGCGCGCGCTCAACCACGACCTGTATCTGTGGCTGGCATTGTTGGGGGCGCACCGAGTACCGCATCCAGATTGGGTGCTGAGCAATATTTTTGCAACAAAAAATGCTCTCAACGCTTTCCCTGGTTTTGTTGAGCGCTATGAAAAACTCAATGCTGCCCATCGATTGCAGCGACAGGCGATGCGTGTGTCCGGACGTGTTCTGTCGCGGGCTGAGCAGACCGTGCGGGCTGCATTGGCGGGGCAATGGTGCCCAGACACGCCCGGTGGCGTTCTGCCTGCAGACGTGGCACCGGTCTGGTTGTGGGTCTGTGGTCCAACGTGCGCGCATGCTGATGCTGCGGATATGCGTGCGCCGTCCCGCGAGTCGGACAGTGCATCAACGTTTGCCACAACCGACACGCAACGCCGCCGCACACAGGTCACTGCGCACGACAAAGCCAGCAACCCGTTTGTGTTGCCTTTCCGTGCCGAGGCACTGATGACCTGGAGCGAGATGGTCCGCGTCAACCGCAGCACGGACGACGAGGACGATGGCAATGCCACGGCAGCTGCCAACGACATGGATGCTTTGTCAGTCGCCACCGACGGGACGACCCTTGCATCGCGTGTGAAGTTCGACCTCGATTTGCCCAGCAGCAGCGTGGACGATGTACCGTTGGGCGAGGGGCAGCTGTTTCCGGAATGGGACTTCAGACAAGGCTTGCTCAGGCCAGCGCACGTGCGGGTTCAGGTCACGCGGGCGAGAGTGGACGCACCGTTTCAGCCGCCACCGTCCTTGAGCGTGATGGCCCGGCAGGTGCGCCGGCGCATGGAGGTGCTGCGCCATGCGCCTCGCCTGCAGCGGGGTCAGGAAAACGGCGATGACATTGACGTCGATGCCTGGATACGCCTGCAGGCCGACAGCCGGGGCAGCCGACAGCCGCGCACCGACACCCCGGCTGTGTACACGCGACATGCTGTTGCAGATCGCAGCCTGGCCACCTGGCTGCTGGCCGATCTGTCCCAGTCAACCGATGCGTTTGCCAGTGACCAGCTGCGCGTTATCGATGTCATCCGCGATGCGGTGTATGTGTTCGGCGAAGCCTTGCACGCGGTGGGCGATCCGTTTGCGGTCTGGGGTTTCAGCTCGGTGCGCCGTCAGAACGTCCGCTTGCAAAAGATCAAGGGCATGGACGACCGCTGGGATGCGCAGGCACACGGCCGGGTCGGGGCCATCAAGCCCGGCTTCTACACGCGTATGGGCGCGGCCATACGCCATGCCACCCATCATCTGCAACACTGCCCGCAACGGTGCCGCCTGCTGATGCTGCTGACGGATGGCAAACCGAATGATCTGGATGTTTACGAAGGGCGCTACGGCCTGGAAGACACCCGCCATGCGATTGGCGAGGCCCGGTCAGCTGGCGTCACACCGTTCTGCGTGACGGTTGACCCTGAGGGGCACGACTACCTGCCTTTTCTGTTTGGCGCACAGGGCTATGTGCTGGTGCACCGCCCTGCGGATCTGGCACGGCGACTCACCCAGGCATGGACGCAATTGGCACGTGCCACTGCCTGATAACGGGGAGCCTTCAAAGTGGCCTGAACTTGAACCAGATTAAGTAACAGGCGCAGTGCCCGCTCTACGCTGGTGCCGCTTTTTTTGCCACACACCACGATGGAGTCACCATGTCCCGTACTGAACGATTTCGCCAGCAGCACAATGAACTGATGGCGCTGGCTACCGAACTGCAAGGTCTGCTCCACCCCACAGCGCTGGCGCAGGATGGCTCGGCCGCCCGGTCGTGCATCAGCAAGCTCATGGGCAAGCTCACCCTGCACCTGGGCACCGAAGACAAGGTGCTGTATCCCGAGTTGATGGCTCACAAGGATGCGACCGTGGCGGCCATGGCGAAACGGTTTGCCAACGAAATGGCGAGTACCGCTCCCGTGGTGGTGGGCTACAGCCAGAAGTGGGGCACGGCCACCGCCATCAAGCAGGACCCGGCGGGTTTTGTGAAGGAGTCCAAAACGATCATTGCGGCACTGGCCGACCGCATCAAGCGGGAGAACAACGAACTTTATGCGGCCGCTGACCGTTGCGATGGAGGAGTCTTCTGATGCGCGAGCGGCATCACGCGTCCGGCGCTGGTAGGGATGAAAAATAGCTGGTTTGCATCAGTTGGCCGACATCCATCGGCCGCCCAAAGAAGTAACCCTGAAAAGCATCGCATCCCATTTCAAGCAAGCTGTCGCGTTGCTGTTCTGTTTCGACTCCCTCGGCGATCACGTTCAATCCCAGACTGTGACCGAGCGTGACGACAGTGCGTGCGATGGACTGATCGTCAGGGTCCAGTTTGAGATCATGAACAAAGGATTTGTCGATCTTGATTTGATCCAGCGGCAGGCGCTTCAGGTAAGAGAGAGATGAGTAGCCTGTTCCGAAGTCATCAATTGAAAACCCCACACCGATTTCGCGAAGCGCGAGCATTTTTTCAATGACATCGGTCACGTCGTGCAGCATCAATCCCTCGGTCAGTTCAAGTTTGACCTGATTTGGCTTTGCACCCGTTTCCTGAATCACCTGTTTGACGGTTTGGACAAAATCAGATCGATGGAACTGCTTCGCGCTGACATTGACCGCCATGGTCAGACCTTTGGCCAACGGGTGATCAGACCAGGCGACCAGTTGACGGCAGGCTGTTCTCAACACCCAGGTTCCCAACTGAATCACAAACTCCGTTTCCTCGGCAAGAGGGATGAACATGGCTGGGGAGACATTGCCCAAACTGGGGTGATGCCAGCGAATCAATGCCTCCACGCCCTGTGGCTCGCCTCTTGTGTTGACTTGCAATTGATAGTGCACGGTAAATTGCTCTGGAAACCCCTTGCGCATGGAAACGATCATTTCAAACCGCTTTTGCAACGACTGTTGCGCTGTCGAATTGAAAAATCGTACGCAACCGCGTCCTGCATCTTTGGCCTGGTACATGGCCGTCTCAGCATGCTTGAGCAGATCGCTCTCACTGGTCACATGCCCTTCCAAAAGGGTGACACCGATGCTGATCGACATTTGCAAGGCGTGCCCAGCGACTTCGCTGGGCTCTAACAAGGCCAGTCTCGCCCGATTGGCGACCAACTCGGCTCTGCTGATGGCAGTGGCGTGATCGCCTGACAGGCTTTCTAGCACGATGACGAATTCGTCTCCATCCACGCGAGCAATCGTGTCGTCTGACTTCAGACACTCTTTCAAGCGGTGGGCGGCCAGTTTCAGCAGATCGTCACCCGCATCGTGCCCCAGAGCGTCGTTGATATCCTTGAAGTTATCGAGGTCGATCACCAGCACCGCACCCAGGTTGTGTTGGCGGTGGCTTCGGTGACAAGCACGCTTCAACCGGTCCATCAGCAGTCGACGGTTGGGCAGTTCGGTCAAAGAATCAAAAAAAGCCAGACGGTGGATGCGCTCATCTGAACGATGCTGGGCGGTGTTGTCAACAAACGAGATGACATAGTGGCTGACGACGCCGTCGGGATCAAAGACCGCGCTGATGCGCAACCATGCCGGATAGCGTTCGCCGTTTTTGCGTCGGTCCCAAACTTCACCCTGCCAATATCGCTCGGTCAGCAGAACACGCCGGAGTTCGTGGTAAATCGTGTCAGTGGTCTTGTCGGCTCTGAATATCGAAGATTGTTTTCCCAAGGCTTCTTCGGCGGTGTAACCGGTGATGCCTGTGAAAGCGGTGTTGACTTTCACGATTGTTTTGCTGGCGTCCGTCACCACCAGGCCTTCGAAAAGATCAAAGGCTGCTTCAGCAATCCTCAAGTTGTCTTGAGTCGTTTTGTGACTCGTCAGGTCACGGAGCGAGACCAATATCTTCGTGTCGCTTTTGAACGCCACGCGCGACATCGAGACCTCCGCAGACAGAGCCGAACCGGTGTCCCCCCTGACCTGAAGTTCGATGCTGTAAACCTCACTTGAGTCGATTTCGTGCTGCAGGCATTGGGTGAATGCTTGCTGACATGTTTGCCGGTCGTTTTCGCTGAACAGGATGCTGTGCAGATGCTGGCCGATGACATCGTTTGCCCTCCAGCCGAAATGTCCGCCCGTCTGTACATGACAGGTCTCAATGCGTCCTGCATCGTCTGTTTGCATCCATGCGTCAAACGCATGTGACAGAGCCGCAGTGCTCAGCGCGCACAAGTTGTCGCAAGCGAGATTGCATGCTGTCGGGATCATGAAGGCAACCTCACTTCCACAGCTTGTGGGACCCTTGCGCCAACAGCTTTCGCCCCAGACTCATATCTGTGGTGGCAATGTGTTGGGTCAACCAAGATCGAAGCAGCGCTGTCAACTCCTCAACGATTACTTCGTCGTCCTTGACGTTGAAACCAGCGCAGATGCGTTGAAGCGAATCCTTGAATGACTGGTGCTGCGCCAGGTGCATCTGAATGTGGGATGCCTCGTTGACCAGAGAGGACATCAGCTGTTCTTCTTCAGAAAAATGGAATATGACGTAAGCCTCCAGGTGTGGGAGCAGCGTTCCGACAGCTGTGGCCAGATCTCCTGCCGCATGCGCACTTTCAAAGGCTTCGATGAGCTCGAACAGTTCACTGTGTTGCATGTCAATCGACCGAACACCGGTCAACAATGACCCCGTCAATAAGTTCGGTCGGCAGACGAGCGACGATGAAGACCACTCAGATGCACTCATTTGACATGCTCCCGTTGTAGGGTGTGAGTTGTTCGAACGACGTGTTGCGTCAGCTGACACTTAGCTGCTGTGAGGGCCGTTGTATGGCCTGCGTCAGGCGCGAAGGTCATGCTCTCGTCCGTGACCAAAAAAGGACGGGGCTGACTGTGTCCAAAAAATTCCCTCTCCGGCCTGCACACCCCGAAAGGGTGTGTTGGGGTTGTGATCAGTTTTGTTCGGCCCACGACATGCGCTGTGGCAACGGATCCGACCGAACCGCCCATCCAGCGGAGTTGTTCGGGGACGATTGGTTTGAGTGGGGCACCGATGCCACGGGTTCGTCAGCTCAGGCGCATGCGAGCCTGGGTGGCCCTCTTCAGGATGAAGACCGGAAGGCCGACTGAACCACCCAATATGAAAACTGGCAGGGTCGTCTGTGTCTCTCATACCTTGCGCCTGTTCATCATCTCTGTTCCCATGGCCTGCGTTTGAGGATCATCGAGCCGCTGACGCGCGGCAGGGAAGACGAGGCTGTCTTCGTCTTCTGCGTGTTTCGCGTACAGCGCAACAAACGTGTCGAGCGCGGCTTGGTCTGATGCAGTCAGGGGTTGCCAGGTGTCGGGTTGTGCATCGCGCACACGCGCCAGAACCAGGCGTGCAACCGCCCAGTTGGCTGCCATGGCCAGGTGTTCCTGTTGCAGCCGACGCACCAGATCATGCAGCGGGCTGGTGGGGTCGGCCAGTACGACAGGGAACACGTGCCGTTCCTCGTCTTCGTGGTGATGGGGGGCTGCCAGATCAAAGTAGCGCATCACGTCCTGCGCAGCCTGTGCGGCCGACGCATCCCAGCCCACGTTGGCCAGGTGCTCGCGCAGACGTGCCAGCAGCCCCAGCATGCGCAGCAGGCGTTCGTGGCAGGCCGCCAGCATCTCGAACGGTTCTTCAAACCCTGCGCCGGGAGAATGGTGGCCTGGCAGGCCGATGCTCGATACGGGTATGCGTGTGGTCATGGTGGTGGGTGTGTGGCGTCAGGCTTCCCAGCAGCTCGCAATGGCTGAGGGGTCGGGTCTGGGTTTGCCGGGCTTGGCCTGCGTGACGGTGCCAATGCTGATGAAGCACGGCGCAAATTCACTCGGTGCCAGCTTGAACGCCTGCCGGAAGGGCTCGGCCTTCAGCGCTTTGCCGCTGGTCAGTGCCGAGCCAAAACCTTGCGCCGTGGCCATGAGCAGCAGGCTTTGCACCGCAGCGCCGGCCGACACCATGCGCTCGTACACATCGATGGCGGGGTCGCCCTTTTCTGCGTCAACCACCAGCAGCAGCAGCAGCGGTGCGCGGTAGGCTTTGTCGCGTGCCTGTTCCACTTGCGCATCGGTGGCGTCAGGGTCTCGGTCTCGCAGAGCCTGGCCGAACACATCGGCCAGTCTGGGGCGTGCCTCTTCGGGCACTTCGATGAAGCGCCAGGGCTGAACCTGGTCATGGTCGGGTGCCGTCGCGGCCGCCACGAAGAGCTGGCGTTTTTGCGCTGCATCGGGTCCCGGTGAGGTCAGGCGGCGGGGCAAAATGGTGCGCCGTGCCGACATCAGTTGCAAGGCGGCATCGGGCCATTCTGAAGGTGTGGTCTCGGGTGGCATGTGCGTGAAGAATGTGTCGGGTGGTTGCCGTGCGCAAGTCTAGGCGGTGGGATGTTTTCTGACCATGACTCCTTGGGACCATGCTGCCGTGTCGAGGGGGTCAGCCCAGTTGGCCGTCTGCGCGGGGCAGGCCATACCAGCGGATCATGCGTTGGCCCCACAGCACCATCACCGTCAGCCAGATGGCTGCTGCGGCAAGGGTCAGCCAGCTGGTGGCGTGCTCCAGCGCCGAGGCGATGCGCAGCACGGTGGCCACCTGAAGCGCCCAGAATGCACCCCACACCAGGTTATCTGCGGTGAGGGGGCGGCCGCTGTGGCCGCTGGACACCCGGGTGACCATGGCCATCAGGACGGAACCCAGAAAACCCATGGTCAGCGCGTGCAAGGCACCCAGGCCCAGCAGGGGCACGCCGTGGCGCAGGCCGAGCAGCTGCGATGCGCC
>DDUQ01000031.1:0-141 GCA_002344885.1 Comamonadaceae bacterium UBA2334
CCAGCGACGAAGCCGTCACGGCTTGCGTCACCTGGCGCATCGACAAATCCTGCCGGACCTGCGCCTCGAACATTTCGGGTGACATGCCTTGCCCAGCCAGCAACTGTTTGTAGCGGTCCATGTCCAGTGAACCGTCTGGTC
>DDUQ01000031.1:454-867 GCA_002344885.1 Comamonadaceae bacterium UBA2334
TCATTTTCTGCGCAGCTGTCATCAGAACCCGCTCACGCACCAAACGCTCGAGCGTCGCATAGCGCGATTCGTCGGTATCGAACAGTTTCACATCCACATCAGGTTGTCTGGCCCGGATGTTGTCCACCTCCCGGCGGTGGGCCGCATCCCATTCGTCTTTCTTGATCGACTTGCCCGCGACCGTAGCCACGGTTTCACCCCGGCCATCGAAATTGCGGTAGCCGTCCACACCGACCAGAACAAAAGCGGGAACGATGAACAGCGCAAGCAAGATGCCCATGAGGCGGGTGTTGTTGCGGACGTAATCAAACATGAGA
The DNA here is from genome assembly GCA_002344885.1 of Comamonadaceae bacterium UBA2334. GTDB lineage: Bacteria > Pseudomonadota > Gammaproteobacteria > Burkholderiales > Burkholderiaceae_C > UBA2334. The sequence goes on from DDUQ01000031.1 coordinate 772, forward strand.
GACCCTGCAAACGGGGAAGTTAAGCCGAGGCAATAAAAAAGGCGAACAACAGTCCGCCTTTTGCTTTGGGTGGTGGTGGGTGCTGAGAGGCTCGAA
>DDUQ01000031.1:1189-1735 GCA_002344885.1 Comamonadaceae bacterium UBA2334
CTTTGCCGGCACGGAACTTGGGCACTTTGGCTTCATCGATTTTAATCGACTCGCCTGTGCGGGGGTTGCGGCCGGTGCGCGCAGCGCGAGAGCCCACTTCAAACGTGCCAAAGCCCACCAACGACACGGAGCCGCCCTCTTTCAATGTGGCTGCAATGGCGGCCAATGCCGCGTCCAGCGCACGCGTGGCTGATGCCTTGGGGATGTCGGCATCGTTAGCAATCTGGTCGATGAGTTCTGTCTTGTTCACGGGTTGTCCTTATCTGTCCTGTAGATCAGCCCACCGGACGGCGGGCTTGTGGCATCGGTTTATGCTGCTGCCAAGAATCCAAGGACGCGAATTCTAGACCCAACCTTCGGTCATTCCTGACAGGCATTCAAAAAAAACGATGTGACACCCATCAGCGCGCCGGTGCCCTCACGACCAGGCTCACCCCGATGGCGGTCAATGCCGTGCCAGCCACCGTGGTCCATGTGATGGGCTCACCAAACAGCAACCAGGCCAACACAGCTGTGGTGGGAGGCACCAGGTACATCAGGCTGCTG
>DDUQ01000031.1:1934-17604 GCA_002344885.1 Comamonadaceae bacterium UBA2334
GGCACCAGGTACATCAGGCTGCTGACGGTGGCAGCCGCGCCCCGCTGAATCAACAGGTACAACAACGAACTCCCACCCAGCGTCAGGCCCAGAACCGACCAAGCCATCGCCCCGATCAACTCAAGGTTCCAATCCATGGTCGCCTGCTCGAACCCTGCCCAGGGCAAGGTAACCAGCAAAGCGGCCATCAGTTGAACGGCGTTGGCCGATCTGACATCGCACGGTCTGACAAACCGCTTCTGGTACAAGGTACCGGCCGTGATCGCCAGCAGCGCCACCGCCGCACACGACAGATTGAACCAGTTGGCCTGATCGCCCGGACCACCCGCCTCGAACTTGCGAGACACCACCAGCACCAAACCGGCAAAGCCGAGGATCAAGCCCACCCACTGCCTGCGTGTGACGGCAACCCCGCCAACGGGCGACGTGACGGCCGATAGCCAGATGGCTGTGAGCACCGGTTGCAAACCCACCACCAGCGCCGACAGGCCGGAGCCCATGCCCGCCTTCACTGCGGCCCAAACCCCACCCAGGTACACAGCATGCATCAGCACGCCGGTCACGCCCAGGTGGATCCACTGCCAGCGGTCACGGGGCCAGGCCACACCAGCCAAGACAATCCAAAGCAAGAAGCAGGCGATGGACAGCGCGTAGCGCATGGCCAGAAAGCTGAACGGCGGCGCGTGCGGCATCCCGTAACGCGCAACGATGAAACCCGTGCTCCAGATCAACACGAACACCGCTGGCATGGCGCGCAACCAGGCATCTGCCCCCCTGCCGCCCGGAGGCATGGACAACATGGGGCCGGTACTCATCGCGACCGGGCTTTGATGTCAGGCAGGGCTTTTTGCAAGTAATAGACCATGGACCACACCGTCAACACCGCCGACGCCCAGATGAGCCATTGGCCCCACACAGCGGTGTCAACCACCCCCAGCAAGGTGCCGTCGTAAAGTAAGAATGGAATGGCGACCATTTGCACCGTCGTTTTGAGCTTGCCAATCATGTGCACGGCCACACTCTTCGTTGCACCGATGATCGCCATCCACTCCCGCAGTGACGAGATGGCAATCTCCCTGCCGATGATAATGAGTGCCACAAACACGTCAGCCCGCTCCAGGTGAACCAGCACCAACAAACTGGCACACACCAAGAATTTGTCGGCAACCGGATCCAGGAATGCACCGAATGCCGACGTCTGGTTCAACTTGCGCGCCAGATAGCCGTCTGCCCAATCGGTCGCCGCGAAAACCACGAACAACGTCGTCGCCAACTGGTTGCGGCTTTCCATGGACCAGCCGTCCACATAAAACACCCCGACGATGAGCGGAATGGCCACGATGCGGGCCCACGTCAGCAGGGTTGGCAGGTTGAAGAACATCCACCGATTATGCGATGCCATCACCAGCTGCATCGATCAAGCCACGCCACTCGGCGTCGACATCAATGCAATGCCCTGTAGATGGAGCCAGCCAAGTCAGCAGAAATCCCTTCCACGGTCATCAGGTCCGCCACGCTGGCTGCCGCAACGCCTTGCACGCCGCCGAACCGCTGCAACAACCTCGCGCGCCGCTTGGGCCCCACGCCCGCAATGTCCTCCAGTCGGCTGCCGCCTGTGCGCACCTTGGCGCGCTGGCTGCGCATGCCGGTGATGGCGAACCGATGCGCTTCGTCTCGAATCTGGGCCACCAGCATCAACGCCGCCGAGTCCTTACCCAGATAAACCTTGTCACGCCCATCGGCAAACACCAACTCCTCAAGGCCCACCTTGCGGCCCTCCCCTTTCTCCACACCCACGATCAGTGACAACGGCAACCCCAAGGTGCCAAACACCTCGCGCGCCATGCTGACCTGCCCTTTGCCGCCGTCCACCAGCACCAGGTCAGGCAAACGCTGCCCTGCAACCGTTGGCGATGCCGCATCGGCTGACCTGACTGCCTCGGCCAGTTTGGCGTAGCGCCTCAGCAAGACCTGCCGCATGGCGGCATAGTCATCGCCCGGCGTGATGTCGGTGATGTTGTAGCGTCGGTACTGGGCGTTCTGCATCTGGTGGGCTTCGAACACCACACAAGATGCCTGCGTGGATTCACCCGCCGTGTGTGAAATGTCAAAACATTCGATGCGCAGTTGCCCCAGATCGTCCAGCGTCAGGTCCAAGGCGTTCGCCAACGCTCGCGTACGGGCCTGCTGCGAACCTTCTTCAGCCAGCAGCCTGGCCAACTGCAAATCGGCATTGGTCTGGGCCATGTCCAGCCAATCGCGCCGGTGCTCGCGCGGGTTGAACACGGCCTGCAAGCGCATGCCACTTTGCTCGGCCAGCGCATCAATCAGGTCGGCACCCACCTGCGTCCCCACCACCAACACCGGTGGGGGAGGCACCTGGGTGTAATGCTGTGCCATGAAGGCCGCCATGACCCGGCTCGCCACGTCCGTCTCGTCGGCAGACCCATCCGGGTTCGCATCGGAATCAGGTAACCAGGACTGCGCCTGTTCGACATGCGCCGGGAAATAGGGCCTGTCCCCCAAGTGACGCCCACCCCTGACCATGGCCAGGTTCACACAAGCCCGCCCGCCCTGCACGCGCACGGCAAGCACATCCACATCCTTGTCTGAAAGGTTGTCCACAGATTGCTGATGCAGCACCTTCGACAAAGCCGTCACCTGGTTGCGCACCTCGGCCGCTTGCTCGAAGGCAAGCACCTCGGCATGAGCCATCATGCGCGACTGCAAATCGCGCAGCACCTCGTCCGTGTCGCCATTCAGGAAGGCGGCGGCCCGCTTCACATCTTCAGCATAGTCGGCTGAACTGATCATCCCGACACAGGGGCCGGAGCAGCGCTTGATCTGGAACAACAGGCACGGCCGTGTCCGGTTGGCAAACACCGGGTCTTCACAAGTGCGAAGCCTGAACACCTTTTGCATCAGCTGGATGCTCTCTTTCACGGCCCACGCACTGGGGTAAGGTCCGAAATACTGGTGCCGCTTGTCCACCGCCCCACGGTAATACGTCATGCGCGGAAAACCATCGGGCTGAGGCATTGGTGGCTTGCCTGGTGCTGCCTGGACACCTGGGCTGCTTGATGCGGTTGCAGGCAATTTGCCCAGGCGCAAATAGGGGTATGACTTGTCGTCCCTGAAAAGGATGTTGAAGCGCGGGTTGAGTGCCTTGATCAGGTTGTTTTCCAGCAGCAAGGCCTCTGCCTCGGAGCGAACCACCGTGGTTTCCATGCGGTGAATGCGGCTGACCATCTGCCCGATGCGCGTGCCATCGAGGTTGCGATGAAAGTAGCTCGACACCCGCTTCTTCAGGTTCCGCGCCTTGCCCACGTAGAGCACCGCACCTGCCTGGTCAAAGTAACGGTAAACACCGGGCAAAGCAGGCAGTGCCGCCACCTCCCTCAGCAAAGCCTCCGGATGCGGTGCCGGATCGCCACTCGCAGCGTCTGGCAATGGCTGATCTTGCAGTGCGGTTGGCACGGGCGGCGTGGGCGGGTTCAAAGGTGGGTCGCTGGACATCCGGTTATTGTCACGCGTGAGCCACTCCAAACGCATGTCATGACGCGCATTGACCTCACCCATCGCCTGACTTCTTCGAGCCCGCCGGCAATCCCTGCCCGACCCTTGCTGTGGGACGTGTTCTGTCGCGTGATCGACAACCATGGCGACTTGGGCGTGCTGTGGCGCCTGTCATGCCAACTGGCAGACAGGGGACATTCGGTACGGCTGTGGGTAGACGATGCCAGCGCGCTGGTCTGGATGGCCCCAGACGGGCACCGTGGCGTTCAAATCTACCCTTGGGCCAGCAGCAGCGACGAGTCACAACTGGCCGCTTTCCCGATGGCAGACGTGTGGATTGAAGGCTTTGGCTGCGAGATAGAATCTATTTTTATAGCACACTTTGCATTTGATAAAAGCGCTGAGGCTGCATTTGATTCAAACAATCCAGTTTGGATCAATCTGGAGTACCTGACCGCAGAGCGCTACGCCGAACGCTGCCACGGTCTGCCCTCGCCCGTCCTGCACGGCCCGGCCACCGGCCATGTGAAGCATTTTTTCTATCCGGGCTTCACGGCAGCCACCGGTGGGCTGCTGAGAGAGCGCGACCTGGCCCAACGTCAGCAACACTTCAACCGCTCCAACTGGCTGGCAGCACACGGCATACCCTGGTCAGGTGAGCGGCTGATGAGCCTGTTCTGCTACGAACCCGCCTACCTGGCCGGCTGGTTGCAACAACTTTCAGAAAGCGCCCTTCCCACGGTGTTGCTCGTGACAGCCGGTCGGGCAACACAAGCCGTCAAAAGCGCCTGCCAACAGTTGGGTTGGCACGGGCAAGGACATGGCCAGCTTCGCCTGCACCCATTGCCAGCATTGACGCAAACCGACTATGACCACCTGCTTTGGGCCAGTGACATGAACGCCGTGCGGGGCGAAGACTCGCTGGTACGCGCCCTGTGGGCGCGCAAGCCATTCCTTTGGCACATTTACCCGCAGGACGATGGCGCACACCATGCCAAATTGACAGCTTTCCTGGACTGGGCCGATGCACCGGCCGACGTCCGCCAACTGCACACCTGGTGGAATACCACCACAACGCTACCACCTTCGTCAGCAGACCCCTCGCCCGACACCCCTACCCATCCGCCCCAAATGGATTGGGCCTCAGCACAGGCCTGGGCCAACCGCCTGGCAGACCGGTTGCAGTCTCAACCTGATTTGGTCACGCAACTGTTGACGAGCCTGCCCGCATCTGTGGCAGAACCTGCCAAGGTGCCCTGACCCATTCGCCAACGGGCTGACACCGTGCTGAACCAGACTGAAACCGTGACAAGCTAAAATGCGCGGTTACCCAAACTGCCGAGACATGCCCTGACGTGAACCCGGCCCCGCCGCCGAGAGCGGCTCTACATCAACCACCGTTATGAAAATCGCTCAAGAAATCCGCGCTGGCAACGTCATCATGCACGGCAAAGACCCGATGGTCGTCCTGAAAACCGAATACAGCCGTGGTGGCCGCAACTCCGCCACCGTGCGCATGAAGCTCAAAAGCCTGATCGCCAACTTCGGTACCGAAGTTGTATTCAAGGCCGACGACAAGATGGACCAGATCATTCTGGACAAGAAGGAGTGCACCTACTCGTACTTCGCCGATCCCATGTACGTTTGCATGGACGCCGAATACAACCAGTACGAAGTCGAAGCTGAAAACATGGGCGACTCGCTGAACTACCTGGAAGACGGCATGGCCGTTGAAGTGGTGTTCTACGAAGGCAAAGCCATTTCCGTCGAACTGCCCACCAGCGTCGAGCGCGAAATCACATGGACCGAACCTGCTGTCAAGGGTGACACCTCTGGCAAGGTCATGAAACCAGCCAAGATTGCCACCGGTTTCGAGGTGCCCGTGCCCCTGTTCGTGAACCAGGGTGACAAAATCGAAATCGACACCCGCACCGGCGAATACCGCAAGCGCGTCTGATCGCTTCCCCGACATCTGGCGCGCAGCGCGCCTGATCGGACAAAGGCCCCTACCGGGGCCTTTTGCTTTTCTGGCTGGCAAACTCATGCCTCTGACCTTTACCGACCACACATGGAACTGATCGCACGTATCGCCGGGGTCATCATCCCGGTATTCCTGATCGTCGCCATCGGCTTTGCGTATGGCTGCAAGCACCGCCCCGACATGGCCACGTTCAACCGCATCGCGCTGGACGTGCTGGCACCCGTGCTGGTTTACTCGGCCTTGGCTGCCAGGGACTTCGAACTGCAGCAACACATGGCCCTGCTGGCGGGTGGTGCCATCCTGATATTGGCTGGCGGGCTGCTCGCCTGGCCGCTCGCACGTTGGCTGAAGGCCGACCCACGCACGTTGGTACCGGTGGTCATGTTCAACAACAGCGGCAACATGGGCCTGCCATTGGCCTTGCTGGCTTTCGGGCCCGAGCATTTCGGTGCAGCAGTGGCCCTTTTCTCCGTCAGCAATTTGTTGCATTTTTCGGTTGGCGCGCGCATCACCAGCGCACTGGCCCGCACACGCGACTTGTTGCTGAGCCCACTGATGTTGGCCACGGCGCTGGGATTTTTCAGCGCACTCACCGACATACGCCCTCCCGTTGACATATTGGCCGGTCTCAAACTGCTGGGCGATGCCCTGCTGCCCATGATGCTGTTTGCGCTCGGCGTGAGGCTGACCACCCTGACACGCGCCAGTCTGGGCATGGGCCTGATCGGCGCGTTGGCCCGACCGATCATCGGCTTGCTGCTGGCCTTGCCACTGGTCAGCCTGCTGGGGCTGGAAGGCGCAGCCAAAGGTCAGCTGTTGCTGTTTGCTGCCCTGCCACCCGCCGTCATGCAATTCATGCTCGCCGATCGTTACCACCAGGAACCTGACAAGGTGGGCGCCATGATCATGTTGGGAAATGCGCTGGCGCTGGTGTTTGTTCCCTTGGGATTGGCTTTGGGGCTGTAAGCTTCGTTCACCCGCTCAACCAACGCTCTTCACATCATGGACGTTACCCGCCCCCTCCACACCGACCGCCGTGCCAAAGCATGGGCCGATTTGCAAGCGCAAACCAACAGCGCTGCCGAGCCCGCTGCGGCTTACCGGTTTGCGTTTGCCGACCCGGAGTTCATGCTCAGACGCGAAACCCGGGGCATCCGTTTGCAGCTCGAAATGCTCAAGCCCGACCTGATGCAACACAACCTGGGCATTCACCACACGGTGGTGGTTTACGGCAGCGCACGCTTCAAGTCCATGGTCGACGCCCAGGCGGCCGTGCAAGCCGCGCAAGACGGAGGCGATGCGCGCGCGCTGGCCGATGCACAAAGAGATGTGCGCAACGCACACTACTACGAGGCCGCCCGGTCATTCGGCCGCATCGTGGCCGAATACAGCGAACGTTGCACCCAGCAAGACAAAGTGTTTGTGTGCACAGGCGGCGGCCCAGGCATCATGGAGGCGGCCAACCGTGGTGCCAGCGAAGCGGGCGCATTGACCGTGGGCATGAACATCTCGTTGCCACACGAGCAGCAGCCCAACGCCTGGGTATCGCCGGAACTGAGCTTCAAGTTCCACTATTTTGCGATGCGCAAAATGCACTTCATGATGCGGGCCAAGGCATTGGTGGTGTTTCCCGGCGGGTTTGGCACCCTGGACGAGTTGTTCGAAGTCATCACCCTGGTGCAATGCGGCAAGGCCAAACCGGTACCGATCTGCCTCTTCGGCACGGCCTATTGGAAGCGTCTGTTCAACTTTGAAGTGCTGGTGGAAGAAGGCACCATTTCGCCGGAAGACCTCGGGCTCATCACCTACGCCGACGACCCACAGGCCATTTGGGACCACATCCGTGCGTTCTACAACATGCCCGACACCCCCGTGTGCGCAGAGTGAACCACGGTGCGCTGAGTTTTTGTTACATTACTAACCAACCGGTCAGTAAAAAACACCCATGCACCCGACAGACACCCTGATTGACAAGCAACACCGACGTGAACGCCGCAAGGATGCCCGTCCAGGCGAGTTGATGGCCGCTGCGCTGAGTGTATTTGTCGAGAAGGGGTTTGCCGGCACGCGGGTTGAAGAGGTGGCCCAACGCGCGGGCGTGTCCAAAGGCACGCTGTTCCTGTATTTCCCCAGCAAGCTCGATCTGTTCAAAGCCGTGGTGCGTGAAAACATCGCCGGGCGCTTTGCGGAGTGGAACTCCATGTTCGACGCCTTTTCAGGCAGCACGTCGGACCTGGTGCGCTACACCATGCACCAGTGGTGGGAGCGCATCGGCGCTACACAGGCCTCAGGCATCACGAAGCTGGTCATGAGCGAAGGTGCGGTGTTCCCGGAAATCGCCGAGTTCTACCGTCAGGAAGTCATCGAGCCTGGCAACGCTCTCATCAAACGCGTGTTGCGACGCGGCATGGACAGCGGCGAATTTCGCCAGATCAACCCTGACTACGCCATCTATAGCCTGATTGCACCGATGATTTTCATCATCATGTGGAAGCACTCGATGGCACCTTGCTGCCCGTCCGGCAGCGCCAGCATGCTGTCTGCCAACCCGCAGGACTTCATCGCCAGCCAGGCTGACATCCTCCTCCATGGTCTGACCGCGCGCCCAACAGTCCCCGCTGCCTGACCGGCTACCGAACGCGTCATCCAACCCCTTGCACAACCACATGTCTGCCAACCCCAAACCTACACCCTGGTTGAAATGGGTCATCTGGGCCGCCGTCATCCTGGCTATGCTGGCCGGCGTGGGCAAGGCCCTGCAAGCCCGCAAAGCCAGGCAGGCACTGGCAGACGAGGCCGCCGCCGCATTGCGCGCACCCACCGTTTTCGAGCTGACTCCACAAGACGTGGTCACCGCCTCGCAACGCACGTTGGTTCAGACGATCGAGGTATCGGGCACGGTCAGGGCCGTCAACACGGCACAGGTCAAAGCCAAAGTGGCCGGCGAGGTCCAGGGGCTGCGTGTCCGCGAAGGGGACAGGGTCAGCGCTGGTCAGATACTGGGGCAGATCGACGCCACGGAATTCCTGGCTCGCGTCAAGCAAGCCGACGAACAGGCGCAGGCAGCTGCCGCGCAACTGGCCATTGCCCAACGTGCCCTCACCAACAACCAAGCACTGGTGGGTCAGGGTTTCATCTCTGCCACTGCGCTGGAAACCACCCACGCCAACCTGGCCGCTGCCCAGGCTAACCACAAAGCGGCGCTGGCCACGCTCGACATTGCCCGCAAATCGCTGGCGGACACATCACTGCGCAGCCCCATCAACGGTCAGGTGGCCACCCGACCGGTGCAAAACGGCGAACGCGTGGGTGTGGATGCCCGGGTTCTGGAGGTGATCGACCTCAGCGCGATGGAGCTCGAAGTGGCCATCACCCCAGCCGATGCGGCCCGCTTGACCGTCGGCCAGGCCGGGCAGGTGGATGTGGAAGGTTTGCCCACACCGGTGCGTGCAACGGTCGCCCGCATCAGCCCTTCGGCCCAAGCGGCCAGCCGCAGTGTCATGGCCTACCTCAATTTGCAACCGCTACCCGGCCTGCGCCATGGCCTGTTTGCCAAGGGTGTACTCCAGGCGGGAACAGTGACGGGTATCAGTCTGCCAGCCAGCAGCGTGCGCAACGACAAGCCCCAACCTTATGTGCAATGGGTCAAGCTCGATGCCGACGGCTCGAAGGGCCAGATCGTTCACCAACCCATACAGGTGACCGACCAGGGAGACTGGTCGCCGGGGGAAACCCAGCCGACCGAACGATACATTACTACAAACTCAATAGCTGATAATTCAATATTGACAAGCGTCAAAATCGGTTTAATGCAAGAAAAAACATCTGTGCGGCTGATTCCCGGCTCAGCCCGCCAACCCTGACGCGCCACCGAACCGGCCAACACCCGCTCAGCCCCGAACAAACCACCCGTCAGCCCTCCCATACCTGCCCCGCCCCGCACCATGTGGTTCACCCAGGTCTCGCTTCGCAATCCGGTCTTTGCCACGATGGTCATACTGGCCTTCGTGGTGATGGGGCTGTTCTCGATCCAGCGGCTGCAGGTCGATCAATTCCCCAACATCGACTTCCCGGTGGTCGTGGTCACGACCGAGTACCCCGGCGCCGCGCCGGAAATTGTCGAGTCCGAGGTGACCCAGAAGGTCGAAGAAGCGGTCAACACCATTGCCGGCATCAATGCGCTGACCTCGCGCAGCTACGAGAGCCAGTCTGTGGTCATCATCGAGTTCGGCCTGCACATGAACGGCCGTCGTGCGGCCGAAGACGTGCGGGAAAAAATTGCGCTGCTCAAGCCCACCCTGCGCACCGAAGTCAAAGAACCCAAAGTCCTTCGGTTCGACCCGGCCAGCCGTGCCATCTGGTCGGTTGCCGTGCTGCCCGACGCTGCAGTCGGTACAGCCCCCTCACCGGCCGAGTTGACGCAATGGTCTGAGCAGGTACTCAAAAAGCGGCTCGAAAACGTACGCGGCGTGGGTGCGGTCAATCTGGTCGGCGGCACGCGCCGCGCCATCAACATCGAACTCAACCTGGCTGCCATGGAGGCACTGGGCATCTCCGCCGACCAGGTGGTTGCCGCCGTGCGGTCCGAGAACCAGGACGCGCCACTGGGCAGCTTGCGCACCCAGCACCAGGAAAAAGTGGTGCAACTGCAGGCCCGCATGGTGCAACCGGATGACTTCAACCGCATCATCGTCACGCGCCGGGGCGGACAACCCGTTTTCCTGAACCAGGTGGCACGCATCGTAGACAGCACGGTGGAGCAGGAAAACCTGGCGCTCTTCAACGGCGAGCGCACCCTGCTGCTGCAAGTGCAAAAAACGCAGGATGAAAACACCATCGCTGTCGTCAATGGCTTGCAGTCCACCCTCAAAGACATCCAGGCCCAACTGCCACCTGGCTACAAACTGGCCGAGGTGCAGGACGGTTCGCGCCCCATCCGCGTGGGCGTGGCCAACGTCAGGCAAACCCTGATCGAGGGTGCAATCCTGACCGTGCTCATCGTTTTCCTGTTCCTGAACTCGTGGCGTTCGACCATCATCACAGGGTTGACCCTGCCCATTGCACTGATCGGCACCTTCATGGTGATGAATCTATTCGGGTTCACCATCAACATGCTGACGCTGATGGCGCTGTCCCTGAGCGTCGGGCTGCTCATTGACGATGCCATCGTGGTGCGCGAGAACATCGTCCGTCACCTGCAAATGGGGAAAACACCCTACAACGCCGCCATGGATGGCACGCGCGAAATCGGGCTGGCCGTACTGGCCACCACGCTCTCCATCGTCGCCGTGTTTCTCCCTATCGGCTTCATGGAAGGCATCATTGGCAAGTTCTTCCATGAATTCGGCATCACGGTGGCAGCAGCCATCCTGATTTCGATGTTCGTGAGCTTCACGCTCGACCCGATGCTGTCGTCGGTGTGGCACGACCCCGCCGTCCACCTGCACACCGGGCCGGACGGCACCGGCCACGATGCCACTGCACCGCAGCGCCGGAACTGGTATGACCGCACCATCGGCCGACTGACCGGGTGGATAGACCGGGCGCAGGACGATTTGTCCGACAGCTACCAGCGGGTGCTGGCCTGGTCACTGACCCACAAGCTCACCACATTGGCCGCCGCAGGCGGCATCTTCGTGCTCAGCGTTGCGATGGTGCCGCTGCTGGGCACCGAATTTGTGCCCAAGGCAGATTTTTCGGAAACCAGCCTGACGTTTCACACGCCCGCCGGTTCTTCGCTGGAAGCCACCGAAGCCAAGGCACGTCAGGTTGAGGCCATTGCACGCGAATTCCCCGAGGTGCGTTACTCCGTGACCACCATCAACACCGGCAATGCTGCCGGAAAAATCTACGCCAACATTTATCTGCGCCTGGTCGACCGGAAAGACCGCTCTGTCAATGCCGATGCCATGTCGGCCAGGCTGCGCGAGCGGCTGCGCAGCGTGAGCGGCATCAACGTGACCCATGTGGGTCTGCTGGATGCCGTGGGCGGCAACAAGCAGATCGAACTGTCGCTGCAAGGGCCCGACCTGGATGAACTGGAACGGCTCACCCAAGATGTCATGTCCCGCATACGCGCCATCCCCGGACTGGTGGATCTGGACTCATCGGTCAAGCCCGACAAACCCACCGTCGAGCTGAAGCTCAAGCCTTCCGTCGCCTCTGACCTGGGTGCAGGTGTGTCGGCACTGGCGTCGCCCCTGCGCATCATGGTGGCGGGGCAGACGGTTGGCAACTGGCGTGCAGCAGACGCCCAGACCTACGATGTGATTGTCCGCCTGCCGGCAGCCGACCGCCGATCGCTGGAGGACCTGGCACACGCACGGCTGGTGGTGGGCACATTGGCCGATGGTTCGCCCCGTGTGGTCCGGGTCGATCAGCTGGCCAGCGTTGAAGCGTCCACCGGTGCCAACCAGATCAACCGCCGCAACCTGACGCGCGAGGTGGCCATCAACGCCAATGCCTACTCACGCACGGCAGGCGATGTCTCGGCTGACATCCGCAAAGTTCTGGATGCCACCCAACTGCCGCCCGGCTACCGATACCAGTTTGGTGGATCGACCAAAAACATGCAGGAGTCGTTTGCGTACGCCGTGTCTGCCCTCGCCATGGCAGTCATCTTCATTTACATGATCCTGGCCAGCCAGTTCAAGAGCTTCCTGCAGCCCCTGGCGCTGATGACCTCGCTGCCACTGACACTCATCGGTGTGGTGCTGGCCCTGATGATGTTCCAGTCCAGCATGAGCATGTTCTCGGTCATCGGCATCATCATGCTGATGGGGCTCGTGACCAAGAACGCGATTCTGTTGGTCGACTTTGCCATCCGCGCCCGCGAAGGTACGTCTGACCACCCCGCCATGGGTCGCACCGATGCGCTGCTGATGGCCGCCCGCGTCCGGTTGCGCCCCATCCTGATGACCACCTTGGCCATGGTTTTTGGCATGGTACCGCTGGCATTTGCGTTGTCGGAAGGCTCCGAGCAGCGTGCCCCGATGGGCCAGGCCGTGATCGGTGGTGTGATCACATCTTCCATCCTCACTCTCGTAGTGGTGCCGGTTGTCTACTGCTACATGGATGACCTGGGTCAATGGCTGAAACGCAAGTTCGTTGGGGGTGCCCCACCGCCTGACGCGCCACCTGGCTCGGCGGAGGCGGCCCGGTAAAATCGGACGTACACGCCCCAAACATACCCATAGGAGTATAAAATGAGCACCATGCAGCAAACATCCCCCGTCGCCATGGACCAGGCCAAAGCCCGGTTCAACATGATCGAGCAGCAGATCCGCCCCTGGGAAGTGGCCGATGCCACCGTTCTGGCGTTGCTCGACAGCGTGCCACGCGACCAGTTTGCACCCGAAGCGCTGCGTGGATTGGCCTATGCAGATGTGGCGTTACCACTGTCCAGCCCCGCCAAAGAAGGTGAAAGCATGTTGCACCCCAAGGCTCAAGCCCGCATGGTTCAGGATGTGGCGCTCAAGCCAGAGGACACCGTGCTGCACATAGGTACCGGTTCAGGGTTCACGGCTGCTCTGCTGGCCAAGCAAGCCAAGTCGGTGTTGAGCCTTGAAATCAACCCTGCCATTGCCAAGCAGGCCACCGACAACCTGCGCCGCGCCAACATCACCAATGTCGATGTCCGCCATGCCGATGCCGTAGCAGACCAGTTCAAGGCCTGCGCGGCACAGGGCAGTTATGACGTGATCGCACTCAGCGGCACGGTGGCTGAAGTGCCCCAGGCCCTGCTGGACTTGCTCAAACCCGGTGGCCGCCTGTTTGCTTTCGTCGGCGAAGACCCGGTCGTCCGCGCAACGCTCATCACCAAAGCTGCCGATGCCACCTACACAACCGCCCAACCCTGGGACTTCGTGGCACCGCGGCTGCTCAATTTCCCAACCCCATCTGCCTTCCGTTTCTGACCCAGGTCACACACACCATGATTCAACTCACTGTCCAGCAAGTCGGCCCTTGGGCCCGCCAGCAAAAACTTGATTCACCGGGTGCGCAGCCCGTGGTGCTGGACGTGCGCGAAGCATGGGAAGTGCAAACAGCCTCGGTTGCGGATGATGAAGAGGCCAACGGCTTCAAGTTGGTCACGATGCCCATGCGCACCGTCCCGGCGCGCTGCCTGGAACTGGACCGCGACCAACCCATTGCCTGTCTCTGCCATCACGGCGGCAGAAGCATGCAAGTCGCCCAGTTTTTGTTGCAGAACGGCTTTACCAACGTGGTCAACATCCAGGGCGGCATCCATGCCTGGTCCAGTGAGCTGGATGCAAGCATTCCACAGTACTGAGTTGCCGCTGTGGTCGAGCGCCCCTCAAAGCTCTTCATCGCGCGCCGGCGTTTTCCGTGCGCCATGGTCCGCCACAAGCACACTTCATCACTTCAACCTGCCTACGCAAACATGACTCACTCCGCATTGCCCCGCCAACTCTCGTCGACGTTGCAAACTGCGCCCCGCTCGGGACAGCTGGCACGGTCGGTTGTCGCCGCTGTCCTGGCCACAGGTTTTGCTGGCGCTACGGCGCAGGCACAGTCGCTGTCGGCATTGTTCGAAGCGGCGCGGGACTTTGACGCAACGTTTCAGTCGGCACGGTCAGCGCAGGATGCCGCTGCGGCCAAGGCCGAACAGGCGCGCGCAGGCTTGCTGCCCACTGTCGGTCTGGGTGCGGGGTTCAGCCGCTCGAATGTGGACAACGCCAGCCCCGTGCCCAACCGCAGCTTTGATGCCCGCAACGCCACCGTATCGGCCAGCCAACCGCTGTACCGCCCCGCCAACCGACTGGCCTTCGAGCAAGGTCAAAAATCGCTGGCATTGGCACAGGCCCAATTGAAAGCAGCGGAGCAGGACCTGATCATCCGGACCTCTCAAGCCTACTTCGACGTACTGGCAGCCCAGGACACCCTCGCCTACGTCAAAGCCCAGAAGGCCGCTGTGTCCGAGCAACTTGCCGCAGCGAAGCGGAATTTTGAAGTCGGTACCTCCACGGTCACCGACTCGCGTGAAGCCCAAGCCCGCTTTGACCTCGTCGTGGCACAGGAAATCGCCGCCGAAAACGATCTCCACGTCAAGAGCTTGGCGCTCGACACGCTGGTGGGCAAAACCAAGGTGCAGCCATTGCCCCTGGGCCTGCCTGTGGCACTGCCATCAACAATGCCCGACGATGTGAACCATTGGGTCAACCTGGCTGAAACCACTCACCCCAGTGTGGTGCAGGCTCAAACCGCACTGGACATCGCTTCGCTGGAGCTGAAGAAAGCCGAAGCCGGTCACGGCCCGACCGTGGACCTGACCGGTCAATACGCACTGGCCAAAGCGCCTTCCAACACCACTGGCTTGCCACTGCGCAGCAACACGGCAACTGTTGGGGTTCAGTTCAACATGCCCCTGTTTGCGGGTTATGCCATTCAGAACCGCGTGAAAGAAGCGTTGGCACTGGAAGAAAAGGCCCGCACCGATGCAGAAGGTGCCAAGCGCGCCGTGGCGCAAGCCACCCGCACCGCCTTCTTTGGCATCCAGTCGGGCAAGGGCCAGGTCAAAGCCCTCGAGGCGGCCGAGGCATCCAGCCAGAGCGCATTGGACGCCAACAAACTCGGCTACCAGGTGGGCGTGCGGATCAACATCGACGTGCTCAACGCTCAGAGCCAACTGTTCCAGACCAAGCGTGACCTGGCCGTGGCCCGCTACAACGTGCTGATGGGCAGCTTGCGGCTGCGCCAAGCCAGTGGCAGCCTGGC
Source organism: Comamonadaceae bacterium UBA2334 (assembly GCA_002344885.1). Taxonomy (GTDB): domain Bacteria; phylum Pseudomonadota; class Gammaproteobacteria; order Burkholderiales; family Burkholderiaceae_C; genus UBA2334. The sequence goes on from DDUQ01000031.1 coordinate 17,170, forward strand.
CGCTGACAACCTGAACGACATCAACGCACTGTTGTCAACCTCGGCAGCCACACGCTGAGCCGGGCGAGACGTCAGGCCCACGTGACCAGTCGATGGCGCTGGTGGCTGTAGCTGACGTTTATTGCGCCACCTGCGCGAGCGGCTCTGCATTCGTCACCAGTCGTTTCAACGCGCGAGCCATGGTGCCAGCGGCTCCCTGACGTGAACCGGCAAACGCATGGGCTGCCGCAACAGCCTGCTCTTGGGCTTGCGGATGCGCCAGCAAATGCATGGCGGTTGAAATGCCATCGGCCATGTTGTCCACCCGAAAAGCGGCACCCGCCTCCACGGCAGCCTCTGCAGCTTCGGCAAAGTTGAAGGTATGCGGCCCCAGAACCACCGGGCAACCACAAGCCGCTGCCTCGATCAGGTTCTGTCCGCCGAAGGGCACCAGCG